>CAZNAE010000006.1:0-46592 GCA_964570695.1 uncultured Devosia sp.
AACTGGTTCCTGAGACTCCCAAGTGCTTCGCATGCGGCACAGAGCTTTTCGGGAACGCCCATCGCGCGCATGAGGTTGACCTTTGCCCAGAACGTGGTTCGTCCGTCCACCTTTGCCCGCGAGTGCTCCCTCAGCAGCTTCTCGGTGAGACCTTCGATCATCAAATGTATGCGGAGTATCTTTCCAAGGTCGTCCGAACTCTCCACTGCTGCTAGTACCAGTTCGGGATCTGGATCAATGGCCAGAAACAATGTTTCCTCCATCACAGCGGGATGTTGTCGTGTTTCTTCGCCGGCATGCTGGCCTTCTTGTGCCGCAGCGTCTCGAATGCGCGCGCGACGCGTTTGCGGGTAGTGCTGGGCATGATGACGTCGTCGATGAAGCCGCGTTCGGCCGCCACAAATGGGTTGGCGAAGCGCGACTCGTAGTCGGCGGTGCGCTTGGCGATCTTGTCTTTGTCGTTGAGCTCGGCGCGGTAGAGGATTTCGGTGGCGCCCTTGGCGCCCATGACGGCGATTTCGGCGGAGGGCCAGGCGTAATTGACGTCGGCGCGGATGTGCTTTGAGGCCATCACGTCATAGGCGCCGCCATAGGCCTTGCGGGTGATGACGGTGACTTTCGGGACGGTGGCTTCGGCGTAAGCGAAGAGTAGCTTCGCGCCATGTTTGATGATGCCGCCATATTCCTGCGCGACGCCGGGCAGGAAGCCCGGGACATCGACCAGGGTCAGGATTGGAATGCCGAAACAGTCGCAGAAGCGGATGAAGCGGGCGGCTTTCTTGGAGGAGTTGATATCGAGGCAGCCGGCAAGCACCAGCGGCTGGTTGGCGACCACACCGACGGTGTTGCCGTCGAGGCGAATGAAGCCGGTGAGGATGTTGCCGGCGTGATCCTTCTGCAGCTCGAGGAAATCGCCCTCGTCGGCGATGCGGCGCACCGCCTCGTGCATGTCGTAGGGCTTGTTGGCACTGTCAGGAACAAGGGTGTCGAGCGCGGCATCGCGGCGGTCGAGAGTGTCGAAGGTGTCGACGCGGGGCGGCTTCACATTGGCGTTGAGCGGCAGGAAGTCGAACAGGCGGCGGACTTCGAGCAGCGTGTCGATGTCGTTGTCGAAGGCGGCATCGGCGACCGATGACACCTTGGTGTGGGTGGAGGCGCCGCCGAGCTCTTCGTGGGTGACGATTTCGGAGGTGACGGTCTTCACCACGTCGGGACCGGTGACGTACATGAAGGAGGTGTCCTTCACCATATAGATGAAATCGGTCATGGCTGGCGAATAGACGGCGCCGCCGGCGGTCGGGCCCATGATGACAGAAATCTGCGGGATGGCGCCCGAGGCCTGGACGTTGCGCCAGAACACTTCGGCATAGCCGCCGAGCGCCGCGACGCCTTCCTGGATGCGGGCGCCGCCAGAATCGTTGAGGCCGATCACCGGGGCGCCGTTCTGCACCGCAAGATCCATGATCTTGCAGATTTTTTGCGCGTGAGTCTCGGAGAGGCTGCCGCCGAAGACGGTGAAATCCTGGCTGAACACATAGGTCATCCGGCCGTTGATGGTGCCCCAACCGGTGACCACGCCATCACCCGGGATGACGGTTTTTTCCATGCCGAACTCCACCGCGCGGTGGGTGACAAACATGTCATATTCTTCGAACGAGCCCGGATCGAGCAGGACATCGAGGCGCTCGCGGGCGGTGAGCTTGCCCTTCTTGTGCTGCGCATCGATGCGGTGCTGGCCGCCGCCCAGACGGGCGGACGAGCGGCGCGCCTCAAGGGCCTCGATGATGTTCTGCATGCTCCCCAACCCAGTCTTCGCGGTTCTTTGACCGTTTAGTCAAAAATGGAACGGCCTGCGCCAAAAGGCAAACCCCAAGTGCGAAGCGTGGGGCAGAGCGACGCCGGACTCAAGTGCCGCGTTTGAGGATGCGGAAGTCGGGCAGCTCGCGAAGTGCCAATTCCGGGCCGGCGGGGGAATAGACAACGAAAAGCTGCATCGGGCCCCTGCCGGTGTTGAGGGTGGAATGAAAGCGGCTCTCGGGGATGTAGATAGTGCAGCCCGGGCCGACCTGCTGCGTCACAGGGACACCATCGGGGGTTTCGACCATTTGCTCACCATTGCCGGAGACGACGAAGATGATTTCCTCGGCGCCGGGATGGTTGTGGCGGGCGTGCCCCTGCCCGCTCGGCAGGTCGACGACACCGCCCGAGAAGCGCGTCGCGCCGTTGACCTCGGGCGCCACGGTGAGCGACAGGCGCCCCCAGTCGAAGCCGAAGGCGTCGACATCGGCGGGATAGACGAAATTGTTTTCGGGCATGACGGCTCCTATCTGCGCAACGGCAGCGATTTGAAGGCTTCGACCTGCGCCTTGATGGCGGTTTCGACCGGCAGGCGCTCCATCGAGCTGGCGCCATAGAAGCCGTGGCAGGTTTTGGCACGGGCGAGGACATAGCGGGCGTCGTCCGGCATGGCGATCGGGCCGCCATGGCAGAGAATGATCACATCGTCGCGCACGGCGCGGGCCGCCCCGGCGATGGCTTCGATCTCCGTCACGCACTGCTCGAGCGATTTGGCGGCTTTGGCGCCGATGGCGCCGCCGGTGGTGACACCCATATGGGCGACGATGATGTCGGCGCCGGCCGCGGTCATGGCGCGGGCCTCGGCGGGGGTGAACACGTAGGGTGTGGTGAGGAGATCGAGACCATGCGCTTCGGCGATCATCTCGACCTCGAGGCCGTAGCTCATGCCGGTTTCCTCAAAGCTCTGACGCATAACGCCATCGAAGAGGCCGATGGTGGGGAAGTTCTGCACGCCGGAGAAGCCCATGGCTTTGAGCTCGCCCAGAAACTGCGGCATCAGGATGAAGGGGTCGGTGCCGTTGACGCCGGCAAGCACCGGGGTGTGGGCGACGACCGGCAGCACCTCGAGCGCCATTTCCTTGACGATATCGTTGGCGTTGCCATAGGCGAGCAGGCCCGCCGCCGAGCCGCGGCCGGCCATGCGATAGCGGCCGGAATTGTAGATGATGATGAGGTCGATGCCGCCGGCTTCCTCGGATTTCGCCGAGAGGCCGGTGCCGGCACCGGCGCCGACGATCGGCTGGCCGGCCGCGATCATCGATTTGAATTTGCTCAGGATTTCGGCGCGAGGGATGGCGGGCACGGGCGGGTCCTCAAGGGGCGATGTCGCGCCAGGCGGCGACGGCCGCCGCGGCGAATTGCGGGTCGTTGATGTGGAGCGGCAGTTTGTCGAGGCGACGGTTGGTGGTCCAGTGGACAGCGGCCTCGAGCGATTGGAACAGGGCTCTATCGGCATCGGGATCCCAGAACGGACCGCCCTCGATATCGAGAGCGGAGACGCCGCGCTCGGGGATGAGGACGCGGAGCGGACCGTCGCAGGCATCGAGCCTCTCGCCGATCCATGCGCCGATTTCGCGACAGTCGTCAGCAGTCGTGCGCATCACTGTGATGTTGGCGTTGTGGCGGTGGAGATTGCGGCCCCGATAGCGCTCGGGGATGGTTTCGGGCGCCCAGAAATTGACCATATCAAGGGCGCCGAGGGACAGCACGCAGGGAGCTTTGGTGCGGGCGATGGCGCCGAAGCGATCGGGGCCGGCAGGGAGCACGCCGCCGAACAGCAGGTCGCACACTTCGGTGGTGGTGATGTCGATGATGCCGGTGAGGAGGCCGGAGTCGAGCAGCGCCTCCATGCTGCGGCCGCCGGTGCCCGTGGCGTGAAAGATCACCGGATCGACAGCCGGGCGGAGAGCCTCGGCGATGGCAGTGACGCAGGGCGTGGTGACGCCGAACATGGTGAGGCCGACGGCGGGCTTGAGGCTCGCGGTCTCGGCGGTGCGGCGCGACATGCCGACGATGGCGGCGGCGGCATTGCCGAGCACCGCGCGGCTGATGCGGTTGAGCCCCGCAAGATCGGTGATCGAGGGCATCATGATTATGTCGCCGACGCCGACGAAGGCCGCGACGTCGCCCGAGGCGAGGGTCGAAACCATCAGCTTGGGGACGCCGATGGGGAGGCTGCGCATGCCGGCGGTGACGATCGACGTGCCGCCCCCGCCGCCGATGCCGAGGACGGCATCGAAGTCGCTGCGGGCGACGAGAAAGCGGGTGAAGGCCTCGGCCATGGCGGCGACGGTGTCACCGCGGTCGGTGGCGGCGCGGAGGCTGGCGTCTGCGATGGTGATATCGGTGGCGATGGCGGATGCCCGAGTGCCGACATCGACAATGACTGGATCGGCACCGAGGGTACGGATGCGCCCGGCGAGAAACGCCAGTTCCTCGCCCTTGGTGTCGGCGGTGCCTACGACGAAAATGCGCGCCAAATCATCCCCTCGGGGCGAAGTGTGGCAGAAGCGGGCGCGGCTGCACAGCGGGCTGAGTGGCCTGCGTTTGCGGGTGTTTCCCGTTTTCCTTCAGGTGCCGCGGGGCTTGGCGCGCGAGGTGGCGGCAGCAGCAAGCGGATCGTCGGGCCAGAGGTGGCGGGGGTAGCGACCGCGAAGGTCCTTGGCGACATCCTTCCACGAGCCGCGCCAGAAACCGGGCAGATCGCGGGTGGTCTGTATCGGGCGGTGCGCGGGACTCAAGAGGATCAGCAGCAGCGGGATTTTGCCATTGGCAACCGCGGGGTGGCGGTCGAGGCCGTAGAGCTCCTGGACGCGGATTTCGAGCGCCGGCCCGTTCTCGGCGGCGTAGTCGATGGGAATGCGGCTGCCGGATGGGGCATCGAAATGGCCGGGCAATTGCCGGTCGATTTCAGCGCGGAGACCATAGGGCAGCAGCGGGTCGAGATCGGCGGGCGTGATGTCGGCGAGCGATGAGCGACCGTATATGTGGGCCGCGATGTCGGCTGCGGGAATGGCGAAGTCGGGGTCGAGAAATCGGGCCCGGGCGACAATGGCACGCTGCTCCTTCGACCAGGGCAGGCGATCTGCGACGTGTTCAGCCAGAAGCTGGGCGGCGGCTTCCGGATCGGGCGGCGGGATGGGATCGTCGGCAAGGACCAGCGCGCCGTAGGTTCGGCGGCGGCGGGCACGGACGGAGGCACTCGGCTCGTCCCAGTGAAGCGACGTTTCGGCGGTGATGCGGGCGGCGAACAGCGACTCGATGTCGTCGCGGCTGAGCGTTGCCGCAGCGCGGATGCGACCCGTCGCGGCGGCGCCGGTGATGTCGGTGACGACGAGGAGCGGTGAAGCGACGAGCGCGTCGGTGGGCTCGAGCGAGGCAGCGCGGCCGTTGGCGAGGCGGAAGCGGCCGCGGGCGCCCGATTGCTGCGCGACACGATCGGGGAAGGCGCGGGCGAGGTTGAGGCCGACATCGGTGTCGGCGCCGGGCTTGCCGCCCCAGCGGCGGGCGAGCACGCGGGCATCGTCGGCGCGGCGCGAGCGCTCGGCGCGGAAGCGGGCCAGGCGATGCGCGAGATCGGTGTCGTCGCCGCCGAGCCCCCGCTCGGTGACGAGGACGGCAAGCTCGGCGGCGGTGCCGGTGTCGTCGGCACGGTGGATCATGTGGGCTAGTCGCGGATGGAGTGGGAGCTTTACGAGCGCCCTGCCCTCGGCGGTAATGCGGCCGGCGGCGTCGAGGGCGTCGAGTTGGGTCAGGAGCGCTACGGCTTCGGCCCAAGCTGGGCCGGCCGGCGGATCGAGGAAGCTGAGTTTTGCCGGATCGGTGACGCCCCAATTGGCGAGATCGAGGGCGAGGCCGCTCAAATCGGCGGCGAGGATTTCGGGCGTGTCGAAGGGCTCGAGGCCGCCGGTCTGGCCTTCGGGCCAGAGCCGGTAAGCGATGCCCGGCGCGGTGCGGCCGGCGCGGCCGCGGCGCTGGTCGGCACCGGCGCGCGAGACACGGCGGGTTTCGAGCGTGGTGAGGCCGGTGCCCGGATCGTAGGCGGGGACACGGCGGAAGCCGGAATCGACGACGATACGGATGTCCTCAATGGTGAGCGAGGTCTCGGCGATCGAGGTCGCCAGCACAATCTTGCGGCGACCGCTCAGTGCCGGCGCGATGGCCCGATCCTGCTCGGCGGCGGTGAGCTGACCGTAGAGCGGCGCGATATCGGTGTCGGCTGGAACGCGGTTCGCCAAACGCTCGGCGGTGCGGGCGATCTCCGCCTGGCCGGGGAGGAAGACAAGGATCGAGCCGTCGTCGGCGCGGAGCGCGGCAAGGACGGCGGACGCGACCTGATCCTCGAGGCGCTGCTGCGGATCAGGCGCGAGATAGCGAGTCTCGACCGGAAAGGCGCGGCCGGCGCTTTCGATCACCGGTGCGCTTCCTTGAAGCGACGCTACGCGCTCGCGGGTGCCGAGCAGTGTCGCAACGCGGGCGCCGTCGATGGTGGCGGACATCACCAGCAGCCGCAGATCGGGGCGGAGCGTCGCCGCATCGAGGGCAAGCGCGAGGCCGAGATCGGCGTCGAGACTGCGCTCGTGGAACTCGTCGAACAGCACGGCGGCGATGCCGCTGAGCTCGGGATCGTCGAGGATCATGCGGGTGAAGACGCCCTCGGTCACGACCTCGATGCGAGTGGCCTTGCTGACTTTCGTCTCCAGCCGCACGCGGTAGCCGACGGTCTGGCCGACCTCCTCGCCAAGCAATTGCGCCATGTAGCGAGCGGCAGCGCGGGCGGCGAGACGGCGCGGCTCGAGCACGACGACGCGGCCATCGCGACGCCACGACGCCGCGAGCAATGCTAGCGGCACCCGGGTGGTCTTGCCGGCGCCGGGGGGGGCGACAAGCACAGCGCGCGGGCCGCGATCGAGGGCGGCAAGCAGCTCCGGCAAAACGGCGTCGATCGGGAGGCTCATTAACGGTGTCTTCGCTGCAATCGGAGATCGCCGCAAGGGGCGGGCAACCGCTGCGGTACACTCGGCGTTACGGAGGTCAACCGAGGAGCGTCCCATGTTTCAGCCATCGCAGGACCAGAGACTTGCCGCCATCTACGCGATGCTCTCGACGTGGGATCGTGAGGCCGACCGCTTCCGCGCCGCCGCAACGGCAGCGCTGCGCGGCGAAACGCCCTCATCGCTGGTGGTCGCGGCGGTCGAAGAGGCACATGACGGGCTGATCGGCCTGCTCGACCAGATGGACCGGGCGCTGGCGGAACTGGCGCCGGGCAGTTCGGAGTTTGCGCAGATGCTCAGGGCGCAGACGATGGCGCTGGGGCTGCTCGACAGCATCGGCACGTCGCTCGACCGGCTGGACCGCTATGTGGCGCTCGACGTCGCTGCACCACGGCGGATTGCGCACGAGCCGGTGCTGACCGCGGCGGAGTAGGGTACGACCCCGCTACGCCGTCGCCCAGGCGACGACGAACCGCGGATAGAAAATGGCGGGGTCGGTGGCGGCGGCTTCGGCGGCGAGGCGGGCGCTGAGGGTGTCGATGTCGATCTCGGCAGGGGTCGCGATGCCGAGCTTTTCCAACGCGGGCATCAGGCTGCGGACGGATTCGGCGAGGAAGTCGAAGCCGGCGGCTTCGTCCTTGTGGCCGACGCGGGTGAAGCCGGCCATCTGCGGGTCGAGTCCGGCGGCACGGTAGGTGGCGCGCAGCTTTAGGCCCATGTCGGGGCTGAGGCCCATGGTCTGGTACATGCGCCGGATATTGCCCATGTGCTGCACGTAGAGCGGGAACGGCGCCGACGCCTCGACCGTGCTCATGTCCATTTCCATCGAAACCAGCGGCGTGCCCGGCTTCAGCTTTTGCGCGACGCCGCGCAGCACCGCGGCGGGATCGGGGAAGTGGACGAGGATAAAGCGGCCGATGACGGCGTCGAACTCGCCGAAACGGGCGAAAGCCTCGATCTGCGACTGCTCGAAAGTGGCGCGGAGGCCGCGCTGGGCGGCGCGCGCGCTGGCCATCGCCACGGCGCCAGCCGAGAGATCGATACCGGTGACGGACCCGGTGAGACCGACGAGCCCGGCGGCAACGAAGCTGACGTCACCGACGCCGCAGCCGAGATCGAGGACCTTCATGCCGGGCCGGATACCGGCCTTGACCAGCGCGTCATGCGTGGCCTCGGCGAAGAAGCCGGCCTGCGCCTCAAGGCGGGCGAGTTCGCGCTGGGAATCGCCCAGAACGTAATCGGTCCTCGTCTCGCTCGCGGTCATCTCGGGCCCTTTCCGGGTGCGCGGTGGCTGCGGGCCAAGGCCCGACATGCTGCAATAACTGCCATGCTTTATTCACCACAGGTCTAGACGCACCGTAAACGTCCCTCAGTCAATGTGCGGCAAGAAATCCAGGAGGATTTGGCCATGCAGCTCAACGACAGGACGATCCGGACGCGCCACGCGACGGTCCGGCTGACGGAAAGCGTGAGCGGCGGACTGCCGCTGCTGCTGATCCACGGATCGGGCAGCTCGCGGCATGTCTTCGAGCGGCAGATGCAGAGCCCGCTGGCGGAGCGCTTCCGGCTGATCGCCATCGACCTGCCGGGGCATGGGGATTCGTGCAATGCCGGCGACGATGGCGCGAACAGCTATACGCTGCCGGGGCTGGCCGAGACGGTGGGCGAGGTGGTGAGCGAACTGGGCATCAGCCGCATGGCGGTGTTCGGCTGGTCGCTCGGCGGGCACATTGCGCTCGAGATGATGGACAAGCAGGCGACGGTGGCCGGCGTGATGCTGATGGGTGCGCCGCCGATCGGGCGCGGACCGATCGCGCTGCTCAGGGCGTTCCGCACCAATCTCGATACGGGGCTCGCCTCCAAGGAAAAATTCAGCGACGCCGATGTGATGCGGTTTGCCAAGCTCTGCTACGGCGACAAGGTGGAACCGGCGTTCATCGAGAGCATCAAGCGCGCCGACGGGCGGCTCAGAAAGATCATGTTCGGCTCGATGCTGAGCGGCCATTGTGCCGACGAAAAGCGGCTGGTCGAGAACCGGCTGACCCCGGTCGCAATCGTCAACGGCTCCGAAGATCCGTTCGTGCGGCTCGGCTATATCGCGGCGCTGCGCTACCGGGCGCTGTGGGACGGCATGTGCCACATCATCCCCGATGCCGGCCACGCGGCGTTCCGCGAGGCGCCCGAAATCTTCAACCCGATGCTGTCGCGCTTTGCCGACGACGTCGCGATGCAGAAGATGATGGACGTACGGCCGGACCGGCAGCGGGCGTAGCCAGCCGCCTCTCAGTCCTTGGCGCGTTCGACGTAGCTGCCGTCTTCGGTCATGACCACGACGCGGGTGCCGACGCCGATATGGGGCGGCACCGTGGTCTTGACGCCATTGGACAGCAACGCCGTCTTGAACGATGACGAGGCGGTCTGGCCTTTGACGACGGGCTCGGTCTCGACGATCTCGAGGGTGACGCGGGCGGGCAGTTCGATGGCTAGCGCATTGCCCTCGAAGGTTTTCATGTAGACCTTCATGCCATCCTGGAGGAATGCCTTCTGGTCGCCGATGACGTCCTCCGGCACGGCGATCTGGTCGAAGGTGGTGGGCTCCATGAAGTGGTAGCCCTCGCCGTCATTGTAGAGGAACTGATATTCGCGCTCGTCGACGTCGGCCTTCTCGACCATTTCGACGGTGCGCCAGCGGCCGATGACCTTCACGCCATCCGACATGCGGCGCATGTTGACGTTGGTCACCGAGTTGCCCTTGCCGGGGTGGACGTTCTCGGCGGTGAGCACGACGTGGAGATTGCCGTCCTGCTCGACAACCATGCCCTTGCGCAGCGACGAGGCGATGACCTTGACCATTATTTCTTCCTTGTTCGGGCGTTGGCGGCGGCCTAGTGGAGCGGCGAATGCCGGCCCAAACGCCCTGATCGTGTGTTTCGGCGCCGCCGATAGCGCAAATTTGGCAAAACTGCCAGTCCCGAGCACGAAAGACGCCGCCCTTGCCTGAGTTTCCCGCCTCGCCGCCGGTTTCACCATGGTGGACGCCGTCGGTGCACGCCGACCGCCGGCCGATCCTTTTGGCGCGGAACCGCATCGAGGCCGCGCTGCGGGGGTATCTGGCGGGGGAGGATTTCCTGATGGTCGATCCGCCGGGACTGCAGCGCTCGCCGGGCAACGAGACGCACCTCCATGCCTTTGCCACCGAGGCGATCGGCGAGGACGGCAGGCGGCAGACGCTCTATCTGCACACCTCGCCGGAATTCTCGATGAAGAAGCTCCTCGCGGCGGGCGAGCGGCGCATCGCCAGCCTCGGGCACGTGTGGCGCAACCGCGAGCGGACGGCGACGCACCACCCGGAGTTCACCATGCTCGAATGGTACCGGGTGGGCGAAGGCTATGAAACCGTGATGGCCGATTGCGTGGCGATGCTGCGGCTCGCGGCGGAGACGGTGGGGACGAAGGTGCTGCGGTTTCGCGGGCGGGAGGCCGACCCGTTTGCGGAGCCGGAGTGGCTGAGCGTGGTGGACGCCTTCATGCGCTACGCCGGCATCGATCTGCTGGCGACGATGGACGTGACGGGCGAGACGGACGCCGAGGCGCTGGCGACGGCGATGCGGGCCAAGGGGCTCGAGGTGCCGGCGGAATACACCTGGTCGTATCTCTTCAGCCGGGTGTTGCTGGAGAAGGTCGAGCCGGAGTTAGGCAACGGGCAGGTAACGATCCTCGATCGCTATCCGAGTGCCGAGGCGGCGCTGGCGCGGCGGACGCCGGACGATCCGCGGGTGGCGGAACGGTTCGAGATTTATGCGTGCGGGGTGGAGCTTGCCAACGGCTTTGGCGAGCTCACCAATCCGAACGAGCAGCGGCGGCGCTTCGGGCTCGAGATGGACGAGAAGGCGCGGCTCTATGGCGAGCGCTATCCGGTCGACGAGGCATTTCTGGCGGCGCTCGCGATCATGCCGGAAGCCAGCGGCATCGCGATGGGGTTCGATCGGCTGGTAATGCTGGCGACGGGGGCGGGCCGGATCGATCAGGTGGTGTGGGTGCCGGTGGTGGAATAGAACCGACTTCCAACCCTTCACCCCGGAGGGGCGAGGTGACCCGGCTGCCGGCTAAGCGGCGCGGGTCTTTTCCTGCCAGTTGGCGACGAAGCGTTCGATGCTGGTCGGGCTGAGCGGTTTGGCGAAGGCGTAGCCTTGCAGGGCGTCGCAATGGAGCTCGGTGACGATGCGGGCGTGTTCGAGGGTTTCGACGCCCTCGGCGATGACCGAGATGCCGAGCGAGTGGCCGATGTCGACGATCGAGGCGATGAGCTGGCGCTGGCTTTCGGACTCGACGACGGGCATCACCAGCTGGCGGTCGATCTTGAGGCGGCGGGGCTTCAGCTTCATCAGGCTGACGATCGAGGCGTAGCCGGTGCCGAAATCGTCCATCTCGATGTCGATGCCGAGTTCGCGGATCTGGTCGATGTTCCAGGCGACGAGGTCGTCGCTCTCGTCGAGATAGATGGATTCGACCAGCTCGAAGGAGATGGTGCCCGGCTCGATCTCAAGCTTCTTGAGGCTCTTGATGAGATTGTCGTCACGCAGGCGGCGGCCGGAAACATTAACCGAAGCGCGCGGCACGATGAGGCCCTGGGCGCGCCAGATCTGCATCCAGGCGAGGGTCTGCTCGAGAATCATGCGGTCGATCGTTGCGACGACGTTGAGGTCTTCGGCGATGGGCAGGAAGAGCTCGGGCGAGACGACGCCGCGTACCGGGTGCTCCCAGCGGGCAAGGGCCTCGACGCCGCAGATCTGGTGCGTTTTGGCGTCGAACTGCGGCTGGTACCAGGCGACGAACTGGCCCTGCTCGATGCCGGCGAGGATGTCGTCCGCCATGTGCTTGGTCGAGACGATCTCGGCCTGCAGGGCCTCGGTGAAGAACTCGAAGCGGTTGCGGCCGCGGCGCTTGGCGCGATAGAGCGCGATGTCGGCATCCATCAGCAGGCGCTTGTCGTCGATGCGGGCACCGCGCTGATAGGCGACGCCGACGGAGACGCCGCTGCGGCATTCGTGGCCCATATAGGGCATCGGCTCGCGCATGTCCTCGACGATGCGGCTCGCAAGCTTGCCGAGCTCGCGGCGGCTGGCGCGGAGGCTCGAGACGACAACGAATTCGTCGCCGCCGATGCGGGCGACGAAATCGTCCTCGCGGACGTTCTTGCGCAGCATATTGGCAGCATGCACCAGCATGGCGTCGCCGGCGGCATGACCCAGGGTGTCGTTGATCTGCTTGAACCGGTCGAGATCGATATGCAGCAGCGCGATGGCGGTACCGTCGCGGCGGCTGGCCTCGGCACGTTCCTCGAGCACGCGGTCGAGATAGCGGCGGTTGGGCAGCTCGGTCAGGGCATCGTGCAGCGAGGTGTGCTCGATGCGGGCGGTGGCGGTGATGAGCTCGGCATTACGGGCTTCGGTCAACGCCTTGGCACGCTCCAGATCCTGCTTGATGGCGACGTCGGCGCTGACGTCCCAGTTGCAGCCGAGGAGGCGATAGGTGCCGTCGGCGTCGTCGCGATAGCAACTGGCGATGGCGCGAACGACGCGCTCAGGGCTGCCGTCATGCGGACGGATGCGGTACTCGGCCATATAGCGGCCGCGGGCACGCACCGCCTCGTCGATCAGTGCCTGAACGCGCGGCAGATCGTCGGGATGGACAGCATCGCGCCAGTCTGCGTCGCTGCGCGGCAGGCCATCGGCGGGCAAGCCGTAGAGCTGGTCCATGCGGTCGTCCCACAGGGCGCGCTGGGTATCGATGTTGAACTCCCAGACGCCAACCTGCGAGATTTCGAGGGCGAGTCCGAGCCGGCGCGACAGCACGTTGAGCTGATGCTCGCGGTCGCCGAGGATGCGGATGTGGGCCTGACGCTGACCGATGAGATGGCGGGCCATGAACAGCGGCACGAGCACCAGGGCGCCGACCAGCGCCACCCAGAGGCGGAAGATCAGCGGGTTGGGCAGCGCTGCTTCCCAGCCGCCGGTGGGGCGGGCTGCAATCTGCCACGAGCCGGTGGGCAGATGTACGTCGGCGAGGCTCGGACGGTCGTTGAACACCGCGCCGTCGCCATAGAACACACCGCCAAGGGCGCCCTCCCCGTCAGGTCCCCGGATGGCGACATCGACACCGAGATCGGCATCGTTGAGGCCGCTATCGGCGTAGAGCTTGTCGGCGTCGATGACGGCGGAGACGATGCCCCAGAAACTGCGGTCGCCTTCGTCGCTGGTGACGAAGACCGGCAGGCGGCCGACGAAGCCGCGGCCGCCCTGAATCAGATCGACGGGACCGGCGAGGATCAGCTGGCCGCTGTCGCGGGCGAGGAAGGCAGCGCTGCGCTGAGCATAGTTCTGGTTGTAGTCGAGGCCGAGGACTTTCTCATTGCCGCGGATCGGATAGACCAGCGTGACCTTGAGGTCGGGCGCCCCAGCGATATCCTTGAGCTGCGATTTCTGCGCGAAGAGCTGACTGGCCAGCGAGACGAAACGCTGCTCGTTCATCTGCGGCTCGGTGGCGATCGTGGCGATCAGCCCCTGCACCAACTGGAGATTGCCGTTGACGTTGCCCTCGAGCCGGGCGCGCAGCACGCTGACCTGGCGGTTGACGTTGGCGCGGAGTTGCTGCTCCTGCACCAGGCGGTTCTGGCTGTCGGCGAACACGGCGGAGCCGATGACGGCCAATAGCGCGATGCCGCCCACCAGATTGGTGGACCGAAACGTCGCTTCGAGGCCCTTTCGGACCGCGGCGAAAATCGACGTAACGCTGCGCAAACTTCGACTGCCTTTTGCCTAAGCGAAGCCGAGTTTCGGCCGCGGGGACTTAAGGTTGGCTTAGCGCTGAGGGACCTGACCGGCTGCCTGGCGCATTGCGCTCGGCATGGTTGACCGCGGGTTAAGCAAAAATATGCGGGAAGGCATGCAACCGCCCGGAAACCGGGGCGTTTAGCCAATGTCCCTGAACGATTGTTGGCCCCGAAGCGCCGTCCTGCCCTCCCCCGAGCAGGACGGCGTTCCTTTTGGGCGGCGCTTGACCGGGGGGCGGAGACCACCATACTCGCCGGGCTTTGCCGGTGGATTTGCCCATGCTCGATGACGACCGCCTGTTTCCAGCCGAGCCCGCGATGCGGTCGATCGCTCGGGATTTGTTCAATTCCATCAGGCATTTGCCGCTGATCAGTCCGCACGGCCACACGGAGCCGCGCTGGTATGCGGAGAACCAGCCATTCCCCGATCCGGCGCAGCTGCTGATCGTGCCCGACCACTATGTGACGCGCATGCTGGTGAGCCAGGGGGTGGACCTCACGGCACTCGGCGTGGCGCGGCGGGATGGTGGGGCAACCGAAACCGACGGGCGGACGATCTGGCGGCGGTTCACTGAGCACTACTATTTGTTCCGGGGCACGCCGACGCGGCTCTGGCTCGAGACGACGTTCCAGGATCTGTTCGGCATCACTGAGCTGCTGACGCCGAAGAATGCGGACGCGGCGTATGACCGGATCGCCGAGTGCCTGGGCAAGCCGGAATTTCTGCCGCGGGCGCTGTTCGAGCGGTTCAACCTCGAGGTGATTGCCACCACGGATGCGGCGACCGACGAGCTTGGCTGGCACAAGGCGATCGCGGCGTCGGGGTGGACAGGCCGGGTGGTGCCGACCTATCGGCCGGACGCGGTGGTCGATCCGGATCGCGGGGTGTTTTCGGCAGAGCTCCGGAAACTCGGGGAACTCACCGGCTCTGACGTCGAGAGCTGGGGTGGCTATCTCGAGGCGCACGTGAAGCGCCGGGCGTTCTTCAAGACCATGGGCGCCACGGCCAGCGATCACGGGCACCCGAGTGCCGCCACGGCTGATCTATCACGAGCTGAGGCGGAGGCTCTGTTCGGCAAGGTGCGGGCGGGCACCGCCGATGCCGGCGAGCGCGAGCTGTTCCGGGCGCAGATGCTGACCGAGATGGCGCGGATGAGCGTCGAAGACGGGCTGGTTCTGCAGATCCATCCGGGCTCGTGGCGCAACCATTCGCCGGCGATGTTCAGCGCGTTCGGCACCGACAAGGGTTTTGATATCCCCAAGCGTACCGACTATGTGGCGGCGCTGAAGCCGCTGCTCGACCGCTTCGGTATGGAAAAGCGGCTGAGGATCATCCTCTTCACCCTCGACGAGACGACCTACGCGCGCGAGCTGGCGCCGCTGGCGGGCGTCTATCCGGCACTGCGGCTCGGTCCGCCCTGGTGGTTCTTCGACAGCCCCGAAGGGATGCTGCGATTCCGCGAACTCGCAACCGAAACGGCCGGATTCTACAACACAGTCGGCTTCAACGACGACACGCGGGCGTTCCCGTCGATCCCGGCGCGGCACGATGTGGCGAGGCGGGTGGACTGCGCGTATCTGGCACGGCTCGTCGCCGAGCACCGGCTCGGGCGTGACGAGGCCCTCGAGGTGGCGAGGGATCTGGCCTACGGGCTGGTGAAGGCGGCGTACCGGCTGTAGGTGACGAGATTCCGGTTCCGTACCCCCATTCACGGCGTCATTCCAGCGCAGGCCGGAATCCAGCCACGGTGCTCACCACGACCGCCGAGCGAGGGGATGGCGTCAGGAATGGATTCCGGCCTGCGCCGGAATGACATCTGAGAGAGAGGCGACGGGTATTAGCCCACCGACCTCGTCACATCGCACGCGACGCGGAAGCCGATGGTCGGGGAGGACCACGGCTGCGCGTAGCTGGTCCGTGGAGCGGACCCACCGGCGGCGATGTGTGGGAGGGCGCTGGCGCTGGTGGCGAAGGAGCCGCCCATGACCTTGCCGGGAGTGCATTGGCCATTCTGGCGGATGGCGGTCATGTCGCAGACGGAATTGTCGCCCGCATCGAAATTGTCGCCGGTCCATTCCCAGAGATTGCCGACCATGTCGTAGAGGCCGGCCGCGTCGGCGGGTTGCGACGCGCTGCGGATCGCGGCGGTCCCGTCATCGCCGGCGCCGCACCCCCAGCACACTGGCTGGGCGTCGGCGACGGCCTCGGCCCAGGTCACCGGACCGGCGGTGCTGTAGAGGGCCGAGTCCATCCATTCCTTCGCGGTGGGCAGGCGGTAGTCGGTGCAGGGCGCGTCGGGGCCGGCCTTGGTTTTGAGCCAGGTGATGTATTCGAGCGCGTCTTGCCAGGTGACATTGGCGACGGGCCGGTCGCCGCGGCCGAAGCCGTCGTCGCTCAGGTAGCGACGGCAGGCCATCTCGCGATAGCAAGCGTCCCACTGGGCGTAGGTGATCTCGGTGCTCGCGAGGGCGAGTGCCGAGTTGCCGGGCAGATCGACCATGGTGGGGCAATCGACGCACGCAAGGAACTGCCCATGCTCAAGCCGCGCGGTCTTGTCGCGCAGCAGCGCCTCCTGCTCGGAGCGACCATAGGTGTCGGTCGTCTTCGGACCGCCCGGGGTGAGGAAGACGAAATCACCCTGGAGCCCATAGTTGATCTTGTCGGGATCTGGCGCATCAGGACGTGGGTGGCTCGGAGCCACGACTTTGGGCAGCACCGCGAACACCGGATCGTTGGGGTGGCCGGCGAGAATGCTGGCGCGGGCGACGCGGCCACGGACATATTGGGCGATCTCCGTGCCGAGCGTCAGGCCGTCGCCGTCGGCATCGGCGGCACCGCCGAGGGCATCGACCACCGCGGAGGCGAATGGACTGTCGCGGTCGAACACCGTTTCAGTGCTGCTGCCGGCGGTGAGGATCAGCCGGGCGTTCTGCGACAGCAAGCGCAGCGTCCATTTGGCCGTTTCGGGCGACAGCGCCTCCGGCGGCTTATCGGCGAGGATCGAGTCGAAGGCGCGGGTCGGCTCGGGGAGCATGGCGCCCGAAAAGCAGGAATCAAAGAACATGAAGATGTGCTGCGCCTCGACGCCGGCGAGTGCGGCGCTCAGCTCCTGCACGGAGTAGCCGTTTGGCACCGCGCTGTCGGCGGGCGCGCCGGCATCGGAAGCGACGAGATAGCCGTCGCCCTTGTCGTTGCGCGGATCGGCGTAGCCATGGGTCGCGACATAGATCACGAGGCGATCCTCGGCGTGCTGGCCGTAAGTGGCGAAGAATTTGGCCATGTCGGCGGCGAGCGTCGCGTGATCGATACGGCCGACATGGCTTTCAGGGACGATCTGGAAGTGCTGCTTGATCAGCGCGTCGGTGACCGCTTCGATCTCGGGCTTGACGCCGGTGAGGTGCGGCCAGCCGGGATTGTCGAAATCGGAAATGCCGAGCACCAGAGCGTAGGAATGGCTGGGGCCGAGCTCGGTCTCGATCTCGGACCGCACGGCGCTGTGGGCGGGATCGGTGAACACCGGCGCGACGGCGAAGGCGGCGGTGGCGGCCAAGCAGGCCGTGAGGATGGTGAGAGGTCGAAGCAGGCTAAACCAGCGCATGGATCGCTCCCCTCTCATCCACAGTCTCGGCGGCGCGATCGGCGAGCGCCGCGCGGCCGTCGCGGCCAGGCGCGATGTGAATGCGCCAGGCGTTGCGCAACACTTCCGCCAGCCGCGCTGCGGTCGATGGATCGCGGCGCAGCAGGGTGATGCCCTGACCGAGCACGGCCTCGACCAGCACACCGTCGGCAAGCAGCGTTTCGGCGAGGCCAAGCACGGCGGCGTCATCGAGCGGTAGGACGGCGACCGGAACCTGATCCTTGGCGGTCAGGGCTAGATTGTTGCGGAGGGCAGCGAGGGCGGCGGTATCGAGCGGCTGCGGCATGCCGACACGTCGTTCGCGCTTCAGGCTTTCGCTGGCCAGTGTTGCCATGGCGGCAAGCGTACCGACCTGGTCGCGATCCTTCTGCCGCGCCGCCTCGGTGAGGTCGGCGTAGGGCAACATGTCGGGGTGGAGTTGCTGGCGCTCATCGCGCGCCGGGCCGTAATGCCAGCCCGCGAGAGCGCGGGCGGCAAGCCAGCGGGCATGAGCGATGCCGGCCAGCGTTTCGGTCTCGTCGGGCGTCAGCACCGCGCCGCCCTCGCTCGGCCGCGCCAGCATGAAGATGCGGGCGAGGGTGAAATCCAGCTGGTCGGTGACATTGCGGTTGTCGTCGCGGAAGGTCTCGGGCAGCTCGGGCCATTCCAACTCGGCCGGGGCGGTGCCGAACTTGTCGCCACGGGCGAGGCGCTGGGCGCGGAGAAAATCATTGTGGACCGCGATGGCGCGCGCATCCATCAGTCGGGCGAGGTCGCGCGCCTCGGCAAGGTCCGGCACCGCGGCGACGCGGATCATACCGGTGGTGCCCATCTCCCGGTCGTCGGCGGCAAACGAGATGATTGGCGGGACCGGCTGGCTCAGCGCCAGCAGCACCTCCTCCCAGCGGAGCGCCATCGCTTCTGCTTCCTCGGGCGTGTCGCCGACGCTGTACACGGCGCGGAGCGGCGGGTTGTCGAGGACGATGCCGGAGATGGCACTGTCGAGACCACCGGCGGCATCGGCGAAGGCAGTGCTGACCTGGATTGCGACGGCATCGGAGGATTGCAGCCGCTCGAGAGCACCGGCGGCGAAATCCTCGCTGCCCGTGCGGAGGATCGAGAGAATTGGCCGCTCGGTCTCGAGCCCAAAACCTTGGCGCACGATCTCCATCGCGGCGGCTTGCAGGCCCGGGCCGGTGCCGCAGAGCGCGATGTGGACGCGCGGGCTGCCATCGATGCTGTAGCGGCCGGCCATGGCGGCGGCCATGCCGAGGCGCGTCTGCAGATGGGTGAGCGAGACGACCGAGAGCGACCGGCCGAGCTTTTCGGCGCGCTGGCGCAGGCGGTGCGAAGACAGCGCGCGAACCGAACCCTGTTCCAGCCGCAGCAGGAACTCTCCGCTGCCCGGGCGGTCGAGCGCGGACTCCGCAATGGCGACATTGACGAGGTCGTTGCGGGTGGCCGCGGCGACGAGCTTTGCCCTGGGGGCGCCGAGGCGGGCGAGCTGGGCAGAGAGTGACTTGGAGCGAACGAGAACGATTTCGGCGAAGGGCCGGGCCCGGGCGATGTCGGCAGCAGCACCGCGGTCGGGTGCGAGGTAGAACGTGCCGGCGAGACGGCCCTGTTCTTCAGTGAGCCCCGCGAGATCGTCGGCGGTGCCGGCGAGCAGCACGTGGCCGCCGCGCGCGCGGAACCAGCTGAGGCGCAGTTCGCGACCGAGGCTTTCCCAGAGGACGATCAGAGCGAGGACGACGAGCACCACTCCCGCGGTGCGAGCACCGAGCCAGAGGGCGGTCGCGGCGGCGGGTGTGGGCAGGAAGCAGGCTTTGCTGCCGAGGCGGAAGATGAGGCTGAGGGCTTCGCCAAGATTCTGGCGGGCGCTCCAGAGCTCGTCGCCCGGCAGCGGCGGCGGAGCGCAGGCGGCAAGGGCCCAGTCGGTCAGCACCAGCCCGGCTACCGCCAGTATCAGCAGCAGGACGACGTAGATCGCGAGGCGGCGCAGCGTCACGGCAGAGAGGTCCCCAGTCGCAGGAGCATGGCATAGCGGCGGGAGCGGCGGCTAGCCCTTCGGCAGCATGCGGCGAGTGACGGAGAATTTCACCCAATGCGGCATCGCGGCGAGAAGGCGCGTAAGGAACACCATCTGCCAGGGGAAGGCGATCTCGAAACGTCTCTGTTCGAGCCCACGCACGATGTGATCGACGGCCTTGTCGACCGGAATCAGGAACGGCATTGGAAAGCTGTTCTTGTCGGTCAGCGGCGTCTTGACGAAGCCGGGATTGATGACCGTGAGCATGACACCATATCGTTCGAAGTCGACCTTGAAGGCCTCGCACATGTTGTTGAGCGCCGCCTTGGTGGCGCCATAGGAGGCCGCGGTAGGCAGACCAAGGAAGCCGCTGATCGAGGCCATGACGGCAATGTGGCCGGTGCGGCGCGCCACCATGGCGGGGACCAGCGGACCCATGCAGTTGACGACGCCCATCAAATTGAGGTCGACGGTCTTGCGGAAATTGGCGACGGAAAAATTCTCGGCGTTGGTGGGGAAGTAGGAGCCGGCGTTGAGCACGGCGAGATCGATGGGACCGAGCGAGGCAGAAATCTGTTCGGCGATGGCCGTGCAGGCGGCTTCGTTGGTCACATCGAGCTGGAACGAGGTGATGCGGCCGGGGACTTCGGCGGCGAGGGAATCGAGGTCGCGGGCGGTGCGGGCGCTCGCGGCGACCAGCCAACCATTTTCAGCCAACCGTTTGGCGAGCGCGCGGCCGATGCCGGTGCCCGCTCCGGTGACCCAGGCGACCCGCGGCGCGGAATCCGGTTCTGGCACGGCTGTAACCTCCTGATCGATCAGAGGTTACTACGCGCCAGACCGGCCTCTGGTTCAAGCAGCAAGGCGATTAGTGATGCGCGTGACTTGCCTCGTTGCGCTTGCGGGTTGCGGCACCCTTTTTGGCCGAGGCCGAACGCTCGGCGGCGGAACGGTGCGCGGAATGCGCCCCACCGATGGCGCCGCCGCGATGCGCGGCCGGGTGGCCGGTCGATTTGCCGCGGCCGGAGCCACCTTCCTTCTTGCCGCCGCCATCGTCCTTGTTGACGGTGGCCCAGGCGCGGCGCTCGGCTTCCTTTTCGGGCACACCGCGGTGCTCATAGCCTTCCGCAATATGGTCGGCCTTGCGGTCCTGCTTGTCGGTGTATTTGGACTTGTCGCCACGTGGCATGGCTGCTGCCTCCTCAAGATGATGAGGAAGCAACCACGCTGATGCGGATTCGGTTCCGTTCAGGCGGCGAAGCGGCGACGACGCGTCGCGGGCGGGGCGGTTTGCTCGTGCGCATTGTGGAGATGGAACACCTCGACGATCCTGTCCAGCTCCACGGCCTGTTCCTCGGTTCGTTCGATGGAGGTGTTGGTCTCTTCGACGAGGGCGGCGTTGTGCTGGGTCATCTCGTCCAGCTGGCGGACGGCAGCGTTGACCTCCTCGATCGAGGCGGCCTGGTCCTGCGACTGCTTGGCAATGCCGTCCATCAACTCGTTGGAGGAGCGGGCGGCCGTCAACATGGCCTCGAGCTTTGAGGCAGCTTCGACCACCAGCTTCGACCCCGTCTTGACCTCGCTGCCAGACTGCTCGATCAGCCCCTTGACCTCATTGGAGGCCTGCGCGGCAGACTGCGCCAGACGACGGACTTCAACGGCAACCACGGCAAAGCCCTTGCCGGCCTCACCGGCCCGGGCCGCTTCGACACTGGCATTGAGGGCGAGTAGGTTGGTCTGGAAGGCAATATCGTCGATCAGACCGATGATGTTGCTGATCTTGCCGGAGGAGGAGGTGATCCGCTCCATCGCGTCGGTGGCCTTCAGCATCACCGCCCCACCCTCTTCGGCGGTGCGGGTGACGGAGGCTGCCACAACGCTGGCATCCTTGGCCCGCTGCGCATTCTGCAGCACGGTCGCGGAGAGTTGCTCCATCGTGGCAGAGGTTTCCTCGATGGTCGCCGCCTGCTTGGTGGTGCGTTCGCTGAGATCGTTGGCGCCGCTCAGGATCTCGGAGGTGGCTGTTTTTAGCGACCGTGACGTCTGTCTGAGCTTGCCGACGATCTCGCCGAGCTTTTCGGCCACCGCATTGGTATCGGTCTTGAGCTGATGGAAGGCGCCGGAATACTCGCCCTCGACGCGATGGGTGAGATCGGTCTGCGCCAGCGCCGACAGGACCCTGCCGGTCTCGCCAAGCCCGCGATCCACCGTCTCGACCAGATTGTTGATCGAGGCGGCAATCACATTGAGCTCGCGGTCCGGGAACTCGGCGTCCACCCTTTTGCTGAAGTCGCCGCTGACTGCCGCATCGACGACTTCGCCGAAGGCGCGCTGCAGCGCCTGCATCATGGTGGTCCGTTCGACCCGCCTCTGCTCCGACCCGGCGCGTTCCTCTTCGGTCATGGTGTTGACCTTCATGGCGCTCTCGCGGAACACTTCTACCGTCCGTGCCATCTCGCCGATCTCGTCATGTCGGCCGCTGCCCTTCACCTCAACTGCGAGGTCACCCTCGGCCAGCGCGCCCATAGCGGCGGTCAGCAGGCTGATGGGCCGGGTGATCGAGCGGGCGAAGAAGAAGCCGGCGATGGCCGCGATCAGCAGCAAGGCACCGCCGACGAGCAGCATGGCGTTGCGTAAGGCGACGATCGGCGCGAGCGCTTCGGCCTCGGTGATGGTCGCGACCACCGCCCATTTCGTGCCGGCGTCGCGCACTGGCGCGGCGGCCATCAGCATGCCGGTGTCGCGATAGGCATGGGAGAAGCCACTGGCCGGTGAGCCGGCGAGCGCCGAGTCGACGACGGAGCCATCGAGCGCGGTCTTCAGCACGTCATTGCCATCGGTGAAGGCCGAGTCGACGCGCAGCAGATGATCGGCGCCGACCACCAGCACCTCGCCGGTCTGCCCCAGCCCGGTACGGTCGCCGACGACGGCGGCGACCAGCGGCGGGTTCACCCGGATGGCGAGGACGCCGATGATGGAATTGTAGGCATTGATGATCGGCTCGGCGAAGAAGCCCGAGACATCGTTGGCCGGCGCATAGGAGGCAAAATCGACGAACACAGCCGGGGCCTTGAGGTCGGTGTTGGCGACCACCGTCTTGAAGGCCTGGGCAAGGCCGGTGTCGGCCAGTGGGCTGTCGGGGGCCGCGAGGTTGGCGCCGAAATCGCCCTGCTTGGCGACGCTGTAGATGACACTGCCATCGAGCGCGATCAGATAGAGATCGGCATAGCCGTGCGCCTGGATCTGCTCGCGGAAGGTCGGATTGTAGCGCTCGTGGCTGAGGCTGTAGTAGAGCTCGGTCGGTCCCTTATCCATCAGCATGCGCTGATCGGGCGGGTTGGTGTTGTCGGTGACGAAGGCCTTCTGCAGCGCCGCACCGCGGTCGCCGTCGATCTGCTGCCAAGCGCTGCCGAGCTCGCGCAGCGCCAGCGCGACGGTCTGCGACGTCGCGGTGGCATGGAGGTCGCTGCGCACGGCGGCGGTCAGGTCTTCCACCTGCTTGGCGCGCTCATAGGCGAGCGCCGAGAGGTTCCGGGCGGTGAGATCGCCCACCAGTTGCGAGCCGATGAAATAGCCGCCGAAGCCGACGCCAAGGCTGACCAGTGCGGCGGACACCACCAGCATCAATGGCAGCCTGCGGGCAATCGTATTGAGACCGAGCATCTGCGGATTCTCTCCCAAGGAACAGCAGCGACCCCGGCAAGGGACGGCCGCTAAAGCATAGGGACGGTCCACTAAATCGGCGTTAACAACGCCGGCAGCTGGATGGAATGAGATGAATAAATTCAGTGGCTTATCAGTAAATCGTCGAAGATTTACAGCTGAATGGAATAGCGTTGCTGCGCGACAATTTCGGGCGATGGCGGGGAGACGTTTGCCGGGGGTGCGATGCGGCAAAAAGGCGACAGTGAGGGATGGCGCATGACTGGATTGTGACACCGGACTATGCGCCTTTGCGGCGAACAATCGGGGACTGGTGAGATGGCGAAAGACAAAACCGAGAAGCCTCAAAAGTCGATCGAGACGACGCTGCTGCAATTGGCGAAGCCGAAGATGTCGCCAAAGGAATTGCTGCGGCTGACGCGGAAGGCGCATCCGGACGCGAGCAAGAAGGAAATCATCCGCGCGGCGTTCCACTCGATCATCGCGGTGGCTGACAGCGACACCGACAAAGCGGTGATCCTGCAGAACTTCGCGCTGCAGGAGCGGGCGGTCGACGACGTCTAGCGCTTAGCGCAGCAGCGACTGGCCGGCATCGACATAAAGCCAGGTGCCGGTGATGTGGCGCGACTGATCCGAGCACAGGAAGCGAATGGCGTCCGCGACCTCGCCGGCGGTGGCGGGCCTGCCGCTGGTCAACGGCAGGTCGCCCTCGGGATAGATCACCGGAAAGGCCGCAATCTCCTGATTTCGGCGCCATGTGTTCTCAGAGAGATTGGTCTTGGTTGAGCCGGGGCAAACGGCGTTGATGCGGATGCCGTGCTTGCCGAGCTCGAGCGCCAGCTGGTTGGTCATCGCGGCTTGCGCCGCCTTGCTGGCGGCATAGGCGGTGGCGCCCGCGGACGAAAACGTGCGGGTGCCATTGATCGACGAGACGATGACGATGGCGCCGCCACCGGCCGCCTTGAGATGCGGCACAGTGAGGTGCAGCGTCAGATAGGTGCCACGCAGATTGACCGCGATGGTCTTGTCCCATTCTGCCGGGGTGAGATCGTCGATGGGCGCCCAGGTGCCGTTGATGCCGGCGTTGGCGACGACGATATCGAGCCGGCCGGCGGCCGCGATCAACTGGTCGACGGCAGAGCGCATCGCGGCTTCGTCGGAGATGTCGGCGGTCAGCGGGATGGCTGTGCCACCGGCCGCGGCGATAGCCGCGGCGATGGCATCGACCCGGTCCTGACGGAGATCGAGCACGCCGACACGGGCGCCACCGGCCGCGAGTTGCAGCGCCGTGGCCTCACCGAGACCTGAGCCGGCGCCGGTGACCAGCGCAAGCTTACCGGAAAATTCCATGAGTCCCCCAGAGCGTTATCCCTCGGGTAGCAAAGAAACGCGCGCTTGCAAACGATTCGAACGGGCAATTCGAGCTTGCGAAATCGGCTGACGCGAGTCACTTTAGTAAACCGGTTTACTAATCTCGTGCGAACATGGCTCCCGACGATCTGATCCTCGACGCGGCAGACGAAGTTGCGATCCGCCAGCATCTGACGCTGGTGGCGCTCGGCAAGGCGCCCGCCGACCTCGCGATCGAAGTCGGCCGGCTGCTAGCCGTCTATTCGCGACATTGGATGGTGGACCAGGAGATCATCGTCGCCGGGCGGCGCATCGCCTATGTCGGGCCGATCGGCAGCTATCGCGGCACGGTGAAAGCGCGGCTGCGCTATCCGTCGCTGTCGGCGGTGCCGGGGTTCGGCGAGGTGCACAAGCACATCGAATCCACCCATCTGACGCCGGAGTACGAAGCGGAGCTGGTGCTGCCGCGCGGCAATACCTGGACCTGCGAGGCGAGCCATGAATTTGCCAACGTCAACGGGCCGAAGAACACCGAGTTCTGGCAAATGGCGCGCAAGGCCGGCTCGCCGCTGAAAGTGTTCATCCAGCCCGGATCGGCGGTGCCGCCAAGCGCCTGGGAGGAGAGCGGCGGCTATTACGGCTATGACGAGCAGCGCGACTTTATCGCGCACGACCTCAGCGTCACTAGCCTCGACGAAGTAATGGACTGGCCGGCGGTATGGGACCCGAAGAACCCGTCTTACCAGCGGATGTGGGGGATGATCGGCGCGAGCTTCGAAGGGCGTGCGGTGGTCGAAGGGCACGGCTCGGGGCTGACCGATCCGCATGACATCTCGGCGTTCGTCGCTTCGGGCATCAGCTCCGACCATGAGGTGTGGGCGCTGGACGAAGCGTGGGACCGGCTGCAGCGCGGCATCTTCATCGAGCTCCGGCCGTTCAGCTACGACGTGATCATCCCGGGGCTGATCGAGCGCGGGCTCGAGGACTGGTCGAACGTTGCCTTCACCACCGACGACCGCACGGCATCGGAGACACTGGAACTCGGCGCGTCGGATCACAATGTGCGGCACGCAATTCACTTCGGACTGAAGCCCGAGGTCGCCATCCAGTGCGCGACGATCAATCCGGCGCGGCATATGCGGATCGAGCAATGGGTGGGCTCGGTGTCGCCCGGGCGCTATGCCGATCTGGTGTTGCTCGACGATGTCGAACGGATTTCCATCGCGGCGGTGATCGCTGACGGCCAGCCGGTATCGGAACGAAAGAGTTACAGCGGGCCGAAGGTGCGGATCGACTGGCCGGACTGGGCCAACCGGACGATCAATGTCGGGCGGCGGCTGAGCGCGAAGGATTTCGTGATCGCAGCGGAGCCGGGCCGGGCGACGATGCAGGCCGCGGTGATGCGGCCGTTTCACTGGAACGAGGACTATCTGGTGGAGGAGCTGCCGGTGGTCGATGGCGAGGTGCAGCGCGACGCGAGCCGGCTGATCACAAAATGGGCGCTGGTCGACCGCTATCGCGGCGACGGCGCGGTGGCGAAGATGTTCTGGACCGGCTGCGGGCCGGCCGATGCCGACACGGCCCTCGCCTGCTCGGTGGCGCATGACAGCCACAATATCTGGAGCGTCGGCTCGTCCGACACGGCGATGGCCAAGGCGGTGAACCATCTGAGCGACATCCAGGGCGGCTGGGCGCTGGTGCTTAGGGGCGAACTGATCGCCGATGTGACGCTCGAGATCGCCGGGCTGATGACCTCACGGCCAGCGGCAGAATTCGACCGCGAGATGCAGGCGTTCTACGCGGCGGCCGGAAAAGTCGAGTGGATGTACAAGGCTTCGGCGCTCAACCTCTGGAAGCCGGGCTTTCCGGAATTCCTCAAATTCGCGACGCTCACCTGCAGCCCCTGGCGCTGGGTGCTGGTGGCGCCGTCGGAACTGGCGCCGGAAGGCTTCGTCAACGTGCAGACCGGGGAGACGCACAAGGTGGTCTGGGCGTGAGGCTCGGCGATGCGCGCGGGCGGACGCTGCGCGGGACGTTTCTCCACGCGCCGGTGGCAGGCGAAGTCGAGGCGCTGGTCGATGCAGTGGTCCGCGTTGGCGACGACGGGACCATCAGCGCGGTGCTTCGGCGGGGCGCGGCTGGCTACGAAGCAGCGGCGAAGGATGCGGTGGCGATCGGCGGCTATGTGCTGCCAGGGTTCGTCGATCTGCATGTGCACGCGCCGCAATATGCGCAGCTCGGGCAGGCGCTGGACGAGCCGCTCGAGGTGTGGCTCGGCAAGTACACCTTCCCGCTCGAGGCGCGCTATGCCGATCTCGATTTCGCACGACCGCGCTACGAGGCGCTGATCGCGGACCTGTTGGCGAACGGTACGACGACGGCGATGTATTTCGCGACAGTCGACCTCGCGGCAACGCAACTCCTTGCCGACATCGCGATGGCGCACGGGCAGCGGGCGCTGATCGGCAAGGTGGTGATGGACGATCCGCGGAGCTGTCCCCCCGACTATCGCGACGCGTCGGCAGCGAGCGGGATCGCCGAAACGCAGGCGTTCATCGACTACGTGCGAACGAGCCCGGCGAATGCTGAGGGCCGCGTGTCGCCGGTGATCACGCCGCGCTTCATCCCGAGCTGCACCTACGAGGCGCTGGCGGGACTCGGGGCGCTGAGCGCCGAAACCGGCGCGCATGTGCAGACGCACTGCTCGGAGAGCGATTGGGCGCATGGGCATGCGCTCGAGCGCTATGGCGAGACCGACACGATGGCACTCCGGCGGTTCGGGCTGCTGGGGCGGAAGACGGTGCTGGCGCATTCGAACTTCATCACCGACGGTGACATGACCGGGATCGCGCAGGCGGGAGCGGCGGTGGCGCATTGCCCGGTATCGAACGCGTATTTCGCCAATGCGGTGTTCCCGTTGCGGCGGGCGCTGGAGAAGGGGCTGCATGTCGGGCTCGGAACGGATATTTCGGGCGGGCCGATTTCGTCGATTTTCGAGGCGGCGCGGGCGAGCGTGCAGGCATCGCGGATGCTCGAGGGCGGTGTGGACCCTGCCCTGCCGCAGAACAGGCGTGGCGTGGCCGACTCGGCGGTGACGATTGCGACGGCGTTCCATCTGGCGACGGCGGGTGGAGGAATTGCGCTCGATCTGCCGATCGGGGTGTTTGCGCCGGGCTACAAATTCGACGCGATGCGGGTGGACGCCGACGCGCCGGATGGCGACGTGCGGCTGTTCGGCGAGCGCGAGCCGGAGGCGGTGCTGGAGAAGATCCTCTACACGGCATCGCGGGCAAACCTGGTGGAGATCTGGGTGGACGGGCAATCGGTGAGCGGGGCGGGGCAATGAGCATCAAGGTCTATCTGGCGGGGCCGGAGGTATTCTTGCCGGATGCGCGCGGAGCGCTGAACCGGAAGATCGCGCTGACCAAAGCGGCCGGATTGATCCCGGTGTCGCCCGGCGATTTCGTCATTCCGCCGCAGCCCACCAAGCGCGAGTTTGGCCACGCGATCAGCAAGATCGACGAAGACATGATGGATTCGGCCGACGCGATCATCGCCAATCTCACGCCGTATCGCGGCATCTCGGCAGACACCGGCACCTGCTACGAGCTCGGCTACATGTGCGCGCAGAAGAAGCTCGCCTATGCCTACACCAATGTGGCGACCAACCACCGGCAGCGGATCATCGACCATTATCGCGGCGAGGTGGCGCTCGATACGCATGGACGGCTGCGCGGCGCCGACGGGCTGGCGGTCGAGGATGTCGATATGATCGACAATCTGATGATGCAGGGCGGGGTGGAGCGGCGCGGCGGGGTGGTGATCAGCCACGCCGCAGCGGCGGATGCTCTGTATACGGACACGACGGCGTTCGAGGAGTGCTTGAGTTTGCTGGCGGGGCAGGTTGGCGGAGGCTGACTCGTCCGCGAACGGCCTAGGTCCACAAGTGTCATCCCCGCGAAGGCGGGGACCCATTCATCCGCCGGCGCAAGGTGCGAGTTGGGTCCCCGCCTTCGCGGGATGACACCTTGTGCTTGGGTACTGTCAGCAGACTAACCAGGGTGCTACCGCGAGCCCCGCAGCGCCAGGGCCCGCTGCGCCCGGATCGAGAACAGCACCAGCGCGAGGATCGTGACGACGAACGGGATCATGCGGATCAGTTCGGGGGGAATCCAGGAGAAGAGGCCGGGCAACACGGTGGTGAGGCCGTCGAAGGCGCCGAACAGCACCGCGGCGAACAGCACGCCGACCGGGTGGCGGGCGCCGAGCAGCACGGCGCCAAGCGCGATGAAGCCGCGGCCGGCGGTCATATTGGCGGTGAAGCCGATGAAGTTGAACATTGCGAGTTGGGCGCCGCCGAGACCGGCGAGGGCAGCGGAGACGACGAGGCTCCAGGCGCGGACCTTGTTGATCGGGATGCCGGCGGCTTCCGGCGCGTTGGGGTATTCGCCGACGGCGCGCAGCCAGAGGCCCCAGGGGGTGCGGTAGAGGAAGTACCAGATGGCGAAGACCAAGAGCGCCGCGACCCAGCTCAGGAACGAATGGCCGGAGAAGATGCCGGTGAGGACCGGCCCGATGCCCGGGATGGCGTTGAGGAAACTGAGGTCGACCGCCGGGATGGCGCCGGAGGGCAGGTTGATCGAGGTGCCCTTGTCGCCGCCGGTGGCGATCGACAGGGCAAACACCGTTCCACCCGTCGCCAGCGCGCCGATGGCGAAGCCGACGATGATGATGTCGGCCTTCATGCGCAGGTGGAAGAACGCCATGATGGCGCCGACGATGGCGCCAGCGCCGAGCCCCGCCAGCACGCCGACATACCAGGGCGTGTAGTGCGAAACGATCACCGCGGCGAGGCAGCCGATCAGCATGATACCATCGAGCGCAACATTGAGGGCACCGCTGAGGTCGGCGATGAGGCCGCCGAGCGTCGCGAGCAGCAGCGGCGTCGAGGTGCGGATCACCGTCGCGAGGAAAGCGGCCGAGAAGATGGTGACGAGGAGCTCGTTCATCGGGTGGCTCCCGCGCGATTGCCCACGGCATAGCGCTTCAGCCAGGCCGGCAGGCCGAACTGCGAGGCGACGAGCAGGATGATGATGGCGGCGACGACGCTGATCACCTCGGCTGGCACGTCGGTGCGGATGTTCATGAGCTGCGCGCCCTGGCGGAGGTAGGCGTAAAACAGCGCGACGACCGGCACGGCGAGCGGGCGGTTGCGGGCGACGATGGCGATGAGCACACCCTCGAAGGCGAAGCCGCCCTCGAACAGCACGGTCAGTTGGCCGAAGGCCTGACCCTGGACGAACATCGAGCCGAGCAGGCCGCCCAGCGCGCCGGCGGCGGTCATCGCCGAGACCATGATGAAATTGGACTTGATGCCGGCATATTCGGCGAAGCGCGCATTGTGGCCGACGAGGCGGAGCTTCAGGCCCCAGCTGGTGCGGTAGAGCGCGAACCAGACGATCAGCACGGCGAGGATGGCAAAGATCAGGCCGAGATCGATGCGGGTATTGGGCACCAGCACCGGATAGAGCGACGGCTTGGGGAAGCGGTCGGTGGTCAGCAGGCCGCTGCCCGGCGGCACGAGCTGGACGCGGACGAGAAAATTGCAGAGCTCGACCGCGATGTAGTTGAGCATCAGGGTCGAGACGATCTCGTTGGCGCCGAGCCGCGCCTTGGCGATGCCCGGCAGGAAACCGTAGATGCCGCCGGCGATCATGGCACAGAGGACGCCGAGCGGCAGACCCAGCCAGGTCTGGCCGATCGGCGACAGGGCGACATAGGCCGCCGCGAGTGCGCCGACATAAAGCTGGCCCTGCACGCCGAGGGCGAACTGCCGGGCCTGGAAGACGAGGCTGAAGGCGAGGCCGGTGACGGTGAGCTTCGCCACGTCATCGACCCAGAGCCCGATGGTACGGGTCTTCGAGAAGGGCGCCGTGAGCAGCGTCATGAAGGCGTCGGTCGGCGACTTCGAGACGAAGAAGATGATGATGACGGTAGCGATCATCGCGATGATCACCGCGATGGCGGCGCGGCCGATCTCCCGGCCGGCGATCGACCGGCGGCTCGGCGGCCGCATGTTGCCGGCGGCGGAAGCGACAACGATTGGAGCGGCGGCTTCGGTGCTCATGCGAGGGCTGCCTGCATTTCGTCGGGCGTCTGTTCGGAAAGGCCGAGCATGTAGCTGCCGAGCGTTTCGGGGCTCAGGCCGTCGCGGTTGCGAAAGGCGGCGACGATACGGCCGCGGTAAAACACCAGCAGCCGATCGCTCAGGGCCAGCAGCTCGCTGAGATCGGCGGAGCTCAGCAGCACGGCGGCGCCGGCGTCGCGGGCGCCCGCGATGGTGCGCCAGATGAACTGGGTGGCGCCGAGATCGACGCCGCGGGTCGGCTGCGAGACGAGCAGGAGCTTCGGTTGCTGCGCCAGCTCGCGGGCAACGACAACCTTCTGCATGTTGCCGCCCGAAAGCGTGCCGACCGGCACGCCGGGGCCGCCGACGCGGATCGAAAAGCGCTCGATGAGGGCTGCGGCGTTGGCCTTGATAGCCTTGAGGTCGAGCAGGCCGCCGCGGACGAAACTCTTGTCGCCCAAGCGCGTGGCGACGATGTTCTCGGCGACGCTGGCACCGGACGCGAGGCCCTCGGCCAGCCGGTCCTCCGGAATGCTGGCGATACCGCGGCTGCGGCGCTCCAGCACGGTCATTGGAACGATGTTTTCGTTGGCGACGCGAATTTCGCCGGCGGCGACGTGGCGGAGGCCGGCGATGGCTTCGATGACTTCGGCCTGGCCATTGCCCTCGACGCCGACGAGGCCGAGGATTTCGCCGCTCTTGACACTGAGATGGAGGTCGCGGCAGAGGTCGCTGCCGCGCGGGGTGAGGAGCGTCAGCCCGTCGACGGCACACACTTCGGCGCCAACCTTGGTTGCGGCACGGTCGACGCGCAGGACGACTTCGCGGCCGACCATCATGGTGGCGAGCGAGTGTTCGGTGACGTCGGCGGCCTTGACGCGGCCGACGGTCTTGCCCTGCCGCATCACAGTGATGGTGTTCGAGATTTCGAGCACTTCGGGCAGCTTGTGGGCGATGAAGATGACGGTCTTGCCCTGGTCGATCAACGAGCGGATGGCGACGAACAGCTCGGCAACTTCCTGCGGCGCGAGCACGGCGGTGGGCTCGTCAAGGATCAGCACGCGGGCATTGCGGTAGAGCGCCTTGAGGATTTCGACGCGCTGCTGCTGGCCGACGGGCAGCGTGCGCACCGGCGGCATGGGATCGACATTGAGGCGGAAGCGGTCGCTCAGGGCGCGAACCTCGGCAATCGCTTTTTCACGGTCGAAGCGGATGCCCTTGTTGGGCTCGGAGCCGAGCGCGACGTTTTCATAGACCGAGAACGAGGGAACCAGCGAGAAGTGCTGGAACACCATGCCGATGCCGGCGTCGATGGCGTCGCGCGGGCCGGAGAAATGCATCTCCTTGCCGTCGAGGGTGAGCGTGCCGGCGTCGGGCCGCTCGATGCCGAAGAGAATCTTCATCAGGGTCGACTTGCCGGCGCCGTTCTCGCCGACGACGGCGTGGACTTCGCCCTTTTCGACGCTGAGGTTTACCCCGTCATTGGCGACGACGCCGCCCGGGTAAATCCTGCCGATGCCTGTTGCTTCGATGAATGCCACGACGCCCCCGTCCGGTGGAATGGCGCCGCGACCACAAGGCCGCGGCGCCGAGAGCCTAGCTGCGACGCGGAACCCGCGTCACGCCCTTACTTCATGACGGTATCGACCTTGATCTCGCCCGAGGCGATCTTCTTGGCGATATCTTCGACCTGGGCCTGCACGTCGGCGGGTACCAGCTTCTTGTAGTTGTCGTTCTCGGCGATGCCGACGGCGCCGTCGGCGAGACCGAGCAGTTCACCCTTGCCATAGACCTGAGTGCCGGCAATCGTCGCCTTGAGGGCGAGATAGAGCGACTGGCCAACCTTCTTTTCGACCGAGGTGAAGATCACCGCAGCCTGGGCCGGATCGGTCGGCTGGAAGATCGCCCACTGGTCGGAGTCGACGCCGACGGCGAGCTTGCCGCCACCCGCGTCACGCACCGCCTGCAGACCACCGATGCCGGTTGCACCGGCGATCGGGAAGATGATGTCGGCGCCCTGGCCCATCTGGGCCAAGGCGATTTCCTTGCCCTTGGCGGGGTCGGAGAAGGTGCCGGCGACTTCGCTCAGGATCTTGATATTCGGGTTGGCGGCCTTGGCGCCCTGGTCGAAGCCGACCTTGAAGTCGGTGACGGTTGGGAAGTCCATGCCGACGGTCTCGCCGATCACACCACTCTTGCTGAGTTTGGCGGCGGCATAGCCGGCGAGATAGCCAGCCGACGACGTCTGGTAGTTGATGCCGAGGACGTTCTTGCAGTCGCATTTGGTGTAGTCTGGGGCGTCATCGAATATGATGAACTTCTTGTCCGGATATTGCGGGGCGAGATCCGACACGTAAGGCGTCATGTCGAAGGTGCCGGCGATGACCACGTCGTAGTCGCCATCGGTGGCGTCGGCGAGAGCCGGTTGCCATTTCGACTTGTCGTAGCCCGCTTCGATGATCTTGACGGTCACCGGCAGGTCGGCCTCGGCCTGCTTGAGGCCGGCGGCGGCGCTGTCGAAGAAGCTCTTGTCGCCGAGGTTGCCGTGCAGCACGAGCACGACCTTCAGCGGGTGGTCCTTGTCATAGGTGGCGGCGGATACCGCCGGGACGGCGGCTGCCGTCAGTCCGGCTGCAAGGACAAGTCCTGCAGCGGCTTTGCCGATCGTTGTAAGAAGAGACATGCGCACTCCTGTTGCGTTAGTTCGTCTGCTTGGTGGTAGGCGAGTAGGCGACGGAACGGGCGTAGAGAGCATCGACCTTAGCAAGATCGACTTCCTCGACGAACGTAATTTTTGGGGTGCCCAGCCGGCCGGAGGGATCGACCAGGGTCATGCCGCGGGTGAGGCCAGGCGCCAGCGCAACGCTCGACGAGGCGACGATGGACTTGGTAACCGCCGACGGATCGAGCACCACGGCAGCGGCCAGTGGATCGACGTAGAGCAGGCGGTCAGGGCCGCCGTAGCGTGTGCGGGTGCCCCGGGCATGGTCGGCGAGGGCCTTGGAGAAATCGCGTAGCGGGCTTTGGGCGATACCGGCGAACAGCGTGTCGACGCGCGGGCCGTCCATGTAATGCGTGGTGCAGGGCTCCCAGGGCACAACGATGGTTTCGACGCCGGCGGTGAAGACGATATGGCCGGCTTCGGGGTCGGCGTAAATGTTGAACTCAGCGGCGGGCGTGGTGTTGCCCCGGCCGTAGACGTTGCCGCCCATGATGGTGAGCGTACCGATGCCATCGACGATCGCGGGATCGAGGCGCAACGCCAGGGCGAGGTTGGTGAGCGGGCCGATCATCAGGATATCGACCTTATCGCCCTTCGCCGCAGCCGCCTTGAAGGTGCGGATGAGGACGCCCACGGCGTCGTCGGAGGCCGGCTGATCCTGCGTCGCCGGGCGCGGCGCGCCACCGAGTCCGTCGTCGCCATGGACGTATTTGGCGTCGATGATGGGCTGCGCCAGCGGCCGGTCGGCGCCGCGATGGACTGGGATCGTGACGCCGAGCTGGGCGGCGACGGCAAGGAGGTTGGCGGTCGCTTGGTCGCGGCCGACATTGCCGAACACGGTGGTGATGAGGTCGGGCGTGCGGCCATTGGCGACAAGCAGGATCAGCGCCTGCGCGTCGTCGACGCCGCCGTCGCTGTCGAAGATGAAAAGACGCTTGCCCACTAAGCCACTTCCCGGTTGCGCTTCGCCTCGGCGACACGCGCCCAGAACTGTTGATAGGTCGCCGAATACTCGCGACGGATGTCGTCATAGGGCCGGCGGGTCAGCGTGCGATCACGCACCAGCTGCTCGCCGGCAACCCAGGCGTGCCGTACGTCGCGGCCGCTGCCGGAATAGACCAGCAGCGTCTCCGGATCGGGCGTTTCCGAATAGCCGGGACCGCCGAGGTCAAGCGCGATGATGTCGGCGGATTTGCCGGGCTCGAGGCTGCCGATCTCGTGCCCGAGGCCGAGCGCGCGGGCGCCGTCGATGGTCGCCATGCGCACCAGCTCGCGCGACGAGATAGGCTGGGCGCGGCGCTCACGGTGCGAGGCGACGAGACCGGCGACGCGCATCTCGCTGACCATGTCGTAGGAGTTGTTGGCCGCGACATTGTCGGTGCCGAGCGCCACGACGACGCCGGCCGCGCGCAGCGCGACAGCCGGGCAGATGCCTTCGCGGCCGGAGCGCAGGCCGGCGCTGGCGCAATAGGCGACCGAGGCGGCCGGGGCCCGAGCGAAGACGGCGATGTCCTCGTCGCTGAGGTCGAGGCAGTGGGCGGCGTGGATGCGGCCGTTGAAGAAGCCGATTTTTTCGAGCGCGACGGTGGCGGTGCGACCGTAGCGCTTTTCGGTCTCGTCATTGTCCTCGGGGCCTGCCGCCATATGGAGGTGGAGCCCGACGCCGAACTGGTTGGCGATCTCGACCTCGGCTTGCAGCAGCTCCTCGGTGTTGTCGACATAGGGCGCGTGCGGGCCGAACCACGGGATGACGCGGCCATCGGCGGAGCGCTGCTGTTCGAGGAAGGCCTTGGCTTTGGCCAGCTCCTCCCGACCCCGCGCTGCGTCGCCGAGCTGCACGACGCCGTAGGCGATGACCGAGCGGAGGCCGGAGGCCTTGACGGCGACGGCGATCTCCTCGGCGAAGAAATACTGGTCGGCGAAGGTGGTGGTGCCCGACAGCGCCATTTCGGCGCAGGAGAGCGCTACGGCCGGGCCAATGTCGGAGGAGACCAGCGACAGCTCGGGCTCGCGGATGGAATTGTACCAGCCGTCCATGGTGAGGAGGCTCTGGCCCTCGGAGCGGCCGCGGAACAGTACCATCACGGAATGGGTGTGGGCGTTGACGAGGCCCGGCATCACGAGATGGCCGGTGAGGTCGATGGTCTCGTCGAAGCGGTCAAAACCGGGGGTGGAGGCGCTGGGACCGAGGGCGGTGATGCGGCCATCGCGCACGGAAATCCATCCGTTCGCCAACACCGTGTCGTTCGCATCCACGGTCAGAATCGTTCCGCCGTGGAAAAGCGCAGACCCCATTTCACCTCGGTTAGTAAACCGGTTTACAGAACTAGCTAAGAGCATCCATTATGCGCTGTCAAATCCTTTGGACGGGCAAGTGAGCAGCAATCCGTTTGCAGCCGATCCGGACGTTGCGACGCGTGTCGCCGGGCTCGAATATGAGCGAGGCGGTGCTGTGCGCGAGGCGATCGGCGAGGCGCTGAGCCGCAACAGCCGCGACCCGATCGAGAATATCGGCGGGGTGCTGCCGGGAGCGGATGCGGCGGCGATCGGCAGGGCCAACGGCATCACGCCGGACGAACTGATGCTGCTCGCGCTCGCCACGGCGCAGGATTTCGCGCGGCCGCCGATCTCGGATTTTCACGTCGGTGCGGTGGGGCGCGAGGCCGGAAGCGGCAACCTTGTCTTCGGCGGCAATCTCGAATTTGTCGGCGCGCACATCGGCGACACGGTGCATGGCGAGGGTTTTGTGTTTGCCCGCGCGTTCAGCCGCGGCACAACGATCGAGACGCTGGCGATCGGGGAGGCGCACCCTTGCGCCCATTGCCGGCAGTTCCTGTCGGAATTCGCCGCGAGCGCGAAGCTGACGTTGATCGATCCGCTTGGACACCGGCTAACACTGGCGCAGCTTTATCCGTGGCCGTTCGATCCGGCCTATCTGGGGGAGACCGGGGCCGTGCCCGGCCTCGTCGGCTGGCCCGACCTGACGCTGCCGGGTGACGCGACGCCGCCTGGGGCGGCGGCGCTGCTCACCGGGGCGGTGGAGCGGGCGCACGCGCCCTACAGCAAGTGTCCGGCCGCAGTGGCGCTATGGCTCGAGGACGGCAGGCATGTCACCGGCGCGACAATCGAGAGCGTGGCGTTCAATCCGGGCCTCGGGCCGCTGCAGGCGGCGCTCATCGACCTCTACGCGCACGGATACGCCACGGCCGATATCGAAGCGGCAGCGCTTGGCGTGCTGAGCGGCGCCGCCGTGGATTACGTCGCCGGCACCGCGGCGCTGCTCGCCGCGGTGGCTCCCGGCGTGCCGCTCACCGTGTACCGGTGGCGCTGATGGAGGACTCGAATCTTGCCAGTTGGAGGGATATCGAGGCGGCTGTGCAGCGGGGTCTCGTTGCGCTGCTGCCGGTCGGCGCGCTGGAGCAGCACGGACCGCATCTGCCGCTGACGACGGACACGATGCTCGCGGAGGGCGTGGCGCGGCGCATTGCAACGGAGGTGGATGGCTGGCTGCTGCCGGCGGTAGCTCATGGCGAGGCGTGGACGGCGGAGGGCTGGGCGGGAACGCTGTCGCTCTCGCCCGAAACGCTGAGCGCGGTGATCGAGGATTTGGGGCGCGGGCTCAAGCGAATGGGGCTGCGAGGGCTGGTCACGGTCAACGGCCATTTCGGCAATCGCGAGCCGATCGGGCGGGCCGCGCGGCGGCTGCACGAGGCGGGACTGCCGGTGCTGATGCTCGACTATCCGGGGCTCGAGGCCGCGGCGGCAGCAATCGCGACGAGCAAGCCCGCTGGACCGGGATTCTACCATGCCGACGAGGTCGAGACCTCGATGCTGCTGGCGCTGCGGCCAGAGTCGGTGCGAATGGAGCTGGCGGCGGCGGAGTATCCGGAATTTCCGCCGAGTTTCGGGATGGAGCCGATGCAGCTCTCGACGTTCAACACAAGCGGTGTGTTCGGCGATCCCCGGGCGGCAAGCGCCGCCAAGGGCGAGGCGATCATCGGGCGTGTCGTCGCCGAATCCGTGCGGCTGATCGGGCTCTGGCGGAAAGGGCACGCGATATGAGCGACGACCTCCTGATCACCGGCGCCGACGAGATCGCCATCCGCCAGGAGCTGACACTGGTGGCGCTCGGCAAGACGCCGGCGGACCGGGCGCTGCGGGTGGGGCGGCTACTCGACGTGCATACGCGGACCTGGCTGACGGATCAGGAGATCGTGTTCAAGGGCCACCGCATCGCCTGGGTCGGGCCGGCGGGCGCCTACACCGGCGAAGTCGGCGAGCGGTTCCGCGAGCCGAATCTTTCGGCGGTGCCCGGGTTCGGCGAGGTGCACAAGCATATCGAGAGCTCGCATCTGACGCCGGAATGGGAGGCGGCGCTGGTGATCCCGCGCGGCAACACCTGGACCTGCGAGGCGAGCCACGAATTCTCGAATGTGGACGGGCCGCACAATCTCGAATTCTGGCAGATGGCGCGCCGGGCCGGCTCGCCGCTGAAAGTCTTTCCGCAGCCGGGATCGGCAGTGCCGCCGACGGCCTACGAATGGGGCGGCGGCTATTTCGACGGCCCCGCGCAATCCGGCTTCATGGCCGAAAGCGTGATGGTCACCGGGCTCGATGAGGTGATGGACTGGCCGGCAGTATGGAACCCCGAAAGCCCGTCGCACGAGCGGCTCTGGGGGATGATCGGCGCGACGCTGGCGGGACGCGGCGTGGTCGAGGGGCACGGTTCGGGTCTCACAAAGGTGGGCGAGATCAGCGCCTTCGCGGCGGCCGGCCTCGCGTCCGACCACGAAGTGTTCAGCGTCGAAGAGACCTGGGACAAGCTGACCCACGGGCTGTTCGTCGAGATCCGCATCTACACGATGACCGAGATCATCAAGGGCCTGCTGGAGCGGGGGCTCGGCGACTGGTCGCAGGTGGCGCTGACCACCGACGACCGCAGCGCCTCGACGACGCTGCGCGATGGCGGCATGGACCACAATGTGCGCACCGCGATCGCCGCCGGCCTCGCGCCCGAGATCGCCATCCAGTGCGTGACGATCAATCCGGCGCGGCACATGCGGCTGACGCCCTATGTCGGATCGATCGCGCCCGGCCGCTACGGCGACGTGGTACTGCTCGAGGATGTGCAATCGCTCAAGATCGCGAAGGTCTGGGCCGATGGGGCGCCCGCCTCGGAAGGCAAGCGGTTCATCGGCAAGGTGCCGGAGATCGCCTGGCCGGAGTGGGCGACGCGGACGGTCAACATCCAGCGGCAGATCACAGCCGAGGATTTTCGCATTCCCGCCCTGCCCGGCCGCACGACGATGCAGGGCGCGGTGATCCGGCCGTTCCACTGGCATCCGGATTTCTACACGATGGAGCTGCCGGTCGCCGATGGAGCGGTGCAGCGGCTCGAGAGCGAGAACCTCACCAAGTTCGCCATCGTCGACCGCTTCTCGGGCGAGGCGAAGATCTCGAAGATGTTCTGGCGGGGTTGCGGACCGCGCGACGCCGAGAGCGCCCTCGCCTGCTCGGTGGGGCACGACAAGCACAATATCTGGTGCGTCGGCTCGTCGGATGCCGCGATGGCCAAGGCGGTGAATGCGCTCAACGAGATGCAGGGCGGCTGGGCACTGGTACATCACGGCGAAATCGCCGCGACGGTGCGGTTCGAGGTCGGCGGGTTGATGAGCGCGCGGCCGGCCGAAGCGCTCGATGCCGAGATGCAGACGCTTTACCGCGCGGCCGAAACGATCGACTGGATCTACGAGCCGACCTACCGGCCGCGCTGGTATCCGGGCTTTCCAGAGCGGCTGATGGCGGCGACGCTCACCTGCTCGCCTTGGACCTGGGTGCTGGTGGCGCCCTCGCCGCTGGCGCCCGAAGGCTTCGTCAATGTCGCGACGGGCGCGACGCACCCGATCGTCTGGTAGGGCGCGGCATGGCGACGATCCATGATGTCGCGGAGGAAGCGGGCGTCTCGACGACGACGGTGTCGCGCTACCTCAACAACCGCATCGAGCTGCCGGCCTCGACCTCGGCGCGGATCGATGCGGCGATCGCCAAGCACGACTATCGCCCGAACCTGTTGGCGCGGCGGCTGTCGACCGGCAGGACCGATGCGATCGGTCTCGTGGTACCGGAAATCCGCGAGCCGTTCTTTGCCGAGCTCGCCTCGGTGGTCGAGGACGAGGCGGACCATCACGGCTACACCATCTTCATCTCCTCGACGCGCAGCGACCGGGCACGCGAGGTGGGCTCGCTGCACCGGCTGCGCGACCATCACGTCGACGGCCTCATTATGCTGACCAATACGCCCGATGACGGGACGCTGGCCAAGCTGATCATGAAGCGCAAGAACGTAGTTCTGCTCGATGAGGACATCCCGGGCGTCAACGTGCCGAAAATCTTCGTCGAAAACACCGACGGTGCGTATCGGGCGACACGCTATCTGATCGATGCCGGCCACAAGCGCATCGCCTATCTGGGCGGGCCGCGGGGGCTGTTCAGCAGCGAGGAACGGCGGGCCGGATTCAACAAGGCGATGGTGGAAGCGGGGTTGGAAGTCGCGCCGGAGCGCATGTCGGTCGGCAGCTTCTCGCCCGACTTCGCGCGGCGTGCGGTACTCGGGATGCTGGAGGAGAAGTCGCCGCCGACGGCGATCTTTGCGTCGAGCGACTATCTGACGCTCGGCGCGTTCCAAGGGCTGCGACAGGCGGGTATTCGCATTCCCGACGACATCTCGCTGATCAGCTTCGACGACACGCCTCTGGCAAGCCTGCTTAGCCCCGCGCTCACCGCTATAAGGCAGCCCATCGAGGCGCTGGGGCGGCAAGGCTTCCAGGCGCTCTACGCCCTGCTCAACCGTAAGGATACTGCCCGACTGACCCGGCTTCCGGTCGATCTGATCGAACGCGAATCCGTTTCCAAACCCCGTCGCAAGGACCATTTGAAGTGACAAAGAACATATTGATCGCGGGCGAGTCGTGGATGACCCATTCGATCCACCAGAAGGGCTTCGACAGCTTCACCACCACCGAATACAACGAGGGCATCAGCTGGCTGCGCACGGCGCTCGAGGCCAATGGCTGGACGGTGAGCTTTATGCCGTCGCACGTCGCGGCCCGCGAGTTTCCCGCGACAGTCGAATCGTTCAGCAAATTCCAGTGCGTGGTCCTTTCGGATATCGGCGCCAACACGCTGCTGCTGCATCCGGACACCTTCGTCAAATCGGCCGTTATGCCGAACCGGCTGCTGGCGCTGCGCGACTATGTGGCGGCAGGCGGCGGGCTGGTGATGGTCGGCGGTTACCTCACTTTCCAGGGGATCGACGCCAAGGGGCAATATGCCGGCAGCGCGGTGGAAGAGGCGCTGCCCGTGACGCTGATGCGGGCCGACGATCGCATCGAGGCGCCGCAGGGCGCGGTGGCGACGGTGCGCGACGCCACGCATCCGATCGTCAGGGACCTGCCGGGGACTTGGCCAGCGGTGCTCGGCTATAACCGCGTGACGCCGAAGCCGGGCGCGACACTGATCGCTGCGATGGGTAACGATCCACTGCTGGTCGCCGGCGGCTTCGGCAAAGGGCGCGGCGTGGCGTTCACGTCCGACTGCGCGCCGCACTGGGCGCCGCCACCGTTCCTCGACTGGGACGGCTACGGCAAGCTGTGGAACGGTATCGCCGAATGGGCCGGGAGCCTCAGATGATCGAAGTCAAGCAACCGCCCGATCCGTGGCAGCGGACGACCACTGAGCACGGCTTTGCCGCTGACGAGGTGATCTCGGCGCTGCAGAAATGCATCCGGCGCGGACTGGTGGACAATGCGCTGCTGCTCGGCTGGGAAATGTATGTGACCAGCCCCGAGATGGAGGGGATGCTGTGGTCGCGGCTCTGCGTCATCTCGGTCGAGGATGTCGGCGCCGGCAATCTCCAGGCGCCAGTGCTGGTCGAAACGCTGTTCCAGATGCATCAGCGATATCCCCGGCCGCAACATGACCGGTTCCTGTTCGCGGCGCATGCCGTCCGGGTGATGGCGACCGGACAGAAGGACCGCACGACCGACGATATGGTCAACTGGGCGAAGAATTCGATCTCGCTCGGCGAGCGGCGGCCGGAGATTCCGGACTTTGCCCTCGACATGCACACGCGGCGCGGCGCCGAGATGGGACGCGACTATCGCTGGTTCGTCGAGGAGGCCTCGAAGGTGATGCCGGAGGTCGCCGACCGCAACGAGACCTATCGCGACTGGATCGTGGCAGCACTGAAGGCCGGCAAGCTCAGCTAGGAGGCTCAGATGGCGGAAGGCGTCGCGATCCTCGGCATCTTTGTGGCCGATCTGGCGTTCCGTGCCGGACGGCTGCCGGCTATCGGCGAGACGATCGCCGGATCTGGCTTCGCCATGGGACCGGGCGGCAAGGGCTCGAACCAGGCCGTCGCCGCAGCCCGGGTCGGCGCGAAGGTCACCTTCATCTCAAAGATCGGCCGCGACGAGTTCGGCGCCAGCGCCAAGGCGGCGTGGGCGAAGGACGGCATCGTGGCGCGGGTCGTTGAGATCGACACGCACCCGACCGGCGCGGCGTTCATCTTCGTCAACGACAAGACGGGCGCGAACGCGATCATCGTGGTGCCGGGCGCGGCGGCAACGATCGGCGTCGCCGATATCGAGGCGGCAGCCGACGCGATCCGTGGCGTGAAGGTGTTTGTGACCCAGCTTGAGCAGCCGGTGGCGGCGGCACGACGCGGGCTCGAGATCGCACGGGCGGCGGGTGTGATCACAGTGTTCAACCCGGCGCCGGCCGAGCCGGTGGATGATGCGATCTACGCCCTCTGCGATTACGTCACGCCGAACGAAACCGAGGCGGCGCTGCTCACCGGCCTCACTGTCGGCAGCATCGACGATGCCCGCAAGGCGGGCGATGTGTTCCTACTCAAGGGCGCGGGCACCGCGCTGATCACGCTCGGCGAGCGCGGTGCGTTGCTCCACAGCAAGACCGACTCAGTATTGATCCCCATCTTCAAGGCGGGCCCGGTGGTCGAGACGACGGGGGCCGGCGACGCGTTCAACGGCGGCTTCGCGGCGGCGCTGGCACGCGGGGCAACACCGGTCGAAGCGGCACGGTTCGGCGCGGCGGTGGCGGGGATTTCGGTGACGCGACCGGGGACGGCGCCGTCGATGCCGACGCTGGCCGAGGTCGAGGCGCTGCTGGCGCGCTGACCGGACTACAGCATCATGTCGGCGAGATCGTCGACCGGTGCCTTGGCGCCGGGCTTGGCGGGCGCGCCGGCGAAGCCGTCGTGGATCTTGCGTTCGGCTTCCATTGTATAGGTCTTGCGCAACGCCGTCAGCACCGGCTTCGAGCTTTCAGCGGGTGATGGGCCGCGCGTCTCGCCGCAGAGCGCAGTGAGGCGCAAATCGGCATCGGCGATGACCTCGCCGAGATCGTCGCGGCTGGACAGGCGGGCGGCCGCCTTGGCGACGCGCTTGATGGCCTCGGGACCGTCTTTGTTGAGGAGGCTCAGCGCATCGTTGAGGCGCTGGTCGACGGTTTCGAGCAGGCCGACGGCGGCGATCGCTTCGCGCTCGAGCCAGGCGATCTGGCCCGCGGCCTCGCCGCTCGATGAGGCGCTGAACGATTGCGCCAACGTCGCCGCTTCGCCGAGGCTCTTCATCGCGGCCTCGGCGGCGAGGACGGTGTCGCCGGTGAGCTCACGCAGCTGGCGGGCGATGACGTTGAGGGCGCGGCCGCGTGGCCCGAGCTGAGCGCAGCGCACCGCGGCATTGAGACTGACCAGGCGCATGTTGGCCTCGATCTCGCGCACCGCCTCGACGTGCTCGAGCAGGATCTTGACGGTGGCCTGCACGTCGCTGGCGACGCGTTCGAGCTTGCCGCGTTCGGCTTCGCAGTTGCGCAGAACTTCGACTGCGCGGCGCACCTCGGTGCTGAAGACGGTGAGCGAGGACTGGCCGCGTGTACCGTTGCCGCCATAGACGTCCTGGCTGCGGGCCATCACCGTTTGCGCATCGGAGGCGAGTTGCTGCAAGGCGAGCTCAGCTTCGGCGACTTCGCGGTCATAAGTCGCGCCGGTGCTGGCAAGCTGCTTGGATTCGAGCTGGCAGACGTCGGCGAGCGCGGCGGGTCGGTTCTCGTCGTCGAGGAGGACGTCGCGGATTTTGGCGCCGTCCATCAGCCGGGCGAGGTCACCAAGCGCGATCTCGATATGCTCGATGCGCTGGCGGGTCGAGTCGCCGACCTGCATGGCCATCACGGCGCTGCCGATCTGCTCGGTGATCTGGCGCGAAACGCGGCCGGTCTCGGCGCTACCCTCGGAGGAAGCGGTGCGGCGGCGGACGATCTCGTCGAGATTGGTTTCGAGGCGCGTCGCGAGACTGCTCAACGTGTCGCGATGCGACAACTCGAACTGGGCGCGCTGGCCGGCCGCCTTGTTCACCTCGCCGGTCAGCTGCGCGTAGACGCTGGAGAAGGCCTGGATGGTGCCGGTGGCGCCGCTGAGGAGCTGCGCGATGTCGGTGGTGAACACATCGAAATCATGCTCATCGCCACCGATGCCGGCGGCCACAACGCGGGCGTTGACGGCCACGATGCCCATCATCTTGATGGTGCGGCGCAGGTCGGAGATCGGGTGTGCGGCGCCGGTCACCACCGCAACAAGCCGGGCGATGTCGTTCTGTTCGGCGGCGAAAGAGGCGGAGATTTCCTGGGCCCGGCGGCCAACGGCCTCGAGGCGGGTGGTGGCCTCGGTCAGCTCGGGGCTCGCGAGATCCTGCGGCAGCGCCTCGAAGGTCGTCGATATCCGGTTGAGGAGTGTAGCGCTCTGCGACAGCCAATCGCCGACATCGACGAACGTGGTCTCGAGCTCGGCGCGCGAGGCGCCAAGGTCTGCGGCGATGGCCGCCAGCTCCCTCGCGGTGGACGAAGCACGGGGCGAACGCGCGGGCGCACTCATCGCTGCGCGGCCCGGGTCTCGCGGCCGGCGCTCGCGTAGGTCTGGATTTCGGCCGCGACGCGGTTGAGCGGCAGCACGCGCATGGCGCCGCCGCGCTGGATGGCTTCCTTGGGCATGCCGAAGACGATGCAGCTGTCCTCGTCCTGGGCCACGGTATAGGCGCCGGCCTCGCGCATTTCGAGCAAGCCCCGCGCACCATCGTCGCCCATGCCAGTGAGGATAATGCCCATGGCATTGCGGCCGGCCGCCTGTGCGGTAGAGCGGAACAGCACGTCGACCGACGGACGGTGGCGCGACACGTGCGGGCCGTCGATGATCTCGACGGTGTAACGGCTGCCGGTGCGGCGGAGCGCCATATGCTGGTTACCAGGGGCAATCAGCACGCGGCCGGGGATCACCTGGTCGCCGCTTTCGGCCTCCTTGATGGTCATGGCGCACAGCGTATCGAGCCGGCGGGCGAAGGCGTTGGTGAACTTCTCAGGCATATGCTGGACAATGACGATGCCGGGCGTGACAGCAGGCAGCGCTTCGAGCACTTCGCGCAGGGCTTCGGTGCCGCCGGTCGAGGCACCAATGGCGATGATCGGTTCGGTCACCGGGATGCTGGTCTTGAGCGACGCGGCGCGCATCGCTGAAAGCGCCGGGATCACCACATCGGCGGTGAGCTTGGCCTCGACCTTGAGCTGTGGCGCGGCCTTTTTGATGCCGCGGAGCTTGGCATGCGCGGCGGCCTTGGCGGCGTCGCAGATGCGCATGCTCGATTCGACGAGGAACTGCGCGGTGTCGACGCGCGGCTTGGTGACGACGTCGATGGCACCGGCCTCGAGCAACTGCATCAGCGTGTCGGAGCCGGCTTCGGCGAGGCTCGAGCAGATGACCACCGGGATGGGACGCTGCGACATCAGTTTGCGCAGGAACGTCAGCCCGTCCATGCGCGGCATCTCGACGTCGAGGAAGATGACGTCGGGCACTTCGTTGCGGATGCGTTCGACCGCCACATAGGGGTCGGCGGCCGTCGCCATGACCTCGAGGTCGGGGTCGGCATTGATGATCTCGCTCAGCGTCGTACGCACCGAGGCCGAATCGTCGACGATCAGGACCCGGATCTTCTTGGCGGCGGTCTCGGACATTCGGCTACACCTTCTGGAACACGGCAGGCGCGACCTGGCGCATGGTGATCGATGTCCCAACCATCGACTCGGAATGTCCCAGCACCAGATAACCACCAGGGTGTAAATGTTCGATGAGCCTGCCGATCACGGCTTCCTGGTCGCGCTTTTCGAAATAGATGAGGACGTTGCGGAGGAAGATGACGTCGACATCGCGGTCGACGGGGTAGCGCTTGTCCATCAGGTTGAGGTGGGCAAAGCGCACGAAACTGCGGAGTTCCGGCGACATCCGGACTTCCGGCCGCATGCCAGGCTTACGGGCGTGCATGACGTAGCGTGACTGCTTTTCGGGCGGCACCGGGGCCACCATTTCGGCCGGGTAGACGGCGCGGCGGCCTTGCGCAAGCACCGCGGTCGAGATGTCGGTGCCGAGGATGGCGAAACGGAAATCGCCGCGCTCGACGGCGAGATCGTTGAGCACCATGGCGAGCGTATAGGCCTCGGCGCCGGTCGAGCTGGCGGCGCTCCAGATCTTCAGCAGCGGCTTCCGCTCATTCCGGCGTGCCGCCACCAAGGCCGGCACTAATTGGCGCTCGAGCAGGGTAAAATGCTCGGGCTCGCGGAAGAAGTCCGTCTTGTTGGTGGTGACGGCATTGATCAGGAATGGCCGCTCCTGCGCCAGACCGTCGCGCCGGAAGAGGTGGTCACAATATTGGTCGAAAGACTCGAGCCCAAGCGCGCGGACGCGCTTGCGCAGCCGGCCCTCGAGCATCAACCGCTTGGCGGGCGGCAACTTGATGCCCACCTCCGTGCTGATCAGCGTGGCGATGCGGTTGAAGTCGAGCGAGCTCAGATGGTCGTCGGTGTCGCTGTCGGAGGTGGCGACGGCACGGGCGGCGATAGGCAAGACATATTCCTTCGCGATCAGGCGGCGCGCTGTACGCCGGCCTTGATGGGAATGTCGGTACCGCCGAGCAGCCGGTCGAGATCGAGGACCGTGACGAAGCGGCCGTTGCGGCGGCCGATCCCGGCGATCGAGCGGCCGGTCCAGGTGCCGCTGACATTGGGCGGCGGGTCGAGATCGGCGGCATCGAGCACCGTGACCTCGAAGACGCGGTCGGCGCGGAGGCCCACCGTGAGCTCGGTGTCACGGACCATCACCTTGAGGACGATGATCCGGGTGTTCTCGTTGTCGTCGGCCGGATCGAGCCCGAGCGTCAGGCGCAGGTCGAGCACCGGGATGCCCTGCCCGCGCACGTCGATCATGCCGAGCAGATTGACCGGCGCCTGCGGCAACCGCGCGATGGGGCGGGTGTCGAGGATTTCCTGGACCTTCTCGACCGG
>CAZNAE010000007.1:0-46376 GCA_964570695.1 uncultured Devosia sp.
AGCGCGTCCCGCATGCCACCCGACAGCACAGGAATATCGCCCGCGACAGCTCCAAGGGTAAAGCCCCGTTCCATCAGCCGCCGCGCGATCGCATGATCGAAGAACTGGAAGCCCGCGGCTTTGCCGGTGGCGAGGATGGCGTCGCCGGCGGCGTCGAGCGTTGCGACGACGTCGGGATGGCCGGTCTGGCCGAGGTGCCCCATGTTTGCCGCAAGATCGTTCGCGCCGATCAACATGGCGTCGACGCCGTCGATCGCGCCATAAACCGGGATATTGGCAGCGGCCTCGGGCGACTCGATCTGGAGGATGACGCAGAGATCGTCCGCGTAGGTCGACAGATAGCTGGTGTCGCGTCCATAGCGGGTCGCGCGGGTGCCGCCGGAAAAGCCGCGGATGCCCTTGGGCGGATAGCGCGTCGAGGCCACGGCGAGCTTCGCCTCGACGACCGTCTGTACGAACGGAAACATGAAGCTGCGCACGCCCAGATCGAGCAGGCGCTTGACGACCACCGGCTCGGTGCTCGGCGGCCGAACCACGAACTCGGCCGCGCCGCCGTGATGCGCTGCGAGCAGATGCCGCTCGACCGTCTCGATGTCGTAGGCGACGTGCTCCATGTCGAGCAGCACCCAGTCGAAACCGGCGCCTGCCGCCATCTCGGTGACCGCGAGGCTGTTGACGCTGAGCCAGAAGCCGAGCGCTTGTGTGCGCTCGGCGAGTTTCCGCTTCAGTGCGTTGGGCGGATAGAGGGTCAACCCGCGGCGCTTTCCATCGCGCCCTGCGCTGCGGCGCCGCGTTCGATCAGCAATCGGTTGACGGCGTTGAGGTAGGCGCGCGCCGAAGCGACCAGCGTATCGGGCTCGGCGGCATTGCCCGAGGCGATGCGGCCGTTGAACTCGAGCCGCACATGTGCGCTCGCCTGCGCGTCGGTGCCGCCGGTGACGCCATCGACGGCGTAGAGCACGAGATGCGGCTGCATCCCGACCGCCTGTTTGATCGCGTTGAAGATCGCGTCGACCGAGCCGGTGCCGTCGAAGTTCGCCTTGACCGGCTTGCCGTCGATGGACACCGTCATTTCGCAGCGATGCACGCCGCCGGTCTTGGAGACGACTTCCATGTCGACGAGCTTGATCCGGTCGTCGGCCGAGCCGGCCTCGTCGTCCACCAGCGCCACGATGTCGGCGTCGTAAATGTGCTTCTTGCGATCGGCCAGCTCCTTGAAGCGTACGAAGGCCTCCTGGAAGGCATTGTCGCCCAGCTCGTAACCCAGCTCGCGCAGCTTGTCCTTGAACGCGGCGCGGCCGGAGTGCTTGCCCATCACCAGCGTCGTTTCCTTGATGCCGACCGAAGCCGGCGTCATGATCTCGTAGGTCTCGGCATTCTTCAGCATGCCGTCTTGGTGGATGCCGCTTTCGTGCGCGAAGGCGTTCTTGCCGACGATCGCCTTGTTGTACTGCACCGGAAAATTCGCCGCTGCCGAAACGATCTTGCTGGCCCGCGCCAGATGCGTCGTCTCGATGCCGGTGTGGAACGGCATTGCATCGGCGCGCGTGCGTAGCGCCATCACGACTTCCTCGAGCGCCGCGTTGCCGGCCCGCTCGCCCAGCCCATTGATGGTGCATTCGACCTGCCGTGCCCCGGCGCGCACGCCCGCCAGCGAGTTGGCGACCGCCAGTCCGAGATCATTGTGGCAATGCGTCGACCAGATCACCTTGTCGCCGCCCGGCACCTTGGTGATCAGCTCGCGGATCAGCGCGTAATATTCCTCCGGCACCGCATAGCCGACGGTATCCGGAATATTGATCGTCGTTGCGCCGGCCCTGATGGCCAGTTCGCAGCAGCGCTTCAGATAGTCGAGCGGCGTGCGCGTCGCGTCCATTGCGCTCCACTCGATGTTGTCGATGAGGTTGCGCGCCTGCGTCACCGTCGCCGTGATGATCTCGAGCACTTCCTCCTGCGTCTTCTTCATCTGGTGCGCCAGATGAATCGGCGAAGTCGAAACGAAGGTGTGGATGCGGCCCTGCCGGGCGTGGCGCACCGCCTCGGCGGCCCGTGCGATGTCGGCGGGGATGGCCCGGGCGAGCCCGGCGATCACCGAATTCTTCGACCGCTTCGCCACCTCGGCGACGGCTTCGAAATCGCCATTGCTGGCGATCGGGAACCCGGCCTCGATGATGTCGACGCCCATGTCGTCGAGCGCCTCGGCAACCTGCAGCTTCTCTTCGAGCGTCATCGTCGCCCCCGGGCTTTGTTCGCCGTCGCGCAGCGTGGTGTCGAAGATGAAAACGCGGTCTTTGTTGCTCTGCGGTGCGGTTTGGGTGGTCATCGTCGTCTTCCTATCCAGTGGCCGGGGCCGAAAGACCCTTGCGGCCAAACAATCTCATGTTCGGCTCAGTCGCTGTCCCCTGACCACCTGCCCGCTAGGGGCCGCCGGTACTCAGGGGCTGATAAGAAGGAGAAGCAGAAGCGCCGGGAGCAGCAGCAGGCCGGCCGCAATGATCAGCCGGCTCTCGCGAGCCTTCTGTTCGGCGGCGGCAATAGCAATGGCGCGGGAGCGCTGCATTGGCTGGGTTCCTGACTAACTCGATGATGCGCGAATCGGGCGGCTTTGGCAAGCCGCCCGAGGTAAGTGGCTCTAGTTGAACGCGAAAACCGCGCAGAACACGACGCAGAGAAACAGCACCAGACCGGTGATGCCGAGCATCGGCATGCGCTTCGCCGCGGCTATGTCGCCAGATTGGGCCCGCTTGGCGGTAATGCCTCCAACGATCACTAGGATCAGCAGCAGCAGCACGAACACCATCTTCGCCCAGAACCAGTTGGTGAAGCCGGCGGTGCCGCCGAATTTCAACCACACCAGCAGCGGCCCGGTGATAATCAGCACGCCGAACCCGGCGCGCCCCACCGCCGTCAGCCCGTTGCCGACCTTGAACAGCGTTGGCCGCGTCTCGGCAGTGGCCGCCGCCATTTGCTGCCCGACCACCGGCAGCCCGAACGACGCCACGGCCCCCATGCCCAGCCCGACGAAATGCAGCCAAAACAGCAGATTGTTGACGATATCCATCGCACCCCCCTTGGCAGACGCGTTGACCATAGTCCCCGCGCTGCCGGACGAGAAGCCGGACGATGCCGGAACTCCTTGCACTATCGCCGGCATGTCAGGCATGTCTAGTCGTCGAGGTCGAGCGAGCCCTGCCCGAGGATCACGGCAGGGCCGCCGATGCCGCCATGGGTGAGCGTGTCTCCGTCCTTGCGGATCTGCACAGCAATTTGGCTCGGTCGGCCCATCTCGGCGCCTTGCCGGATGACGTACTCTGTCTGTCCCGGGCCGACTTGGAGGGCCAATTCGCCGATGAGCGCCGCAGCGGCCGACCCGGTGGCCGGGTCTTCGCCCAACGGCAGCCCGGGCGAGAACATGCGGGCCGCGAAGTCGTTGCCGTCTTCATCCAGCGTCTCGGTGTAGACATAGACCGAGCTCCGCCCGAGCGGCAGCATCTCGGTCCAGCCGCGCCGCTCCGGCCGCAGGCGCTTGAGTACAGCGGCATTCCTGACCGGCACGAGGTAGTAGATCACACCGGCCGAATAGACCGACGGCTGGAACGGACCGCAGCCGATTTCCTCCGGCTCGAGCCCAAGCGCCAGCGCCAGCGTCTTCTTGTCCGGCGAATTGCCCGCGACGAGCGGCAGTTGCGGTAGGGCGAAGCGCGCATGGCCAGTCCGCTTGTCGAGCCGCTCGATGACGCAGGTGATAACCCCGATCTGTTCCTCGAGCCGGATCGCCGAGCTGCGCGTCTCGAGCCCCAGCACGACGGCGGCGCCGACCGTTGGATGGCCAGCGAACGGCAGCTCGCCGGTCGGCGTGAAAATCCGCACCGCGGCGCTGTGGCGGTCGGCCTTCGGCCGCGTCACGAACACCGTCTCCGACAAATTGAACTCACTGGCGATGTGCTGCATCTGGTCGTCGAGCAGCCCATCGGCGCGCATCACCACGGCAAGCGGGTTGCCGTGCAACCGCTGGCGCGTGAACACATCCAGCAAAAGATAATCAAGTTTCATCTGACGCTCCGCGCTCGTGCGTTGCGGCAGTTTCTCGTCGCTGTCAAGCGAGCGGCCAGGCTCGATCAGTCTAAAGCGGTGGCAGGGTGAGCGCTTTCTTGTCGAGCCCCAGATGCTCGCAGATCGCCTCGACCACCAGCCGGTGGTCGTCCCGCTCGTGGAGGCCCGACACGGTGATCGCGCCGATCATTCCGGCGCCCTTCACGCGAATCGGAAATCCGCCGCCGGCCAGCGCGAATTCCGCCGGATCGAGCGCCCAACGCGGCGGAAACACTTCGCCGTCCCAGTTCTTTTCGAGCACGACGCGATAGCTGCTCTTCATCAGTCGCTGCACAATGTTGTATTTCCGCCGGACCCAGTGCTGGTTCCCGCCATTGGTGCCGGGCAGGGCCATGTAGAAGAGCGGCCGGTCCCACGTCCGGATATCGGCGACAATCCCCAGCCCACCGACCACGGCCGTGCTCCGCAGGGCCGAGCCGATCTTGAACGCGACCGCCTCGTCGAACTCCGGAAACACCAGTGCCTTTTCCTGCTCGATGATGAGCCGGATGTCGTCTTCCTTAGCCATGCCTTCCCCCGGAAATGGTGGCGCGTTCTACCATATGATTGGGTAAATGACAGCGCTTTCAGCGCTCGGCGATTGCCGCCGCATACGCGTCGAACAAAGGCTGCCGGTTGGGCGGCTGGCCGGGGAAATTCGGCACAATGGGGTCGATGATCACCCACGGCGCCCGGCTGTCGGTCCAGATATTGCCGACGGGCACCGCCCAACTCATGTCGTCGAGGGTCCCCGGCTTGAGGATCAGCAACGTCGGCGAAGCGAGCGGCTCGTTCCAGACCTTGGTGCCGCATTGCCGGCAGCCGAGCATCCGTACGATGCGGCCGCTATCAGCGGCTTTGTCGAAGCCGACCAGTTCGCCCGACAGCAGTTCCACGTCCTCGGCCTTCGTCACCATCGACAGCGTATGCGTCGTCCCGGAGAAGCGCTGGCAGTCCTTACAGTGGCACGCATAGATGCCGAGCGGCGCCGCCTTGATGCGGAAACGCACTGCCCCGCACTGGCACCCGCCCTCGACCGGAAATTCTGGCAGCTTCATCGTCCTATCCGCGACCGCGCCGTCGTTCAGTTGTCGTTCACCAAGCCATCCTTAGGAGCGCCCTTCCCGGCCGGCAAGCCGGTCCAGCAAAGGAATGACCAAATGCCCAACCTCGCCGAGGCGATTCTCGCCAGCCTCCTGCTGCACGGAAGCTCCCGCGACCGCGAAGTGTCGCGCAAGGATCTGTTCGCCGACATTGGCTACGACCGCGATGACCTGCGCGCCGCCCGCCAACGCCAGCGCAAGCGTTCATAGCCGGTTCATAGGTTCTGCGGCATATGCCGCGCCATCGAGGCTCCTCTGGCCTCCCACCCCCAACGAGGACGGCGCGAAATGATCTCTCTGTTCTCTGCGCTTTTCCGCCGTTCGGAAAAGCGCCGCACCTACACCGACATGCTGCAGATGGACGATCGCATGCTGCGCGATATCGGGATCTCCCGCTCCGACCTGCATCGCATGATGGCCGGCTCGCGGACTGCGCACAGCAAAGGTACGCGGTCGCATGAATAACCAAGCGCCTCTTTCGAGCGACGCAGCGTGAAGGGCTTCGACACTGTCGGGGCCCTTCGTTTTTCTACGGTCGACTCGATAGTTGCAGCGACACGCCTGTCAGTTGCTCCGACGTCTCCCAGAGCCGCGCTGCGACGGCCGGATCGAGTGCTCGGCGCGATAGTTTCACGGGCCTCGGCGCACCCTTGAGCTCCCCCAATCCGTCGGGCCCGAAGAACGCGCCGCTCGCCACGCCCGCCTGCGTCGCCGCATAGAGGGTTGGTCGCGCGCCGTCGACAAGGCTCTGGCCGAAGCGCGGAAAGAAGAACGCCATCCACGACCGCGTCAGGCTCGGCGCGATCCCCTCGGCGAGGTTTGTGCCGGCAAACCCCGGATGCGCCATCACGCTGACCGTTGGACTGCCGAGCGCGCCGAGCCGCCGGCCGAGTTCGACGCCGAACAACGTGACCGCCAGCTTGGACCGGGCGTATTGCAGATAAGGCCGCAGCTTCACCTGTTGCAGGTCGGCGATGTCGACTTTCCAGTGCCGGTGCGCGATCGAGGAGACGTTGACCACGCGCGTGCCGGGCCGCTGCATCAGCTTCAGCAGCGGCAATGTCAGTGCAAAATGCGCCAGATAATTGATGCCGAAATGCTGCTCGTGTCCCTGCGCGGTAGGCTGCTTCGGGCCCATCATCGTGCCGGCGTTGTTGATCAAGAGATCCAACGCGGAATGCGCGTCGGCCACCCGCGCCGCCATCGCCTTGACGTCATTGAGATTGGCGAAATCCGCCAGCTGCAGCTCGAGGCTGGCCTTCGGCACATCAGCCCGGATGCGATCCAGCGCCTTCGCGCCGCGCTGTGGGTCGCGCGCCCCGACGATCACATGCGCGCCGTGCCTCGCCAGTTCGAGCGCCGTGGCGAGGCCGATGCCGTTGCTCGCCCCGGTCACCAGCGCGACGCGCCCGGCCTGGCTCGGAATGTCGGCGGTGGTCCATTTCGGCATTCACCCCTCCCGAGCCAGGTGTTGTGCGCGGTGCCTAGTTCTTCGACTTGTCGACCAGCGCGCCGGCCTTGATCCACGGCATCATACCACGAAGCTTCTCGCCGACTTCCTCGATCTGATGCTCGTCGGCAAGGCGTCGCGTCGCCTTGAAGCGTGACGAACCACCCTTGTATTCCTGCATCCATTCGGAGGTGAACTTGCCGGACTGGATGTCCTTGAGGATCTCCTTCATCTCGGCTTTGGTGTCCTTGGTGATGATCCGCGGGCCCGACACGTACTCGCCCCATTCGGCAGTGTTGGAGATCGAATAGTTCATGTTGGCGATGCCGCCCTGGTAGATCAGGTCGACGATCAGCTTCACTTCGTGCAGGCACTCGAAATACGCCATCTCGGGCGCATAGCCAGCTTCCACCAGCGTCTCGAACCCGGCGCGGATCAGCTCAACGAGGCCGCCGCAGAGCACCACCTGCTCACCGAAGAGATCCGTCTCGCATTCTTCGCGGAACGTCGTTTCAATGACGCCAGAGCGGCCGCCGCCGATGCCCGAGGCATAGGCCAGCGCGATGTCGTGCGCATTGCCTGAGGCGTCCTGATGCACGGCGATCAAGCACGGCACGCCGCCGCCCTTCTGGAACTCGCCACGCACCGTGTGACCCGGGCCCTTCGGCGCGATCATGATGACGTCGACCGAGGGCTTCACTTCGATCAGGTTGAAGTGGATGTTGAGACCATGCGCGAACGCAATCGCCGCACCGTCGCGGATGTTGGGCTCGATGTCCTTCTTGTAGGTGTCGGCCTGCAACTCGTCAGGGATCAGCATCATCAGTACGTCGGCCCATTTGGCCGCGTCGGCGACGCTCATCACCCTGAGCCCCGCGCCTTCGGCCTTCTTGGCCGAACCCGAGCCGGGACGCAGCGCCACGACGACGTCCTTGACGCCGGAGTCGCGGAGGTTCTGCGCGTGCGCATGGCCCTGCGAACCATAGCCGACGATGGCGACCTTCTTGGATTTGATGATGTTTAGATCGGCATCCCGATCATAAAAAACGCGCATGGTTGTCTCCCCTGTTGTGCGTCGCGACCCTGAGGCCAAATTCACCGCGCCTTCGGCGCTTCCTTGGCCCCGTAGAGAGCCAGAAACTGTTCCGTCGCCCGTTCGGCGTCGGCTTCGATTTCCTTGGTCGAGAGCGTCAGCTTCTCGCCCAGCAACAGCCTGATCTGCACGTCGCGCAGCACCAGCCCGAAAAATGTCCGGAACGCCGTTTCGGAATTGTCGAACTTCAGCAGCCGCGCGTCGCGCCCCGCTTCGAGCACCGGCTTCAGCCGCTTGCCCATGGTGAAGCGACCGTTGTCGAGGACGATAGCGCCGAGCCCGTTGTCCTCCGTCGCGTGCGTGATCGCGAGGCGGTTGAGCGCCACCGAAGTCGAACCTGCGATCGTCGCCAGCAGGTCGCGCCCGAACTGATAGATGCTGGCGCGCAGCGACAGCGGATCGAGCGTCCGGCGGTCGACCAATGGCACCCGCACCTTGGCGGCCTGCCACTGCACCGTCGCCGTCAGCAGGCCATCGCGGTCGCCGAACCATTTGTAGAGCGTCTCTTTCGAGCAGCTCGCCCGCCGCGCTACTGCCGTCATGGTGAGCCCGTCGCCTGCTTCGACCAACAGGTCGAGGGCCGCCGTCAGCACGGCCTGCTGGCGCGGCGTGAAGGTGTCCGAAGCTGGCCGTATCGCGACCGTCACGGGGAGTGCTCCTCGATCGACGGACGTGCCTACCGAGAGCGCGGCACCGTCCATCTCGCATAACCGTACCGTACGTTACGGTTCTGGGTCAAGACCTGGAGCCGTCGCCGATGCGACAAGTTACGTGCATCGCGCGACTGTCCTCGTGTATGCGTCACATCAATATCGAGACGACTTGGCAGAGAGAAACAAAGTGAACGAACAGCGCCTGGCGCGCCTGCGCCGCCGGATGGAAGAAACCCGCACCGACCTGGTGGTCATCGGCCCCTCATCGCACATGGTCTGGCTAGCCGGCCTCGCGCCGCACGGCGACGAGCGGCCGGTGCTGTTGATGGTCAGCCGCGCCGGTACGGGCCTGCTGATCCCAGCCCTCAATGTCGACAGCCAGCGGCCACTGACCAGTGTGCCTTTCTTTTCCTGGGCCGACGCCGATGGCCCGGCCGCCGCGCTCGACGATCTCTTCGCTTCGCTCAAGCTGCCGTCGCGGCCGCGCGTTGTTCTCGACGAGACCATGCGCGCCGATTTCGCCCTGCTGGTGCTCGACGCGTTGACCTATGCGGATCGGAGTTTTACCCAGGCCACTGTCGGCGCCCTCCGCGCGGTCAAGGACGACGCCGAATACGGCGCCCTCAAGCGCAACGCCGTCATCAACGATCGCGTCATGGAAGCAGCTTTCGCGTCGTTGCGCCTCGGTATCACTGAGGACGAGGTCGCAGCAGTGATCCGCGATGCCTATGCCGCCGGTGGCGCGCGCCGCGAATTCATTTCCGTCTGCTTCGGCGAACACGGCGCCTTCCCGCACCACACCTCTGGCGACCGTAGACTCGCCAACAACGAGGCCGTGCTCATTCGACATCGGTGGTCGCAGCGAAGGCTATCCTTCCGACATGACGCGCGTCGGCACCTTCGGCGAGGCGCCGGTGGAGTTCGACGCCGTCTGGTCCATCGTCAACCGTGCCGTCGAGGCGGCGCTCGCCGCCGTGAAGCCGGGCAACCCGGCAAAACTCGTCGATCAGGCCGCCCGCGACGTCATCACCGCTGCGGGCTATGGCGATCGCTTCCCGCACCGCACCGGCCACGGCCTTGGCATCGACGTGCATGAGGAGCCCTATATCACTGGGACCTCCGAGCGGCCGCTGCAGGTCGGCAACGTCTTCTCCATCGAGCCCGGCATCTATCTGCCGGGCCGCTTCGGCATCCGGCTCGAAGAGATCGTCATCGTCCGCGAGAACGGCCCGGAAATTTTCTCCGCCCTGCCACGCGCCGCCTTCCGCCGCTAGCCAGACAACGCGTCGTGGAGTTCGCGATACGCTGCCACCAGCGCTTCGATCCCGAATGCGCGATTGAGCCCGCTTGGATTCGGCAGGACCCATAGGGCCGTGCCGCCGACTGTTGCGGACTGCGCGCCCCAATCCACTTTCCGACCGGCCAACGCAGCGAACCCGGCCTTGCCGAGGAATGCCACCATTTTCGGTGAATAGCGCTCGATCCGGGTGGTGAACGCCGGCACCGCCGCCCGAAACTCCCGCCGCGACACGTCGCGTGCACCAACTGTGGCTCGCATCACGAGCGAGGTAAGGCCGAGGCCGAATTGCAGCATCTCGTGCTCATCGGCCGCGTTGATCTGGTGCGGCGTGAATCCGCTGAGCACCAACACCCGCCAGAACCGATTGCTCGGCGCGCTGAAATTATGCCCGCTCGCCTCCGCCGTGGCCGCGGGATTGAGCCCAACGAACACCACGCGCAACCCTGGCGCTAGCACATCGCCTCGCGCCACACTCAGACCCTCAGCGCCATCGCACTCGCACCGCCATTCTCGACCTCCCCTCCGCTGCTCGGTCAGGCTAACATCCAGTGAGGAGCAGCGCATGGAAACGTTCGAGTGGATCATCGGGTTGATGCTGGGCGCGGCGTTGCTGTCGCTCGTCGCGCGTCACCTCGGCCTGCCTTATCCGTCGCTGCTCGCAGTCGGCGGCGCTGCAGTCGCGTTGCTGCCCTATAGCCCGAACTGGGCGCTCGATCCGCAACTGGCGCTGACTCTGTTCGTAGCACCGGTGCTGCTCGACGCGGCGTATGATTTCTCGCTGCGCGATCTTAAGCGCAACTGGATCACCGTCGGCGGCCTCGCCATCGTCGCCGTCGGCCTGACCACGGCTGCCGTGGCGATCGTCGCTCATTGGATGGTGCCCGACATGCCGTGGTCCGTCGCCATCGCGCTCGGTGCCATCGTCGCGCCGCCCGACGCGGCAGCCGCCACCGCGATATTGAGGCAGGTCAGGCTCCCTTACCGCATCACCGCCATTCTCGAAGGGGAAAGCCTCGTCAACGACGCCTCGGCGCTGCTCGTCTATCGGCTCGCCGTCGGAGCCGCCGTTGCCGGAACGGTCGAACCAGTCAGCATCGTACCGATGGCAATCGCCGTCATCGTCGGCAGCCTTGCCGCCGGAATCATCCTCTCACGCGTCTTCGCCCGCCTCATCGCCTCGGTCGATGATGCGCCGACGGCGATTATCATCCAGTTCGTCGGCACCTTCGGCGTCTGGATCCTCGCCGACCGGGTTGGCCTCTCCGGCGTCCTGACCATCGTCGCCTTCGCCGTCACCGCTGCCCGCGGCTCGACGCGTCTCAGCGTGCCGGCGCGCCTGCGCATCCCGACCAATGCCGTGTGGGCCGCGGTGGTATTCGTGCTCAACGCCCTGGCGTTTGTGCTCATCGGCATGCAGTTGCGGCCTATCCTCGGTCGGCTCGGCGGCGATGGCCTCGCCAACCCGATGCTGATCGCGACCGCGGTCCTCGTCACCGCCATCATCGCCCGCTTTGCGTGGGTCGCGGCCTATAATCTCTTTGCCCTTGCCGTTACCCGCGACAGACCCGCGACCGAAGCCGGACCGGGGCGCCCGACGATCGCCGGCGGCCTCGTCATCTCGTGGGCCGGCATGCGCGGCATCGTCACGCTGGCTGCCGCCTATGCGTTGCCAAACACGCTGTCCGATGGCAGCCCGTTCCCTTATCGCGACCTCGTGCTGCTCTGCGCGTTCTTTGTCGTCCTCGGCACGCTGGTCATCCAGGGCCTCACCCTCCGGCCGCTCATCGCCATGCTGCGGCTCCGGGCTCCCGATCCCGTGGTCGACGAGGTGCGCCATGCCCGGGCGGAGGCGCTGCGCGCCGGGCTCGCCGCGATTGACGGCGACACCTCCGACGAGGCCCGGTTGCTCCGCAAGGAGTTCGAATCCGCCATCGCCACCAGCAGCAACGACGCCGAGGGCGGTGACCTCGACGAACTGCCCGGCAACGATATCCGCCGCTCCGCCCTCGCGGCTGCTCGTAAGAAGGCCAACGAGCTCTGGCTTGCCGGCACCATCGGCGACGCCGCCTACCGGGCACTCGAGAGCGAATTCGATTGGGGCGAACTCAGCGCTGGCGCAGACGCTGAATAAGCAGTCGTCGTCTCAAATTTTGGAACCGTTGCGACCTCCCGGGCTTTTTGAGTCCTGGAGATACGAAGATGGCGCGTCATAGACATTGGCTTCCAATCGCCGCGACGCTTGGCCTGGGTGTGATGGCGCTGGCGTTCATCCCCGGCGCCCAACCGAAGATCACCGAAGCTGGCGCTGTTGCGTCACCGGCTGTGAGCAGCGTCGCCGGGCCAAGCCCACAGTTGCTTCGCATGCTCGACAACGAGGTCGCGCCAAGTACGCCGGCGCAGCCGGAAACCATCAAAGTCGCAGCCGTCGAGCCGGTCTCGACTCCAATCGTCCCCGTCACATCGACTCCGACGCCCCCCACACCTCCGCTCGCCAATGGTTTCGTCGGCCCGTCCGCCGTCAACATGCGTTCCGGGCCTTCGGGCAGTAGCGGCACAGTAGCGGTGTTGGCCGCCGGCCAGCCCGTCCAGCTCGGCCAGATCTCGGGCGGCTGGGTTCAGGTCACCCTCACCGATGGCCGCACCGGCTGGGTCTACGGGTCTTATCTTGGCAATTCTGCGCCCCCAGCCGCGGCATCCGCTCCCGCTCCGCAAAAGGCTAGCCCAATCCTGGCCCGCGCCGTTATCCAGGGCGACGACGGCGACCTCGAGGACCGCAACGCCCACATCGCCTCACGCCTCGCCGCATTCGCGCGACCGCTCGACTCGGCGCCATCGATCTTCACCCTCCAACCGGGTGACGAAGTGCACATCGCCGAAGTCCGCGGCGACTGGCTGAGGGTCGAAACGTCCGACGGTATCAGCGGCTGGATTCGCCGCGCTGACTGAGTCACGCAACGCACCGGGCCTGAGCGCGTTGGGGTGCATCAGGAGCGAAACCATGACCGACATCGGAACCGTTGCAGAACGTTTGCAGCAATACGGCACTCACATCGGTGGGTGGCGAGAAGACGCGGCGAAACTCCGCGCGCGCGCTGCCCTCGTGAGCGGCGCGACGCCGGCCGAGACGGAAGAGCTCGTCGCCCTCGAGAAGACGGCAACAGACATCCACGACGAGATCGCCGGGTTCAAGGAGACGGTGGCCGAGATCGCGGCGACCAGTCCCGCAGCGGCTGGCGAACTCGCCGACGTTGGAGAGACCCTCCACCTCCTGCTGCTGGAAATCACCGAGATCGGCACCGGAATGTACCGCAGCCGGTCCGCCGTCGACGGGCCAACGCCGGCCGAGCCGGTCGCTTAGGGCAGTGCCAGATACGCCGTCAGTTCGCTCGCGGCCGCCGCACCGGCACGATTAGCGCCGACCGTGGAGGCTGAGGGTCCGTACCCCACCAGATGAATACGTGGATCTTTCGCCACCTGCGTTGCCAGCCGTCCGGTCATCGTGATCCCACCGCTCGCTTCGCGCAGCAGCAGCGGCGCCAGATGATCGAGCGAACTGCGAAACCCGGTGCACCAGAGGATGACGTCCACCTCCAGCGTACGCCCGTCTGCCCAGCGCACGCCGACCTCGGTGATCGCCTCGAACATCGGCTGCCGCTCCAACACGCCGCGCTCGCGCATCGCCGCGATCTTGGGCGTCATCCTGAGCCCGGTAACCGACACCACCGAGTTCGGCGGCAGTCCGGCGCGCACCCGCTCCTCAACCAGTTTCACCGCCGCCCGGCCCGCTTCCTGATCGAAGCTTCCCTCGCGAAACACGGGTTCGCGCCGCGTCACCCAGATCGTCGTCGCCACTCGCGAAATTTCATCGAGCAACTGGATCGCCGAAATTCCGCCGCCGACCACCAGCACACGCTGGCCGCGAAACTCTCCGGCGGACCGATAATCATGGGTATGCAGCTGCCGGCCGCGGAAAGTCTCGCGCCCCGGATAGTCGGGAATGTAAGGCGACTCCCAAGTCCCGGTGGCATTGATGATGCCGCGCACCGAAAAAATCTCGCCGTCGGTTTCGATGCGGAATCGTCCGGCACGTTCGCACACCACCTTCACCGTGACCGGCCGATAAACCGACAGCGCGAAACGCCGTTCGTACTCGGCAAAGTAGCGCGGCACGGCGACCGCCGCTTCGACCGTGTCGGCAACGTCGGGCACGGCTTCGGCAAACGCCAGCCCCGGCAAATCGTGGATACGGTTGACCGTGCTCAGCGTCAACGACGGCCACCGATGCTGCCAGGCGCCGCCCGCCACCGGGTTCTGGTCGAGCACCACGAAGCCACGCCCGGGCACGACACCCTCTTGTTTCAAATGATACGCCGAGCTGAGCCCGGCTTGGCCGGCGCCGATCACCGCGATCTCGGTCTTGATCGCCAGTCGCGCAGGCATCACCGAACTCCCTTCGTCGCCCGCGCTCTAGCATGCCGCAGGACAGCATTGCAGCGGTCGCGTTCTATCCCAGCTTGCCCACGTCGCTGAAAAGCTCCACCCTGTGCATCCAATCCGAGACCCTCAAATGAGCAAAGTCATCTACGAAGTCGTGCAGCACGATGGCGGCTGGGCCTACAAGGTGGGCGACGTCCTCAGCGAGCCATTCCCGACCCATGCCGCGGCACACGCGGCGGCAGCCGCCGCGGCCGAGCGCCAGCGCGTCGCCGGCAAGACCGAAGGCATCGAATACGAGGATAAGTCCGGCCACTGGCACCAGGAGGTCGCTGAAGGCGGCGACCGTCCGGACACCGAACTCGACGACTGAGGTCCATCGCCGACGCCTCTATCCGTTCGGGGTCACGCGTCCCAGTAGAGTACTGATGACCTCCATCGCGAGGACCGGATCGGTCTCCTCGGTGATCGGCAGCGGCGGTCGGGGCGCCAGCGAGCCACTCTCTTCCCCCTCGTGCCGCTCGAAGAACACGTCGCGCACCGCCGAGGCCGCGTCGATGCGTCTGCCAAGCTCGTCGCCAAGCGCCAACAACCGCGCGACCTGCTCCTCGTTGAGCTTCGGCTCAGCCGGCAGGCTGCGCGCCAGCACGCGGCCCCAGTGCACGACGCCGCTGAGGATCAGCAGCCGCTCGCGCACTTCCCCGAAACGCGTCACCGCGCCCCACGGTCCGCCGATCGGCCGTACCGCCGCCGCGAGCTCGGTGAAGCTCTTGTCGAGCAATCGCGAACGCGCCAGTAGATGGAGTGGCTCCGGCTCGCGCCGCGCTCGGCTCTGCGCCGCCGCGACGAGGTCGCGCAGCGCGGCAAGGAACTTGTCGAGCGCCGCGGCAGCGTTGGCGCCGGTCCGCGTCGGAAATACCAGGAACGCCACAGCCGTGCCGGCGATCGAGCCAATCACCGTTTCCTCGAGCCGCTCGATCAACAGCTCCGGGCTGAAGCTGCCCATCAATCCATAGAGCAGGGCCAGCGCCAGCGTAACGAGGAAAATCATCACGCTGTACGAAACCTGCAGATAATAGAACGCCATGAAGAACAGCACAGGAATTCCGATTGCCGACGCTACCACCTGTCCGTGCAGCAGCGTCGCCAACAGCGTGCCGCCGATCAGTCCGGCCAGCGTCCCGGCGGAGCGCTGCAGCGCTCGCACCGCAGTATCGGCGCGCGACTTGGTGTTGTTGAACACGATAAACGCCGTGATCACCGCCCAATACCAGCGCGTCGGCGAAGCGAAGTGCCCGGCCGTCATTGCAATGGCGCAGGCCAGCGTCACCTGGATCGGCAATTGCCAGGCGAGCGGGATGAGTGGCCCTACCGCTGCCGGCGCGCCTGGAGCCGCCGCCGCTGGAGCGCCGCTCTCCTGCGATACGAAAGCCGGCGACGGCCGTTGCCGCAGCGTCGCGCCGAGTTTGGCGCGGGCGCGACCGACCCGCAGCAGCAGCCGCGCCGCCGTCGCCTCCGCACCGCTCTCGGGCGGCAGATGACCGGCGAGGCTGGCGCGCACCAGCTCGGCGGGCGGCGGGCCCAGGTAGCTCGCCCGTGCGAGCCGTTCCACTGCAAGCTGCAGGTCGAACAGCGCTACCGCAAGGTCGGACGCCGCACCGCGCGCCGCCAGCGAGCCCGCCTCGCCTTGCGGGATGAATCCCTCGGCCATCATCACGACATCCCTCAGCCGCGACAGCTGCTCTTGCATCGCCGGGCGGTCGACGGCACCGTCGACGATCAGCGCCCGGAGGATCGCCTGAATCCGCTGGTCGATGGTCACCAGAGCGCGGCGGAAGTCGCGCTCGGCATCGTCGCGCAGCACCCAGCCGGTTACCGCCTGGGTTGCCCCAAACGCAATCGCTCCAGCAAGCGCCAGCCAGCCGATATCACCAGGCGCTGGCCGCAGGTAGTCGCCCATGAAATAGGCCATGAACGTGATCATGCCGACCGCAAACCAGCGCGGCCCGAAGCGCCTGACATAGACGGCACCGAAGATGACGACGAGAAATGCCGCGTCCGCGACGAGCGGGATTGGTGCGAGGAGACTCGCCGCGAAGACCGCCAACATCGCGCCGGCCCATGCGTAAGCCCGCGTAACCGCCTGCTGGCCGAAGCTCTTGTCGCGGACCGCCATGCTGCCGGTGAACGCGATCACCACCGCAAGTCCGAACGCCGCGATCGGCAGCGGATGCGCCAAGGCCGAGAACCCCGCGAGGAGTGCCCCGGCGATGAGCAGCGACAGCAGCCCGCGCGACGCCAGCCGCAGCCGCGAATAGGCTGGATCCGACGCCGCCAGCCGATCCTGCAGTCGCCCTAACACACCGCGGTGGATATGCCCCTCGCTGGTCTCCGCGATGCTCGCCATGCCGCACCTCCAGTGCACACCATAACGCACCCCGGCCGCTCCACTATCCCCTCGCGGTGCGTGAGTCGGCGAGGACCGCCTCGATCACCCGCTGCGGAGGCGTCTCGGCCGAGTTGCTCGCCGAGCCATTCGCGAGCGCCAGCGCGGCCTTCCAGAGTGCCCAGCCGCGCGCCCGCGCCCACATCGCGTCATCCGCGCCCACCGACAGCCGGAACGTCTCGCGCGCCGCCCCCTCAAGGAACACCCAACTGATGACGAGATCGCAGGCTGGGTCGCCCACGGCGCAGCCACCGAAATCGATCACGGCACTCAGCCGCCCGTCGCGGAGCAGCAGATTTCCAACGGCGATGTCGCCGTGTATCCACACTGGTGGGCTAGCGAACGGAGCGGCCTCCGCTATATCGAGCACGGCGTGCGCAGCTGGCGCGTCAATCACCGCGGCAAGTGCATCGACGGACCTGCGCGCCTCCGCGCCGTAAGCGCTCATCATCGGAGCACCGCGGAAGTAATTGTGCTGGCCTGGTGGTGGACCGTCTCGTGTATCGATGCGTTGCAGGGCAAGCAGGAATTTTGCCAGATCCCTCCCGAACTGTACCGGATCGCCGATCGCCTCACGCGTAGTCGGCTCGCCATCGAGCCACTCATAGACTGACCAAACGCATGGATAATCCTCGCATGGCTCGCCGATCGCGACGGGCTCCGGCACCGGTAACGGAAGCTGCGGCGCGAGCTTCGGCAACCAGTAGGCCTCCTTGGCCGCCTGCTCGCTGTAGCCCACGGCGCTCGGCAACCGCACCTTGAGGCGGTCACCGAGGTGGAACGTCCAATTGTCCCAGCCATCGCGCTCGACCGGCCATACCGGCAGCGCTGCCCATCGCGGGAACTGCGCGGCGATCAACCGCTTGACCAACTGCACATCGACATCGAACTTGCCGCTTTTGAGCTTCTCGTCACGCCAGCTATCGGCAGCCATGCTGTCTCCGCAAAGGGAGGTGCAATTCACACCGGATGATGCAGCCGATCAAGCCTTCGCCGTCGCCCATTTCGGCAGAGTACGGCCGATGTCTCGCGCGTCGTCCATCACCGTACGGCCGCCATATTCCTTGCTGCGCCGCCATTCCTCGGCGACATACCCATAGAACGTCGGTCCAGTCGCGCCGAGTTCCAGCGCCCGTGCCTGCGCGTCGAGCCGCTTGATCGCACTCAGTTCCTCGCTGGCGCCGAGCCGCGCCTTGACCACCGCGTATTTCAGCACCCTGATGGTCTCGTCATACACCTTCAGCGGCACCGGGAACGGCGCGCCGTCCTTGCCGCCCTTGCTCATCGCGAATCGTGCGGGGTCGGAGAATCGGTGCGGCGCGCCGTGGATCACCTCAGCCACCATCGCCAGCGAGCGCACCGTCCGCGCGCCGACCCCAGGTACCAACAGCAGTTCGGCGAAATCCGTCGGCCCCTTGTCCGCAGCGGCTGCGAGCGAACCATGCAGCCGGCGCAGCATCACGTCTTTGGGCCGCACGTCGTGATGCGCCGGCATCACCAGATGCGGCAACAGCGGCTCGTCCTCGCCCTCGACGCTCACGTCCCGCCCCTCGATCTTGCCGACTTCGCGCACGATCCGGTCCGGCCCCATCTCGACCAGCAGATCGACGCTCGAAGCGCGCGACCGCTTCGCCCGCACGTCGGTCAAATTGACGATCATCCCCTGCCCCTCGCCTTCGATCGCGGTATGCGGCGCCTCGACGAAATCGCGCAGCCCTTCCGACTGCCAGTGGTAGCGCCGTGCCGTCGATGTCGCGTCCTTCATTCCCTGCTGCACCACGACCCACTTGCCGTCGTCGGCGACGATGAAACCGTGCAGATAGAGCTCGAACCCATCCTGCACCGCGGCGCTGTCGACCTTCGCCACCAGCCGACTCGCCTGCGCCAGCGCGCGGCCGTCGAACCCGACACGGTCGCCGATCGCGATCAGCTCGTCCGGTGTCTTTCGCGAATGCCGGCCGCGCCCACCGCAGACATGCAGCCCAAGCTCCTTCTCGAGCGGCGTCAGCCCGCGCTTTAGCGCCCCGATAACGCTGGTGGTGATGCCGGACGAGTGCCAGTCCATCCCCATCACCGCGCCGAACGACTGGAACCAAAACGGATTGGCCAGCCGACTGAGGAACTCGTCGCGGCCGTATTCGGCGACGATCGCCTCAGCGATGATCGCGCCGAGCTTCGCCATCCGCCCCGCCAGCCATTCGGGAACGCGACCGCCATGTAGCGGCAGATCGGCACTGCCAGCGCGCCGCGCCATCAGCAAACCTCCAGAAATCTAGGCGAACCTAACATAGAACAAAACAGAAACGAAGCGACTGTTATCGACCTCGACGGCGTGCGGCGTTTGCATAAAACTCTACCGGCACCGGGGGCCGGGCATGCCCGATATCTTTATTTCCTACAAAACCGAGGAACGGCCCTTCGCCGAGCGGCTGGCCGCGCGCCTCACCGAGGCAGGCTACGATGTCTGGTGGGATGCTGCCCTGCTCGCCGGCCAGCGCTTCGAGGACGAGATTGGCCGGGCCCTCAACGCCTCGCGCGCCGTGATCATTCTCTGGTCGCGTATGGCCGTCGCCTCGGCCTGGGTGAAGGACGAGGCCGCCGCCGCCCTTGATCAGGGTAAGGCCATACCGGTCATCATCGACGATCTGCCTCACGCCGAGTTGTTGCTGCGCTTCCGGCAGATCCAGTGTCCCCGCCTTGCTGGCTGGGACGGCGACGTCGACTATCCCGCCTATCGTGATCTGCTCGAATCGGTCACCCGACTTGCCGGTGCCGCCACCGGCCCGAGACTCAGCCCGCCGCAGGCCGTCGCCCGGCTGGAGCGTCGCGCCGACGACGCGCAATTGTGGGCGGCGGTTTCGCAAAGCCCCATGCAGAGCGCCGACGAATACCGAACCTATCTCTTGCGCTTCGGCGAGGACAGCCTGTTCTCCGAACTCGCCCATATCCGCATCGCTGCGCTGCAGCAGCAGGGCGGCGCCCCCGCCGACCCCAAACCGCGCCCGAAATTCGACTGGCGCCCGGCGATTCTCCTGCCGCTGCTCGCCGTGCTCATCATCGCCGTTATCGGTACCGCCTGGTACGTCCTCAAGTATCGCGATTTTTTCGTCTCGCAAGCCGCCAGGGACGCCGCAACCAGGTGCGCCACGTGGTCGAGCGGCTCCCATCTCGACTGGCAGACCGCGGTGCCGAAACTCACCGACACGGCTGCCGCCGATTGCCAGCTCGCCGCCGACAGCTTCCAGCAGACCGGCGACTACAAGGCGATGCTCGCCATGGTCCGGCTGCTGCAGAGGCACTTCGACCTCGCCGACACGCTCAGCGCCGAAGCCATCGCTCGGAACAGCGGACTTGGCAGTTACGTTCGTGGGCTGATGTTCGAGCTCGGCATGAGCTTCAACCCGGACTTCGATCGCGCATTCGCATTTTATAGGACGGCGCTTCAGGCCGGCGTATCGCGCGCCGGCGGACGCGCCTGCATGCTCGGCATCCAGACCCAGCGCATCAACAATCCCGCCGACAACCTCTTCCCGCTCTGCCAGGCCTCGGCCGAGGCCGGCGATTCGCTCGGCGAGTTGGCGATGGGCTACATCGCCGAATATGGCGATGCGGGCCAGCATATCGACGATACCATCGCGGCCGACGACTACCGCGCATCGGCCAAGCAGGGCGACTATACCGCCATGACGCTGCTCGGCGCCCTCGAGTTGCGCAGCCTTTCGGTGCCGCACGATCCGGCCGACGCCTATGGCTGGTTCAAGATCGCCGCCGATGCCGGCTACCCGTGGGCGATCCGCTGGAAAGCCATCGCCAATGAGATCGGCTACGGCAGCCGGTCAATATCCCTGAGGCCGGCCGGCTTTACGACCAGGCCGCGACCATGGGCGACCTGATATCCGCGTTCCTCCTCGACTTTGCCGCACCGGACTTTTCGATCAACTCGATGTCGATCTTTGATCGGCGCGAGTTCGACCGGCTGCGGGCGATGGCAACGCCTGTCGGCCAGCGCATGATCGGCCAGGGCTATCGCCGCGGCCTCGCGGCGCCGCCAACGCCGGACATTTCACTCAAGGCCTTCCTCAAATGCGCCGACACCAACGCTCTCTGCCAACTCGCGGCCGGGCACTTCTACCAGTTCGGCCCAGACGGCTATCGCAGCGTCCCCAACATGGTCGACATGTTCACACGCGGAGCTGCCGCCGGCGAAATGCACGCCCAGTTCGAGCTTGGGCTGCTTTTCCTCAACGGCCAGGGCGTGGGCAAGGACCTCGACCAGGCCATGAGCCTGTTCCAGCTTTCTGCCAGCCAGGGCAATGTCGACGCCTCGGAGCAGATCAAAGCCATCACCAATGGCGCGCCCCAAAATCCTTGAGGCGAAAACAACCGCTTGACGCCGCGCATCGATCAGTCCATAACCAAATTGTTCTATAATACTTCGGTTATTGAAATGACGCCGTCCGAACAACTCGATGCCACCTTCATCGCTCTCGCCGATCCCACCCGCCGGGCGATCCTGGTGCGACTGATGACCGGCGAGGCCTCTGTGAACGAACTTGCCGAGCCTTTCGCCATCAGCCAGCCGGCGGTCAGCAAGCATCTGAAAATCCTCGAGCGCGCCGGTCTCGTGTCGCGCTCGGCCGATGGCACCCGGCGCCCGGTGAAGATCGAGGCGGCGCCGATGAAGGACGCCGTCGACTGGATCGAGAAATACCGGAAGTTCTGGGAGATCAGCTACCAGCGCCTCGATGCCCTGCTCGAGATCCTGCAGACCCCCGTCAATGCGCCTGAAAAACCAAAGAAGCAGAGGACCGACGACAATGCCTAAGCCGCTCACCATCACTACCCCGGGCGACCGCCAGATCGTCATCGTCCGCGCCTTCGAGGCACCGCGCGACCTCGTGTTCCTCTGCTACTCGAAGCCCGAATTGTTGCGCCTCTGGTATGGCATGCCCGACTGGACCATGCCGATCTGCGAGATCGACTTCCGCGTCGGCGGCAAATGGCGCTTCCTCACCCGCTCACCCGATGGGTTCGAGATGGGCAGCAAGGGCATCTATACCCTGATCGACCAGCCCATGCAGATCGACCAGACCGAGACATACGACGACAACTGGACCGGCGGCCAAACCACCAACTCGGTCGCCTTCACCGAAAAAGACGGCGTCACGACCTCGACCACCACCGTGACCTACGCCACCGCCGAAATGCGCGCCGCCGCCGCGGCCTCCCCGATGGCGACCGGTATGGAGATCGGCTTCAAGCGGCTCGATGCCACACTCGCCGAGCTGCAAGCCAAGTAGACGGACTAAAACGACCCTCCAACAGCTCTCCGCTCGGATGACGCGAACGGAGGCCGGATCAACTCACCCTGAAATCGGAGACTGAAATGACCCTGACCATCGACGCCACACCCGCAAGCTTCCCGCGCATTGTCCGCGGCGTCGGCGCCATCCTCGCGGTCCTCGCCATCCCCTCTACCGCCACCGGCAGTTGGATCTTTGCCCGCCTCGTGCGTTAACCCCTCAACGAAGGAGACACCAAATGTCGCAGAAAATCACCCCATGCCTCTGGATCGATGACCGCATCGAGGAGGCCGCCAACTACTATGCCGCCTTGTTCAAGGGCAAAGTCCTCAACCTGGCGCATTACCCCAACGGCCGTACGCTCACCGCCCATGTCGACATGCTCGGCACCACCTTCATGCTGCTCAACGGCGGCCCGCAGTTCAAATACACCGAGGCCGTGTCCTTCTCGATCGACTGCAAGGACCAGGCCGAGGTCGACTATTACTGGAACCACTTCGTCGGCGATGGCGGCGAGGAGTCGATGTGTGGCTGGTGCAAGGACAAGTTCGGCCTCTCCTGGCAGGTCGTCCCCGACGCCATGGGCCGCACCATCGGCGGTCCCGACAAAGCCGGCTCCGCCCGGGCTATGCAGGCCATGATGAAGATGAAGAAGCTGGTCGTCGCCGACCTGGAAAAGGCTTACGCCGGTAAGTGATCTGTCAATCAGCGCCTCCCCCGTTCTGCGGGGAGGCGCATCGACGAAGTCGGCTATCTAGCCCTTCGGCACATAGCCATCCTTGCCAACGCTGACGAACCCCGCAGTCAGCGTCCCGTCATCAGCCTTCAGCGCCCGCACCGTTACATGCGCGCCGACCGTGAGCGCCGTCTTGTCGGCCGTCTCGAATGTCGTGATCGGCGTGCCGTCGGGAATCGTCACCGCCTGCTGGCCGCCGTTGTAGGTCACCGTTAGCGTCCGGTTGCTGGTGCCGACCACCTGCGAGACCGTGCCGTTGGTCATCGTCGAGTCCGGACCCTGGTTCCACTGCCGGAAACCTTCCGCCGCGCCGCGTGCCGATTCCGGAAACACCGTGATCTCAACCGCCGTGTTGCCGCCCTTGCCGTCCGACATCGCGCCCGCGCCGATATAGCTGCCCGCCTTGATGTCGTCGATCGACATGGCCATCGTCCATGTGTAGCGCGTCTTGTCGCCAAGCTTGACCGCGACCTTGCTGCCATCAGCGGTCGTCACGTCGACCTCGGTGTCGGTGACCGCCGCAACGACGCCGCTGACCGCCACCCGCGGCGAGTCTTGCGCCAGTGCCGCATGAGAGCCAAACATCATCAGGGCCGCAATCGCCAACCCGCTCAATTCCAGTTTCATCATCCGGCGAACCTCCACTGCCACATCAACGGTAAACCCCGGCGGTGCCGGTTCATCCGCACGCTTGGTCTGCGGCCGTACACTTTGTTGGGATCATCGGCACTTCATCGTCACTTGCCGATGAAAGCCAGGTGGGGCAGGATAGCTGTCTCTTCCCTTGGTACCCGAGACCAATGTCCCTTCTCTTCACGCCCATCGCCCTGCGCGAGCTGACGCTTCGCAACCGCGCCGTGGTTGCCCCGATGTGCCAGTATTCGGCACGCCACGGCGTCGCCAATGACTGGCATTTCGTCCACCTCGGACGTTTCGCGCTGGGCGGCTTCGGCCTCGTGATCCTTGAAGCGACCGGCGTGACGCCGGAGGGGCGCATCTCTTACGGGGATCTCGGCCTCTGGAACGATGGCCAGATCGCGCCGCTCGCGCACATCGTCGATTTCCTCCACAGCCAGAAAGCGGCAGCCGGCATCCAGCTCGCCCACGCGGGCCGCAAGGCGTCGACGCCGATCGCCTGGCGCAACGGCTTCGACGAGACCGAGGCCGAAAAGCCGGAGGTGGCGTTCGAATCATGGATACCTGTCGCCCCGAGCGCCATCACCCATTCCGAAAAGTCGCCCGGGTACACCACGCCGCGCGCCATGACCGCAGCCGACATCAAGGCGACGGTCGCAGCCTTCGCCGACGCTGCCCGGCGCGCTGACGAGGCAGGCCTCGACGTCGTCGAAATCCACGGCGCGCATGGCTACTTGATCAACCAGTTCCTCTCTCCCATCGCCAATAAGCGCAGCGATGCCTATGGCGGCAGCCGCGAGAACCGCATGCGCTTCCCGCTCGCAGTCACCGAGGCCGTCCGCGCCGCCTGGCCCGAATCGAAGCCGCTGTTCATGCGCATCTCGACCACCGACGGCTCCGACGGCGGCTGGCAGCTCGAGGACTCGATCGTCCTCGCGAAGGAGCTCAAGGCTCGTGGCGTCGACGTTATCCATTGCTCGTCCGGTGGCTTCGACGGCTACGGCCTGAAGCCGGCGCCGCTCTATCAGGTGCCGCTTGCCAAAGCCGTACGCGAGGCGGGCATCAAGACCATCGCCGTCGGTCTCATCAACGATCCGCTCGATGCCGAGACGATCCTCTCGACCGGCGAGGCCGACCTCGTCGCGTTCGCCCGCGGGGCACTCGAGGATCCCAACTGGCCGATCCACGCCCACCACATCCTCGATGGCGGCGAATACAGCCTATGGCCGATCCAGGCGCGGGAGCGTGTCCGCAGCAAGGACCGCGTCCTCGGCATCCGCCAGTCGCCGCCGGCTTAGTCAGCAGGCGTTCAGCTTCGCCGCCCCACAAGCTCCCGATCATCTCGGGAGCTCACACCATGAACATGAAACTCATCGCGACACTGCTCGCGCTGCCACTGCTCGCTGCCTGCGCGCCGCAGATCGAGTCGACCATCTACCTCACGGACATCCAGAAGGTGCTGGCCGACGGTAAGGCCCTAGCCACGCCGGCTCTGCTGCGCATCCCACAATCGAGCGAGGACGATTGCAAGGAGGGCCTCACCGACCTCATCGCGAAAGTGAAGACACTGGCACCGGTCACCGGCAAGGGGCAGTGCATCAGCAAGGACAGCGACGAGCTGGCCGAGATCGAAACCTCGGTGCAGATCGTCACCAAGGACTCGACCTACGATCCGGCAAATCTCTTCGCCCTCGAAGCCGCGCCGGCAGACGCCGACGGCAACGTCGCGCTGAGCTTCCATGTGCTGAAGCCGGTCGCCGACATCGTCAAGGCGCTCGCCTCGGACGACAGCATGTCAACGGATTTCGATCCCACCAAATTCATCATCCATCTCAACAATGATGGCAGCGACGCCGTCGACATCGCGCCGGGCGAGGTCTTTGTCGACGGTACCCCGCATCTCGCGGGCGGCGCCCCAATCAACGTCGCACGCCGCAGCGAAATCGAGATTCGCTTTTCGGACGTCGCCTCGGCCTACGCGGAGAAGGGCAATTCTTACAGTTTCGCAACCTTGGCGATTCCGCACTAAGTCGCCAGAAATTCGCCTTCTTTGGACCACGACACTTGCATCCGCGCGTGGCCACCCCCACGTGCCGAATGCACACTCTGAAGGGACACCGCCAATGACCAGCAAAGCCGCCATCCTCGCGCTGCTGACGTTATGGGGGGTGGGCGCCGCGGTGCCGCACCAGGCTTGGGCCGATGAGACCACCACCTCGGAGCAGTCAGCCGAAAGTGAGGACGACGCAGGCGCCGGTCTGACCGACAAGGTCTGGATCAAGGCCGGCGACGACGCCGCGCTCCCCGGCGTCATCAAGATCTTCCTCTCCGACGGCACGCTGGTACAGGATTCCTGCTGGGAAACACACCGCCTCTCCGCCTGGCAGCAGACCGGCGCGAAATCAGTGAGCTGGAACGAGGACGGCATGGACATCAAGGCCGACATCGTCACGCTCACTGCGGACGAACTCGTGCTGTCGCTAAAGCTCAAGGGCGGCGCCGTCGAGGAGCACTACGCTCCTGCGCCGGTCCCCTCCGCGTGCCCCGACGTTCCAAAGAGCTAAGTGGCTAAAAGGCGCTGATCGCTCAGCGCCTTTACTTTATCCGAACCGGTGAAACCTATTCCGCCGGCACTTCCATCATCCGCGGTCCATCGCCCCGGCTGAGCGTCATCCGGGTGATGACGAACGCCGCCGCCGCGCAAAGCGCAAAGGCGATGACCATGGGCCGCGCCGTGCCGTCCGAAAACACCCCGACGACGGCCATGATCACCGAGGCTATGATCATCTGCAACGTGCCCATCAGCGCCGAGGCGGAACCCGCGACCTCGCCCTGCTCTTCCATCGCGAGGACGCTCGTGGAGGGCAGCACGAGGCCGAGGAAACCAAACGCCACGAACATGAACACGCCCAGCACCCAGACGCTGTCGATGCCGCTCAGATAGATGGCGAGCAGCGCCAGCATCGACGCGACATAGCCGCCGACAGCGATCCGCACCACGCGATTGAGCCCGAAGCGGCCGACCAGATAGCCGGTCGCCTGCGATACCGCGAAGAAGCTCACGGCGTTTACCGAGAAGGCAATCGAATACTGCGTCGGCGTCAGCCCGTAATGGTTGATGTAGACGAAACTCGAATTGCCGAGGAATGCCATGAAGCTCGACATCCCGAATGTGCCGATCAGGCTGAGCCCCATGAACTTGCCGTCGCGCAGCAGCATCCAGTAAGCGCTGAGCGCGCTGCCGAGACTCGATTCGAGCCGCATCTCCTTGGGCCGCGTCTCCTTGAGCCCGAAGATCAGCAGCACCAGCGACAGCATGCCGACGGCCGCCATCACTACGAACAGCAGTCGCCAGTCGCCGAACGCGATGACGACGCTACCCGACAGCGGGGCGAGGATCGGCGAAATCGAGAACACCAGCATCAAGAGACTCATCAACTGTGCCGCCGGCGCGCCTGTGTAGTTGTCACGCACGATCGCCCGCGGCAGCGACATGCTCGCGCAGGCGCCGACGCCTTCGACGAAGCGGAAGAAGATCAGCCACTCGACGCTGGGCGACAGCGCCGCCCCGATCGAGCCGGCGACATAGACCGCGATGCCGAAGTAGAGCGGCGGCTTCCGCCCGATCATGTCGCTCACCGGACCGTAGGCGAGCTGGCAGATCGCCACGGCGGCCATGTAGGCGAGTAAGCTCTGCTGCACCACGCCGGGCGACGCCCCGAGCTCTCGCCCGATGGCCGGGAGGGCTGGTAGATACATATCAATCGCCAGCGGGCCGATGACCGACAATAGGCCGAGCACGATGGCGGAACGAACGAGTTGGGCGTTCATGGAACGCTCCTTTCGAGGCAGACAGACAACTCCTTCGCCGGTGACCCGGCCGGGTTGCGTGTACAATGAGATGAATGAACAGGCGCAGCCCCTCAGCTGCGCCCGGATCGGCGTATTGCCTAGTCTTTGTGAATCACGTCAGGACATTCCCTCTGTCCATCGTTGAACGCCGATGATAGCCGAGCGAACGGCGCTGGCCATGCGCTTTCGCGCATCGCTGCCATGCGGCGGGCCTGCACGCTCCGATGTGCCTTAGAGCAGCACCTGCGTGCCGATCTCGACCACGCGACCGGTGGGGATGTGGAAATATTCGGTAGCGTCGGTGGCGTTGCGCGCAAGCGCGATGAAGACGCGATCTAGCCAGATCAGGCCAAAACTCTTGGTCGACGGCTTCAGCGAGCGGCGACTGAGGAAGAACGAAGTCGACATGATGTCGAACTTCCAGCCGAGCTTCCGCGCCAAAGCGAGCGCTTTCGGGATGTTTGGCGTCTCGATGTAGCCGAAGGTGACGACTACCCGGTAGAACAGGTCGTTGTAGGCCTCGATCTTGACCTTCTCGTCGTCGGCGACCCGTGGCGTTTCCGCCGTCAGGATGGTTAGAATGACGTTATGCTCATGCAGCACCTTATAGTGCTTGAGGCTGTGCAGGAGTGCCGTCGGCGCGCCGGTGATATCGGAGGTGAGGAACACCGCCGTACCAGGCACGATCATCGGCTTCTTCTTCGCCAGGTTTTCGACCAGGAATTCGAGCGGCACCTCGTCGCGGCGGGTCTTTTCGCTGAGCCGGCGACGACCCTGGATCCAGACGGTCATGATCGATGCGGCGACGGCGGCGACCAGCACTGGCACCCAGCCACCCTGCTCGATCTTAAAGATGTTGGAGGCAAAGAAACTGAAATCGACGATCAGGAAGGGCGCCATGACGAGTCCAACCGCGACCGGATGCCATTTCCACTTCCGCCACATCACGAAGCCGAGCAGCGTCGCTGTCACCAGCATGACGCCAGACACCGCAATGCCGTAGGCCGACGACAGCGCGCTAGAGCTGCCGAAGGCGATGACCAGCACGATCACGAGAACGAACAGGATACCGTTGATCTGCGGCACATAGATTTGCCCACTCTGCGTCTCGGACGTGTGCTGGACCGTCAATCGCGGCAGGAAATTGAGCGCGGCCGCCTGCTGCGCAAGGCTGAACATGCCCGAGATCACCGCTTGGCTGGCGATCACCGTCGCGGCCGTCGTGAGGATCACGAAGGGTAGCGCGAACCAGTCGGGCTGCATCGTGAAGAACGGATTCTCGGCGGCCGCGGCCCCGTTGACGATGAGATACGCGCCCTGGCCGAAATAGTTGAGCAGCAGCGCCGGGAAGACCAGGCAGAACCAGGCGATGACGATCGGCCGGCGACCGAAATGACCGAGGTCTGCGTAGAGCGCTTCCGCGCCGGTCACCGCGAGGAAGACAGCGCCGACGACAATGAAGGCGGTTCCCCAGTGGTGCACGAGGAACATGATTCCATTGGCCGGATTGACCGCCCACAGCACCTGCGGCGCTCCGGTGATGTGGACGATGCCCACGATCCCCAGCGTCAGGAACCACACCACCATCACCGGGCCGAATACCGTCGAGACGCGCGCCGTCCCGAAGCGTTGCAGGCCGAATAGGAAGACGATTACCATCACCGTGATCGGCACTACCCACGGAGACAGCGACGGCTGTACCACCTCCAGGCCCTCGACAGCCGAAAGTACTGAGATTGCCGGCGTGATAATCGCGTCGCCAAAAAACAATGCCGCGCCCATGACACCGATGGCCACCACCCAGCCCGTGCGCTTGGTCAGCGTCGAGCGCACCAACGACATCAGCGACAGCGTGCCACCCTCGCCCTTGTTGTCCGCGCGGGTGACGAAGAAGACATATTTGACCGAGACGGTGATCGTCAGCGCCCAGACGATCAACGAGAGCAGCCCGAGAACATCCGAGTTCAGCTCGCCCCCGTCACCGCGCGCTGCGAAAGCCTCGCGGAAGGCGTAGATCGGACTCGTGCCGATGTCGCCATAGACAACCCCGAACGCGCCGAGAATGAGGAGGGGAAGTTGCTTGCTGGCGTGATCCGTCGCCGGGGCGGCCGCAACGTCGCCGGCAGTCACGCCGGGAGCACTCGTCTGCGTCATAGAGCCTTCATAGCCCCGTTGTGAGGCGGGCGGGGTCTACACCCGGCCAAAGTCGCATTCAACGGCTAAACTTGCCTCAGCTTAACAGCTTCGGCCTTGCGCGAAACGCCTGTGGAGTGGCGGCGTTCCAGCTAAAAGCAAAGGGCGGTGCCGAAGCACCGCCCTTGACCGGGTAGAAGGAGGAGACCCGCAGAGGTTACGCGGCCTTGGCAGCCGCCGCGGCGTCGGCCTGGCGCGCCGCCCTGGTGGCATTGGTCCACCACAGCAGATTGTCGAAGACGTCTTTGGTGAACGGCACCTGATGCGGCAGCACGTCGTCCCAGGTCTTCTGTCCCATCATGATGGGGCCGAACTCGGAGCCGCCGATGTGAAGGCCATGCCGGACCGAAACGGCCTGCAACTCGATCATGATCGTGCGCAGGTGCTCGACGGCGCGAGCGCCGCCCACCGAGCCGTAGCTCATATAGGCAACGGCCTTCTTCATGAACGGCTTGTAGGCCCAGTCGATCGCGTTCTTCAGCGCGCCGGGGATGGACCGGTTGTACTCGGGGGTGACGATAATGAAACCATCGAATTCATTGAGCTTGGCCTGCCACTTGGCGGCAATCGGGTTCGGCGTCGGCATCCAGAAGTCCGAAGCCGGCGCGTCGAACAGCGGCAGCGGATAGTCGACGAGATCGACGAGTTCGACATCGAACGCGCCGTAGGCCTTGGCCTGCTCGGCGAGCCACTTGGCCGGCTTATCGGCTTGCCGATTGGGGCGGATGCTGCCGATGATGACGGCAATCTTGGGTTTGGTCATTTCTTGCTCTCCAGTAACAAACCGTAACTGAGAGCCAATATGTGCCTGCCGGAGGAGTGCACAAGCAGGCACCAATTTGTTGCCGGTGCTGAGTTGTCGCAGGATGTTAAGGGCCTGTTCCCCAGTCACAATTCTGTTCGCATAGGTCGCGCAGCGGTTTCCGCACCCACAACCCGCCCTACAAATTGCTTGTTGGGCGTTTGATCAACATTAGCGTTCGAATTGTTCGCGATTAGCGACCGCTGAGAATGGCAACGTAACGCCGGACGGCTTCCGGGAATCCGTATTTCAGCGCGTCGGCGGTAACGCCATGCCCGATCGATGCCTCCGCCAGATCGGGTATCGCTTTCACCAGTGCTGGGAGATTGGCCAGCGTCAGATCGTGGCCGGCGTTGACGCCGAGTCCCGCTCCGCCCCGTGCCGCGCGGAGGCCGGCCCGCCTGCAGGCGTCCGCCGTTACCTTGAGCCGCCGAAGCTGCGCGACAGCGTCGCCTCGCGGGTCGCCATATGGCCCGGTGTAGAGTTCTACCCGGTCAGCCCCCACGTCGGCCGCCTGCGCCGCGACCTCCGGTTCGGGATTGACGAACAGCGCCACGCGCATTTGCCGGTTCTGAAGCCGCTCGATCACCTCGGCCAGCATCGTCGCACTGGTCGGAATATCCCAACCATGGTCTGAGGTTTCCTGGCCCGGCAGATCGGGTACCAGTGTCACCTGGTCCGGCCGAGCCACCTCGCAAAGGCTCAGAAAATCGTCCGTTGGATAGCCTTCGATGTTGAACTCCCGATCCGGCCATTCATCGCGGAGCAGATCGACCAGTTCGAACACGTCGGTCCGCCGGATGTGCCGCTCGTCCGGCCGCGGGTGCACGGTGACGCCCGAGGCGCCCGCTGCGAGCGACAGCCGCGCCATTTCGGTGACGCTCGGCCAGGGAAGATTGCGCCGGTTGCGGAGATAGGCGACGGCGTTGAGATTGACGGAAAGATTGGCCATAGCCGCTGCTTACACGAACCCTGCGCTGCGCCCAAGCCGAGCGTCAGGCGACGACGATCGGCCGCCTCGCGTCCAGCAATACGACGGCGACGCCGCTGATGATGATCAATCCGATCCCGGCCAGCGCCAGCGCATTGGGCAAAGTGCCGAAGACGAAGAACCCGGTGCACACCGCCCAAATGGCGAACATATAGTAGAATGGCGCCACCGCTGCGGTGGCGCCGGTCCGATAGCTCAGGAAGATGAAATAGTGGCCGAGGCTCAGCAGCAGTCCTGAGCCAGCGAGCAGCAGCAGATGCTGCCCATCCGGCATCACCCAGTGCTCCAGCAGCACCGTCGCCAGACCGGCGCCGACCATCACTAGAACCAGCGTGCCATAGGCCACGACCAGCGTCGGGATCGTCGAACTTACCTTGCGCCCGGCGATGTCGCGCAGTGCCGTCCCCACCGCGCAAAGCAGGCCGAGGATGGCGAATGGCGAGACGCCGTTGGACCCCGGCTGCGCCACCAGCAGCGCGCCGACGAAGCCGATGGCGATCAGCGCCGCGCGGCCTGGCCCGATGCGGTCGCGATAGAGGAGCGCAACACCGAGCAGCAAGAGCATTGGCGCGATCTGGCCGAGCGCGGTGACGTCGGCGATCTGCATGTTGGCGAGAGCCACTACGAAGCAGAGCACCGCCAAGAGCTCGAACGAATTGCGGATCACCACCCATTTGTCGACGATGTGGCGTAACGCGCGGCCATTGCCGGTGAGCAACACCACCGGCAGGCCCCAGAGCGAAGCCATAACACCGCGCAGGAACAGCACCTCGAACGGCGGCAGACCGATTGTCGCCAGTTTCATCAGCGCATCGTTGCAAGAGAAGAACCCGGTCGACAGCACCATGAAGGCGATGCCGCGGAGATTGGCGGTGGGGGCGGACATCAGCTGCTCGGGGCGGAGGACGGGGTGGCAGACGACGGGTTGCCCGCGTCGGGCGGCGCAATGCCGTAGGTATCGGCAATCTCCGCGTAGTACAGCATCACCTGGTCGACTTGCCCGACCATGTAATTGAGGAAGATCGGCGAGGTCGCGGCGTCCGTGCAGTCATTGGCGATGATGTCGGGCACCGACCGTAGCAAATTGGCATAGAGCGCGTGGAAGGTGACGAAGGCGTGGAGGTTCTCGTCGCCGAAATCCACCATCCGCGGCAACACGGCGTCATAGACCGGCGTCGTCGGCACCAGCGTCTGCTGCAGTGTACTGGCGTAGCCGAGGCACTTGCTCCCCGGATCGGCGTTCTCCTGATCCTTGTGGCCGATCTGCTGCGCTGCCTTCAGGCCGACGCCCATCGCCTGCACTTCGTAGGCAAGGCCGAGCCCGATGGCATGCGCCGCTTGCGCCGATTTGATCAGTTCGTTGTTTTGCGAAATCGCCGTCGACAGCACCAGCACGCCGGCCGCGCCGAGAAAGCCGAGTACGGCACCGATGAGCTGCTGCCAACTCTTGAGCGCGTCCAACCAATGCCGATGCTCGGTGCGACTGAGATCGAGCGCCAACAGCGCGCCGATCGCCGCCACGACGAAAATCAGCAGTGCCGCTGCGCCGGCAACGATCATCGAAAGCCCCCGCGGGCAGGATTAGCTGCTCGCGGAGAGCTGTGCAACCGAGCTACATCCCTTCGGGACCGCGCGAGATCGCGGCCAGCCCTGTGCGCACGACTTCAACCAGTCCAAGCGGCACCATGATGGCGATGAAACTATCGATCTTGGACGGCTTACCGGTGATCTCGAACACGAAGCTTTCGGTCGTCGCATCGACGATGGTCGCCCGATAGGCGTCAGCGAGGCGCAGTGCTTCGGCCCGCGGTTCGCCGGTGCTGGCAACCTTGACCAACGCCAGTTCACGCTCCAGCGCTTTGCCCTCTTCGGTCAAATCATGCACCTTGTGCACCGGCACCAGCCGCTCGAGCTGCAGCTTGATCTGCGTCAGCATCTTGGGCGTCGCCACTGTCACGACAGTGATCCGGCTCAGGCCCTTGACGTGCTCGGTCTCCGAAACCGTGAGACTGTCGATATTGTAGCCGCGGGCGGCGAACAACCCGACGATCCGGGCGAGGATGCCCGGCTCGTTGTCGACCAGTACGCTCAGCGTGTGCCGCTCCGGCGTCTGCGTCTCGGGCGCAAGAAAGTAGACCGATCCTGTCGGTTGCAGATGTGCGTTCATCAGACCAGCTCCCGTCCCTTGGCGTCGATCACGGCGCCGACGTCGCCCGTGAAATCGGGCAGGATCATCTCGTTATGCGGCTTGCCCGATGGGATCATCGGCAGGCAGTTCTCGTGCTTTTCAACCATGCAGTCGAACAGCACTGGCCGCTTCACATTGATCATCTCGGCGATCGCATCATCAAGCTTGCCCGGGTCCGAGCATTTGATGCCAACGCCGCCATAGGCCTCGGCCAGCTTGACGAAATCGGGCAGTGATTCCGAATAGCTGTGCGCATAGCGCCCGCCGTGCAGCAGCTCCTGCCACTGCCGGACCATGCCCATCCGCTCATTGTTGAGGATGAAGATCTTGACCGGCAGATCGTATTGCACCGCCGTCGACATCTCCTGCATGGTCATCTGCACGCTGGCCTCGCCGGCGATGTCGATGACCAGCGCGTCCGGATGCGCCACCTGCACGCCGATCGACGCCGGCAGGCCATAGCCCATCGTCCCGAGCCCGCCCGAGGTCATCCAGCGGTTCGGCATCTCGAACGGGAAATGCTGCGCCGCCCACATCTGATGCTGGCCGACTTCCGTCGTCACATAGACGTCGCGCCCCTTCACCGCCTCGTAGAGTCGCTTGATCGCATGCTGCGGCTTGATCACCGTCGATGAGTTCTTGAACCCGAACGAGTTCTTGCCCCGCCATTCGCCGATCTGTTTCCACCAGGGCGCCAGCGCCTCGGTGCGCGGCGCGTTGGTTTTGCTGCGCCAGATGCGCACCATCTCCTTGAGCACGTGCGCGCTGTCGCCGACTATTGGCAGGTCGACGCGGACGTTCTTGTTGATCGAGGAGGCATCGATGTCGACGTGGATCTTCTTCGAGCCGGGCGAGAAAGCATCGATCCGGCCGGTGATGCGGTCGTCGAACCGCGCCCCGATGTTGATCATCAGGTCGCAGTCGTGCATCGCGAGATTGGCTTCGTAGCTGCCGTGCATGCCAAGCATGCCGAGCCACTGCGGCGACGAGCCCGGGAACGCGCCCAGCCCCATCAGTGTCGAAGTCACCGGAAAGCCGGTGAGCTCTGCCAGCTCGCGCAGATGCTTGCTTGCCTCCGGCCCGGCATTGATCACACCGCCGCCGGTGTAGAACACCGGCCGCGTGGCGCGCAGCATCATATCGACTGCGGCTTCGACGAGGCCGATATCGGCGTCGAGCTGCGGATGGTAGCTCTTGTGACGCGTCGCCTCGATTTCGGTCGGCCCGTAATACGTGCCCATCGCGAACTGCACGTCCTTGGGAATGTCAACCAGCACCGGACCAGGTCGGCCGCTCTGGGCGATGTAGAACGCCTCGTGCAGGATGCGCGGCAAATCGGCGACGTTCTTGACCAGGTAATTGTGCTTCGTGCACGAACGGGTAATGCCGACGGTGTCGCATTCCTGGAAGGCATCCGAGCCGATCAAAGGCGTCGCCACCTGCCCGGTGAGGCAGACGAGCGGAATCGAGTCCATCAGCGCATCGGTGAGGCCGGTGACCGCATTCGTCGCGCCCGGGCCGGAGGTGACGAGGACAACGCCGACTTTGCCAGTCGAGCGGGCGTAGCCCTCAGCCATGTGCGTCGCGCCCTGCTCGTGCCGGACGAGGATATGCTGCACCCTGTCCTGCTGGAAGATCGCGTCGTACATCGGCAGCACCGCGCCGCCGGGATAACCAAAGATATGCTCGACGCCCTGATCGATCAGCGCTGCGATCACCATCTCCGCGCCTGTCATCTGCTGGGCCATGTCAGTCTCTCCTCATTCGCCGCACCCGGCGGCCTACGTCAGAATTTCGGGCAATAAAAAAGGCCCCGTTTGGGACCTGTTTGCGCGCACCAGCCTCCCCGCGGGACCTATCCCACGTGACCGATGCGCCCCACTACTACGAGAATGCTCCGCACAAACGTGCTCCTTCAAATCCGGCGGGAACATAGGCCCGCGTTCCGGAAACTGTCAAGACCGGAGTGCCTGCCCTCCCTCTCGCCGGCTCTCAGACGGTGAACGACCGCAGTTCCGCGAGGTGCTGCTCAAGCATCGGCACCGTCCTCGCGGCAAAATCCTTGAGTGGACCGGGTGAGGCGGTGGCTGCGTAGCCGGAAAACTGCGCCACCGCCTCGACATGAGAGCTGGCCTCGAGCTCGACATAGAGCGCGTTGAAGGCTGCATCATCGGCCGCCCTGAGGCGGGCGACACTGTCGGCGCCAGCCTGGTCGAGTTCGGTCGGTGCCGTGACATTGGTCGCGGCCGCAGCGGCGGCCTTGAGTTCGTCCATGGCCATAGCGTGCGCGTCCGAAATCCGCCGCGCCAGAACCTTGAGCGCGCCGTTTGACGATCTGCCGAGGGCCAATTGGCTGGATTGGATCGCAAACAACTCGCCGGTGCCGGCGTCGTTAGCAAAGGCCTGAGCCTCATTCGAGACGGGCTCGGCACCGCCATCGCTTGACGCATAAGACAGTGCGACCGTGGCAAAGGCGGCCTCGGTCGACTCCTCGACCGACGTCACTGCGTCGGCAATTGGGGTCCTGGACATGTCCGTCTCAGAACACCGCGAGATATTTCAGCAGCGCAACGATGCCGATGATGATGACAATGATCTGCACGATCTGTCGCACGCGGGCCTCGACCGGCAGCCGCTGTACGAGCCAGAGCACGAGAACGACCACCAGGAAGGTGATCAGAATGCTGATGATAACCGACATTGACGCTGCTCCTTGTTGACGCTTCCGGCTGGATCGCTGCTTCAGCCGCTCTACGCCAACGGATCAGCCTGCATTCGGTTGCTTGATCGCATTGCCGAACGCACTGGAACATTAACTGTTGGTGATCCGGGAACAATCGCAGCGGCGCGTCCTTCTTTAAGTAGCGTCCGCCATTTCGATCGACGGGCGAGAAAGGAAACTCGCATGTCCATGAAATCCAATCTGCTGAAGGCCGCCGGTCTCGGCGCCGTGATCACCGCACTGACCGTCGGTGCGTCCTTCGCCGCCACCGCAACCGGCTCCGTCAATGTCCGGAGCGGCCCGGGAACGAGCTACGGCGTTGTCGACCACCTCTGGCCCGGCGAGCACGTTCGCATCACCGGCCGCAGCAACGGGTGGTGCGAGGTCAGCAAACCCGGCCCGGACGGGTGGGTTAGCTGTGCGTATCTCGCTGGCGGTAACTTCGACCGCTTCAATCGCTTCGATAGGTTCGACCAGTTCGGTTTCGTCGGGCCGACCTTCGGCTTCCCAGCACCGTCGTGGCACTTCGGCTTCCGCGGCCCCGGTGCGCACTTCCGTCCGCACACGATGGGACGTCATCAAGCTTGGTGGTGGTAACCCACGCCGCAGGCACGTATCGAGGGCGGCCCCGGCCGCCCTTTTCAATTGAGCATGTCGTGCCGCATCAGTTCGGCGATGGTGTGGGTGCGGTTCCGTGTCCCGAGCTTGTCGGCGACGTTGTCGACGTGCTGATTGACGGTGCGCGGTGACATCCCGAGCTGCTGCGCGATCTGGGTCGAGGTCAACCCGATCGCCGAGAGCCGCATCACTTCCTTCTCGCGCGGCGTCAGTGCTGGCAAGGTCAGTTCCGGCTTGGCGTTGGGATCGATGTGCCGCACCTGCGAAAACAGCATGTAACTGAGGAGCTGCAGCGCGACCTTGTCGTCGTCCGACAGTTCGACCGCGCCGGAATAGCTGACCATCCCGGCGATATGCTCGGCATGGGTGATTGGCACTGCCACCATCTCGCGCAAATCGTAGCGCTCTGCGAACTGTTTGTAGGGATGATTCGGCTCGAACCGGTCTGGCGGCGTACGCACCACCATGTCCATGTCGAGCAGCGTGCGTATGCCTTTCACGCCCGGCGCGAAGCCCGCGGTACGGAACAGCTCCGCCCAGTGTGCGCCACGCGCCACATTGGTGTCGATCATGTGCCGCGCGCCGCTGAAATCGGGCTCGTATTCGATGTGGAAGGCGCTGCGGAAGCCGAATTCTTCGACGATTTGCCGCAGCACGGCGCGCGCATCCGCGTCGCTCGATATGCGCCGGATCGGCTCGATGAATTTCTCTATGACATTAAGCATTCGGTCCTCGATACCGAGGTATTCGCAATGGACTGGACACTGCGCCGCCGGCCGTCTGAGCGCAACTCGACAAACTCCAGTGGCTCGGTTAGGTCGCCGCGATGAACCGGCTTCTCCTTCCCGTCGACGGCCCACCAATCGCGTCAGAACAGGACGCACTCGATATCATCGGCGAGGCCATGGGTCAGGGTGCCGAGTTGGTGGTGATCCCTGTCATGCGGCTGTCGCCGGAGTTCTTCCGGCTCGCGAGCAGCGTCGCCGGGGCAATGCTGCAGAAATTCACCAACTATCATTTGCGCATCGCCATCGTCGGCGACGTCTCGGCCTATACAAACCGCTCCGTGCCGTTCGCCGACTTCGTCCGCGAATCCAACCGCCGTGGAGCAATCCGCTTCGTCAACACTGAAGCCGAGCTGTAGCCGGGGTTCCCATCGGCGAACCCTTCGGCTACACCGCCGAGGCGAGTGGAATCCAAAATGAGTATCTCAAGCGCGCCTATCGATGGCGCCGCTAAGTGTTCGTCGTCTGCAAGCTGGGGAGCGGAAATCCGCGCCCTGTTCAAGCTCGGCTGGCCGCTGATCGTCGCGCAACTCGCGCAGAACGCGCTGCTCACGACCGACGTCATCATGATGGGCTGGCTCGGCCCAAAATATCTCGCGGCCGGTGCGCTCGCGAACGCGCTGTTCATCTGCATTCAGCTGTTCGGCGTCGGCGTCGCCGGCGCGGTCGCTCCGATGGTTGCGCAGGCACTCGGCGCCCGCGACTTCCGCTCAGTTCGCCGCACCGTGCGTCAGGGCCTTTGGATCTCGGTCATCCTGGTGGCGGCGCTGTTCCCGATCGCCTGGAACATCGGGCCGATCTATCGGGCACTCGGCGAGGACCCCGAGCTCACCAACATGGCCGAGCACTTTATCCACTACGCGATCTGGCTGTTGATCCCGGCGTTCATGATCGTCGTGCTACGCTCGTTCCTCTCCGCGCACGGCGCGACGCGCGTGATCTTGCTGATCACCGTGGCCGGTGTGTTCGTCAACTTCCTCTGCGACTACGCCCTGATGTTCGGCAATTGGGGCTTTCCGCGGCTCGAGCTGGCCGGGGCCGGGCTCGCGACGACCACTGTCAACGTCGTGATGCTGGCGTTGACCATCACCTACGTGCAACTGCACCGCCGCTTCCGCCGCTACCACATCTTCCACAATCTCCTTAAGCCCGATTGGCCGCGCTTCTGGGAGCTCTGGCGCATCGGCCTGCCGATCGGCGCCATGCTGCTCGCCGAAGTCGGACTGTTCACGTGTGCCGCCCTGCTGCAGGGTTGGATCGGCCAGGATGCGGTAGCGGCCCACCAGATCGCGCTGCAACTCGCCTCGATTTCCTTCATGGTGCCGCTCGGGCTCAGCCAGGCGACCACGGTGCGCGTCGGCATCGCGCTCGGCGAACACAATCCCGAGGGTGTGCGCAAGGCCGGCTGGGCCTCGCTGATGCTGACCCTTGGCTTCATGTCAGCGACGGCGCTGCTATTCTTCAGCTTTCCCCAGACACTGGTCGGTCTCTTTCTCGACCCCACGAATCCGGACAATTTCGGCGCCCTGACGCTTGCGGCGAGCTACCTCAGCATCGCGGCGCTGTTCCAGCTCGTCGACGGCACACAGGTCTCGATGGCCTCGGCACTCCGCGGCCTCTCCGACACCAACATGCCGCTGATCAGCGCCCTCGTCGGCTACTGGCTGATCGGCTTCCCGGTTGCCTATTTGCTCGGCTTCCCTCTCGGCCTTCACGGGGTGGGCATCTGGCTTGGCCTCGCAGCGGGCCTGCTCGCGACCGCGATCATCCTCGTCACGCGCTTCGCGTTGCGCGACCGGCTGGGCCTCACCAGCCGCGTCGTCGTCTAGAGCCCCGGCCAGTCGCCCATCCGGTTGCGCAGCCATGTCCGCTGCCGCTTGGCGTATTGCCGGGTCGCAATCACCGCGCGCTCGATCATCTCATCGCGGCTGATCGTCCCGGCGAGCCAGTCGCCGATCTCGCGCACGCCGATCGCCTTCATGATGGGCAATGACGGATCGAGGTCGCGCCTCAGAAGCGCCTTCACCTCGTCCACCGCGCCCTGCTCCAGCATCGCGACGAACCGCTGCGCGATCCGTTCACGGAGCACGTCGCGGCCCGGGTCGACAACGATCCGCTCGACCTCATGGCCATCGAGCTGCCCTGCCTGCGCCTCATCCTGGAAGCTCGCCAGCGACCGCCCCGTCGCCTTGAGCACCGCCAACGCCCGGATCACCCGCTGCGGGTCGGGCGATTTGAGCCGCCCCGCCACTACGGGATCGCGCGCCGCGATCAACCGGCTGCGCTCCTCGCGGTTGAGGCCGTGCACCTCCGCCTCCGCCCACGCGATGGCGCCGCTCGGAACTTCCGGAACCTCGGCGAATCCGTTTGTGAGAGCTTCAAAATAGAGCCCTGTTCCCCCAACGAAAATCAGCGGCGCGTCGCCGGCCTCGGCCATCACTCTCGCCGCCGCCCGAGCCCAGTCGCCGGTCGAGAACCGCTTTTCCGCCGGCACGGTGCCGTAAAGTCGGTGCGGCGCGAGCGCCAGCTCGGCCTCCTTCGGCCACGCCGTCAGCAGCCGCAATCCGTCGTAGACCTGCAGCGCATCGGCGTTGACGATCACCCCGCCCAACTCGCGCGCTTTGGCGAGGGCCAGCGCCGACTTGCCGCTGGCAGTCGGACCCGCTATCAGGACCGCTCTCTTCCATACCACGGGTTTGCCTTGTCGGTTCTCTGCCTCATCGCCAACCCGGCCGAGCCGGCGCTGGACTACGCGCTGATCGCCGCCGTTCACAACGAGGTCGGCGGCGAGGTCAACTGGCTCACCCAGCGCATCGCCTGCGAAATCGTCAAGCCGAAACTGGCGAACGCCGCCGATGTCGCCCGCTCGCTCGCCGCCGGCAGGCCGGTCGACGTCGCCTTGGTGCCACTGGCCCATCGCAGGAAGCGCCTGCTGATCGCCGACATGGACTCGACCATGATCGAGCAGGAATGCATCGACGAGCTGGCCGACGCCGTCGGCATCAAGGCGGAAGTCGCGGCGATCACCGCCCGCGCCATGAACGGCGAGCTCGATTTCCCCGCGGCGCTCCGCACCCGCGTCGCGCTGCTCAAGGGCCTGTCGCGCGCCGCCATCGAGGAAGTCCGCCGCGAGCGCATCACCTTTGCACCTGGGGGCCGGACGCTGGTGCAGACGATGAAGACGCACGGCGCCTTCACCTCGCTCGTCTCAGGCGGTTTCACGTTCTTTGCCGACTACATCGGCAAGCGCATCGGCTTCGACGAAGCCATGGCCAACATCCTTGAATTCGACGGCGATGTGTTGACCGGTACGGTGGCCGATCCGATCCTCGGCCGCGAAGCCAAGCTCAGCCGGCTGATGACTCTCGCCGCTTTCCACGACATCCCCCTTGCCGCGACCCTCGCTGTCGGCGACGGCGCCAACGACCTCGACATGATCAAAGCCGCCGGCATGGGCGTGGCGTTGCATGCCAAACCGGTGGTCTCGGCTGAGGCGCAGTTCCGCATCGACCACAGCGATCTGACGGCCCTACTCTATCTGCAGGGCTATGCCGACGAGGACTTCGTCCGCTAGTCGAACTTCACCGCAACGAACCGGCTGTGGCCGGTGGGATCGGTGACTTTGAACAACACGGCCAGGCGCCCCGCCTCCTTCGCAGAGCTCACCATGCTGGTGACATCGGCAACCGTCGCAATCTTCTGCTGGTTGACCTCGCTGATCACCAGCCCGGCGAGCAGGCCGTGCTTCTCGGCGTCCGAGCCGGGCGTCACAGAGGTGATCACGACGCCCGCCGCATCCTTGCTGATCGCGAATGCCTTGCGCGCCGCGTCATCGATCGGGCCAACATCGACCCCGAGCATGTCCTTCAGCCCCGGCGCCGGCCCGACCGGTTCGTCCTGATCGTTCGGCGGCGCCGCCTGCTGCTCCTGCGCCGCGACGATCTGGTCGCCGACCTCGAGCCGCCCGAGCGTCACATCGACCGACATTTCCTTGCCGCCGCGCAGCACTTTCACGGCGACCTTCTGGCCGACCGCGGTCTCAGCAACGAACCGCGGCAAATCCTTCAGCTTCTCAATCACCTTGCCGTTGAACTCGAGGATGAGGTCGCCTTCGAGCAAAATGCCGTCGGCCGGGCCGGTCTTGGTCACGTCGACCACCATCGCGCCACTCTCGTTCGGCCGCGACAGGCTCGCCGCCATCTCTGGCGTCACCTCCTGGATACCGACGCCGAGCCAGCCGCGCCGCGTCTCGCCATATTCCGCCAGTTGATCGACCACCGGCCGCGCCAGATTGACCGGGATGGCGAAGCCGATCCCGACAGAAGACCCGCCGCGCGCGATGATCGCGGTGTTGATGCCGACCACCTTGCCGTTCATATCGAACAGCGGCCCGCCCGAATTACCCTCGTTGATCGCTGCGTCGGTCTGGATGAAGTCGTCATACGGGCCCTCCTGAATGTCGCGGTCACGGGCCGAAACGATACCGAGCGTCACAGAACCGCCGAGCCCGAACGGATTGCCGATCGCCATCACCCAGTCGCCGACCTGCGCACTATCGCTGTCGCCGAAATCGACATGCGGCAGCTTGTGACCCGCCTCGACCTTCAGCACCGCAAGGTCGGCCTTGGGATCGGCGCCGACCAGCTTGGCGGTCAGCCGCGTGCCGTCGGTCAGGAACACGAGGATTTCATCAGCCCCGTCGATGACGTGGTTGTTGGTGATGATCGTGCCGTCGTCCTTGATGATGAAGCCCGAGCCGAGACTGCGAGCTTCCTGTTCCGCCTGCGGGCCCAAGTCCTTGTTCGGATTGACGTCGTCGAACAATTGACCGAGCGGCGATCCGTCGGGCGCGGTGGGATAGGGCTGCCCGGCGCCGCCGATGCGATGCGAGGACGCGATGTTGACAACCGCGGGGGAGAGGGCTGCGGCGAGCTTGGCGACGGATTGAGGGCCCTCTGCCAGCGCCGCTGCGGGAACCGCGAGCGCCAGCAGGGCTGCCGCAAGCAGCGCCTTCACACCCGGAAAATGCATCTCGTCCCCTCGCGGTTCGGGCTTCACTTGAAAGTAACGCCGCGCGAGACGCAAGCAGTGCATCGCCGCAGGAAAAAATGTGAGGCCGGCGACCGCCGGCCTCGATCATATCCGTGCTTCGCTGCGCCTATTGGGCGGCGGACGAGGCCTGTGACGGCACCTGCGACTCAATGCTCGGCGGATTGACCGTTCCGTCGGCGTTGACGGCGGGCTGGGCGTTGAGGCCATCAGCCGGCTCACTCGGCAACGGCGTAATAGCCGGTGTTGCCTCGTCGAGGGTAGGAATCGCCGTGTCCGCCGGAGCGCCGACATTGGTCGGCGGCAGCACATCGGACGGCTCGGGTTGATCGAGCGTCGTCGAGGTCAGCGGCGGGATGCCGTTTGGCGCTGCCGGCGTCGGCACCTTACCGTCGAGCGTGTCGGCCTTGAAGTACTGGAAGAACTTGCTGTCGGGCGACAGCACCATTGTAGTGCCATTGGCGCCGAGCGCCGTCCGGTAGGATTGCAGCGAGCGGTAGAACTCGAAGAACTCGGGGTCCGCTCCATAGGCCTGCGCGTAGATGGTCGAGCGCGTTGCGTCGCCCTCGCCGCGGAGGATTTCGCTGTCCTTGTTCGCCGCCGCGACGATCTCGACCGACTGACGGTCGGCGATGGCGCGCAGCGACTGCGCTGCCTGCTGGCCGCCGGCACGAATGGCCGCCGCCTGTGCGAGGCGTTCCGCCGACATGCGATCGAAGGTCGTCTGCGACACCTTTGCGTCGAGGTCGGTGCGAACGATCCGCACGTCGGTGACATCGATGCCAAGCTCGGCCAAACCCGGCCGGATCAGGTCGCGTGCCTCGAGCATCATCTCGTTGCGCTTGACCGACAGCGCGTCGTTGAAGTCGCGCTTGCCGTAGACCTGCCGCAGCGCCGCATCGAAGCTCGTCGCAATCCGGCGCTCCGCCTGGTCGAGACTGCCCTGCGCGCGTTCGCGGAACTTTGCCGGATCGGCGATGCGATAGGTGAGGAAGGCATCGACCACATAGGTCGCGCCGTCATTGACCTGCAGGTCCATGTTGGCGATGTCGTAGCGCAGCAGCCGGTCTTCGACGATCTGCACCGTGTCGATGAATGACGTCGGCAGCTTGAAGTAGAGCCCCGGCTCCGACTTCACGTCGGTGATCTTGCCGAAGCGCATGACGATGGCCTGCTCGCGCACGTTGACCACGTAGAGCGACGAAAACAGCAGATAGAGGATGACGATGACGGCAACGCCGAGCGCGATGAGTCTGTTCATGGCTCAGTTCGCTCCCGCGGTGGTGGTCGTCGTGCTGGTCGGCGACGCTGGAGGTGTGCTCGTATCGGTCGTGGCCGGCTTGGCCTGCAAGGCCGGCAACGGCAAATAGGGCACCACGCCCTGTCCGCCGGTGGTGCCCGGCTGGACGATCACCTTCTGCGAGTCAGCGAGCACCTGCTCGATCGTCTCGAGATAGAGGCGCTCGCGGGTCACGTCCGGCGCCTTGGCGTAGGCATTGTAAACCGAGATGAAGCGCGCTGCCTCGCCTTCGGCTTCCTGCACGACGCGGCTCTTATATGCCGCCGCATCTTCGCGCACCTTCGCGGCCTGGCCACGGGCGTTGCCAAGCAAGGTGTTGGCGTAGGTTCGGGCGTCTTCCTGGAACTTCTGCTGGTCCTGCTGGGCGCGTTGCACTTCGGCGAATGCATCCGCGACTTCCGGCGGCGGCGCGACGTTCTCGACGTTCACGCGGTCGACGCGCACGCCGAGCTTGTAGCTGTCGAGGATGGTCTGGATGGTCTGCTGCACCTCGGTCTGGATGCCGCCGCGATCAGAGCGGAAAATCTCCGTCGCCGGGCTTCTGCCGACGATCTCGCGCATCGCGCTTTCGGCCGTCGCCCGCACCATGTCGTCGGGATCGCGGACGTTGAAAAGATAGGCCTTCGGGTCAGAAATGCTCCAGAACACCGAGAACTTCGCATCGACGATATTCTGGTCGGAGGTCAGCATCACGCCATCGTCGGTCGAGCCGGTGCGGCTCGAGCTCGAACCGATCTCGGTGGTGTTCTGCGAAAGATCGACGCGCTCGACGCTCTGAATCGGCCACCAGAGGAAATGCAGGCCCGGCTGGCTCAAATCGTCGCTCGGCTTGCCGAACGTCGTTTCGACGCCGACTTCCTGCGGATCGATGGTGTAGATCGAATTGAACAGCCAGAACACGATGAGGACGGCGACGCCGCCGGCAATCGCCCAGCGCCCGCCAGGCATGCCGCCTCTGAGGCGATCCCGGCCGCGATTGAGAATGTCCTCGAGACTTGGGGTGCCGCCTCGCCGCGGGGTATTGCCTCCGCCGCCCGGTGCCTGGCCCCAGGGACCGCCGCCGTTATTGTTGCGGCCGCCGCCCCCCGTATTGTTGTCCCAGGGCATCTGTTGCCTTTCAATCGCCTGTCGTTGCCGCTCTATATAGGGGGGCGACCTTGGCCGATCAACGGCGGCACTACGGCCGTCTGCGGTAAATCCTGATGCTGAAGGGCGCATCGTCCTTGGGCGAGCGCGGCACCTGGATGGCCTGCGAATCCTTCCATTTTGCCGGATCGATCGCCGGGAAGTAGGCATCGCCCTGCGGCTCGGCACCCACATGGGTGATGTAGAGCCGGTTGGCGATCGGCATCGCCTGCGCGTAGATTTCCGCTCCACCGCCGATCATCACCTCATTAGCGCGGTCGGCTTCTGCGATGCTCTGGGCATGGTCGAGCGCTGCCTCGAGACTCGAAATCACCAGCACGCCGTTAGGCTGATAGCCCTCCTGGCGGCTGACGACGATGTTGGTGCGCCCTGGCAGCGGCCGGCCGATGCTCTCAAAAGTCTTGCGTCCCATGATCAACGGCTTGCCCAGCGTCATGCGCTTGAAATGCGCAAAGTCGGACGGCAGGTGCCACGGAATGTAGTTGCCGCTGCCGATCACGCCGTTCGTCGCAACCGCCGCGATGATCGCCACCGCGACAGTCACGACGCACCGAGCTTGGCGAGCGCCGCACCATCGACGCGGCAGCGCCGCCAGTCGTCCATGAAGCTCGCACCCTGGCGGGTGTAGAAATCGATCGAGGGTCGGTTCCAGTCGAGGACCGCCCATTCGAAACGGCCGAGCCCCTCCCGCACGCAACGCTGCGCCAGATTGACGAGCAGTGCCTTGCCGATGCCGTGGCCACGCATGTCGGGGCGCACGAACAGATCCTCGAGCCAAATGCCGTGCCGTCCGAGAAACGTCGAGAACGTATAGAACCACAGCGCAAAACCGGCTGGAACGCCGTCCCACAGCGCAATCTGGCAGAATACCTTTGGCGATGGCCCGAACAGCTCGCGCACGAGATCGGCTTCGGTCGCCTGCGCCTCGTGGCTCAGGCGTTCGTAGGCCGCAAGGTCAGCGATGAATTTGAGGATCAGCGGCGCGTCATCGCGCACCGCATCACGAACCGTGACGCGCATCAACCGGCCGGCTGGTCCTGATGATTGAGAAGGAGGATTTCGAGCTCATGATTGTAAGGTGGCGACCAGTCCTTGGCATCCATCTCGAACGTCGTCGGTCCGGTCTTGGTGACCTTGCCGTCCCAGCAGAATGAAACGAGACTCTTGGGGTCGCCCTTATCGATGGTCAGATGGAACTTGCCGATATTGCCTGACCAGTTGGCGCCGGTCGACCACACATAGGAGATCCAGCTCTCGACATAAGGGGCGCTGTAGAGATCGCCCGGGTCCTTGAGCGATTTCTTGAGGGTCTTGATGAGATCGTCGTCGGTGCAATACTTGTCCTTGTATTCTTTCGGCCGGTCCTCGTCAGTCGCGCTCGCCGGCGGCACAAGGAAGGTCGTCGCCACCGTGCCGCCGACGCTCGGCACGTAGGAGTGGACAACCTCGACAGTCTGCCCAGCCTTGAAGTCGGCTTCCCATGT
>CAZNAE010000008.1:0-44868 GCA_964570695.1 uncultured Devosia sp.
TGCCTCACGGCTCCTCGGGGTGTCGACCGGCGCCGCCAATCCGATCGATCTGCTCGGCGTCACCGGCTTCGTTTATCTATCGATCTTTGCTCTGGCCCGGCTGTTCGCGGCGGTCGGCCTTTGGATCCGCGCCAGCTGGGGCGCGGTCCTTCTGGTCGGCGCCACGGCGATCGAGCTCACGATGTATCTCTTCGGCAATCACGACATCCAGATGTCGGCGCTTGGCTTTGCGGTGCGGCTTGTGCTGCTGGTTTCGATCGTTTTGATCTTCGTGCTGAGCCTTCGGATGCGCGAGCGGGCGCACGACTGAAACGAAGCATTTAGCTTACCGGTTTCAGTACCTCGGTTACCTTCTGTAAAGCCAAAATCCCGAACTTTTTCAGTAAGATAGTCTTAAGTGTGCGGCTTAAGCCGATCTTATTTGGGTGTGGCTAAGTTGGCCCCATGAGAGGCGATAAATCGCCCGGACGACCATAACAGTGAGGCAAGAATGGCAACCAAATCCAATGCCGTTGAGGCAGAGGCGCCGGGCAGTGCAGTTGGCCTGAAGCCGCAATACCTAGAAGCTGTCAGCCGCGTCGAGCGGCTCCACCGCCGTCTGCTCGATCTCATCAAGGATGAGTTCGACCGGATGGGGTGGGACGATATCAACCCCGTGCAGGCGCTGCTGATGTTCAACATCGGCGACGCCGAAATGACCGCCGGCGAGCTGCGCTCCCGCGGCTACTATCTGGGCTCGAACGTTTCCTACAATCTCAAGAAGCTCGTCGAGACCGGCTACATTTTCCAGGAACGCTCGCGCGCCGACCGTCGCTCGGTCCGCATCCGCCTGACCCCCAAGGGGGAAGAGGTCGCCGAGGTGATCGACGAGCTCTACGATCGTCATCTCAAGTCGATCGACAAGGTTGGCGGCCTCGACAACGGCGCCTTCGAGAGTCTCAATAAGGCGCTTGGCCGCCTCGAACGCTTCTGGGTCGATCAGATCCTGTATAAGCTCTAGCCCTCGGACCTCCAAAGTTTGTGGCCTCCGGGCCACAGGGCACAGCAAACGCCGGCCACAGTGCCGGCGTTTCTTATTTGCGCCGCAAATTCCGCTAGACACTCATGGCTTGGCGACGCTTTTCCCGGCGCGCCGCGTATCTCCTCTGTGCCCCGCGATTGTCGGCAAGCTTCACAGCTCGTTGACTGCCGTTGTAGTTGGACGGGCGCAGATGGTATTTTTGAGCGTTCCCCGCAGACTTTGTTATCGACTGGTGAATTTATGCCTCTGACTCGGCGCAAGCTCCTGACATCGATGGCGGCTTTAGGCGCAGGGGCAATGTTTTCCTCCGCCGCGCGGGCCGACAACGACGAGAGCGAGTCGATCTGGGACGAGCTCGCCCGCAATGCGCGGATGAAAGAGGTCAATCCCGACAAGAATATGCAGGCGGCGCTGGCGATTATCGACACGCCCGAGCCAATCTTGAGCTTCGATACCGCGTACAACATCCAGCTCGCGATCCAGGCCTACCAGGCCATCGTCGCGGCTGGCGGCTGGAAGCCGCCGACCCGGCAGATGTTCAATCTCTCGAACGGCAAGGATGGCTTTGCCGTCACCGAGCTGAAGCGGCATCTGATGGCGACCGGCGACATGCCGGTGGCCGATCACATCAACCAGAACTTCGATGACCCGACGGACCTGGGCGTACGCAAGTTCCAGGTGCGTCACGGCATTATCCCGACCGGCAAGGTGGACGAGGCGACCTTCTACGCCATGCAGGTCACCGCCGATCAGCGTCTGGCGCAGCTACAGATCAATGCGCTGCGGGTGGCCAACGTCGCCGGCACCCTGACCGATCGTTATGTCGTGGTGAACATTCCGGCGGCCTCGATCGAGGCGATCGAGGGCAGCACCGTGGCGCAGCGCCATACTGCCGTCGTCGGTCGCATCGACCGGCCCACCCCGATCCTCAATTCCAAGATCGTTCAGGTCAATTTCAATCCCTATTGGCACGTGCCCAAGAGCCTGATCGAAAAAGACCTGATCAAGTACATGAACGACGATCCGGAATATTTGACCAAGTTCAAGATCCACATCTACGATTCTAAGGGCAACGAGCTGCAGCCCACCGACATCGACTGGAAGACTGACGATGCGGTGAACTACAGCTTCCGGCAGGAGCCCGGCGCCGACAACTCGATGGGACACTGCAAGATCAACTTTCCCAACAAGTTCGACGTCTACCTGCACGACACGCCGTCGAAATCGCTGTTCGCGGAGAACGCGCGATTCCATTCGTCGGGCTGCGTCCGTGTCGAAGGCGTCAACGAACTCGTCGACTGGCTGATCGGGCCGAATGGCGGCTGGGATCAGGGGGCGATCGACGCGGTGTTCAACTCGAACGAGCGGCTCGATGTGAGCCTCAAGAAGCCGACCCCGATCCACACCACTTACGTCACCGCCTGGGCCAACAAGCAAGGCACCGTCAGCTTCCGCGACGATGTCTACCAGTTCGATGCCCAGGGCCTGGTCGACACCACAACCGCCTAGATGGGCTGGGGCTCGGACAAGAAACCGTCCGGCCCAGGCGACGTCTTCTATGAATTTCGTCAGATTGGCGGCCAGATGCGTGTCGCCGCGATCGATTCCGACTCAGGGATCGAAGTGATCGTCATCGCGCCGGTAACGGCGTCGCAAATCCAGATGCAGGCTTTGGCGCTGGCCAAGCTGAAGCGCCGGCTGCAGCAGGGCACTCCTTAGGTCCCACAACGGAGTTTCCCGCTTTCGCGGGAATGACTCCGTGTGGATGGCGGCATTCAGCCTAGAGCTTACAGACGTGCCACTTCCCGTCGTTGATGCTCAGGAACATGTCGGTGCTGTCGACGTACGAATGATAGCGCGCGTGACAGGCCGTCGCGTGATCGGTGGTCGATGCGGTGATCGTCACATCGTCGCGATGATGGTCGAAGAGGTCGGTGTTGCCGACGACGGCGCTGGCGCCGACACCGGTCCAGAAGCTGCCGATCAGCAGGGCAGCAACGAAGGGGCTGATGAACATATTGATCTCCTTGGCTTTTCTTGCGGGGTTCTCCGAGCCCTGACGTGCCGCCGGAGCAGGCGGCGCGTCATCCTGACGGCGGCCTAACTCGCGCGCCGCAGACTCGTTCCGTCCGCCGGCCACTTCCGCTCGTCGCCAAACTGGGGCATATTCACGCGGTTCGCGCGACTGGCGAGAGAGATGGGACACCATCGGGAAACGCGAACCCAGATGCCGCTCGCCTGGGCACCCACCGAACCGCACGGGAGCCCCATTGTGTCAGCCCATTTGTCGTTGCGCCGGCCAGCCGCCGGCCTTGGAATCGCCGCCGGCCGCGTGATACAGCCAACACCTCGCCGGACCAGTCCGTCCTTCCAATACGGGGAACGCCCATGAGCGCCGCCGCGTCGCTTCCGCTCTTTCCGAACTTCTTTTCCGCGACCCTCGCCGAGACCGATCCGGAGATCGCTGAGGCGATCCAGAACGAACTCGGCCGGCAGCAGCACGAGATCGAGCTGATCGCGTCCGAGAATATCGTCAGCAAGGCGGTGCTCGAGGCGCAGGGCTCGATCATGACCAACAAATATGCAGAGGGCTACCCGGGCAAGCGGTATTATGGCGGCTGCCAGTTCGTCGACGTCGCCGAGACTTTGGCCATCGAGCGCGCCAAGAAACTGTTCGGCGCCAGCTTCGCCAACGTGCAGCCCAACTCGGGCAGCCAGATGAACCAGGCCGTGTTCCTGGCGCTGCTGCAGCCCGGCGACACCTTCATGGGGCTCGACCTCAATTCGGGCGGCCACCTGACGCATGGTTCGCCGGTCAACATGAGCGGCAAGTGGTTCCACGTCGTCTCCTACGGCGTGCGCCGCGACGACCATCTGCTCGACATGGACGAAGTCGAGCGGCTGGCGCATGAGCACAAGCCCAAGCTGATCCTCGCCGGCGGCACCGCCTATTCGCGCGTGTGGGACTGGAAGCGCTTCCGCGAGATCGCCGATGCGGTCGGCGCGAATTTGATGGTCGACATGGCGCACATTGCCGGTCTCGTCGCGGGTGGCGTGCATCCGTCACCGGTGCCGCATGCGCATGTGACCACGACCACCACGCACAAATCGCTGCGCGGGCCGCGCGGCGGCATGATCCTCACCAACGACGAGGATCTCGCCAAGAAGATCAACAGCGCGGTATTCCCCGGGCTGCAGGGCGGGCCGCTGATGCACGTCATCGCCGCCAAGGCGGTGGCCTTCAGGGAGGCGCTGCAGCCCGAGTTCAAGTCCTATGCGCGGCAGGTTGTCGCCAACGCCAAGACGCTCGCTGCGACGCTGATGCAACATGGTCTCGATGTGGTGTCCGGCGGCACCGACAACCATCTGATGCTCGTCGACCTCCGTAAGAAAAACGCCACCGGCAAACGGGCGGAGCAGGGCCTGGGTCGCGCCAACATCACCTGTAACAAGAACGGCATTCCGTTCGATCCGGAAAAGCCGTTCGTCACCTCCGGCGTCCGCCTCGGCACGCCCGCCGGCACGACGCGCGGCTTCGGCGAAGCGGAGTTTCGGCTCATCGGCGAGTACATTGTCGAAGTGCTGGACGGCCTGCGCGAAGCCAACTCCGATGAAGGCAACGCCGCCGTCGAAGCCGCTGTGCGCGACAAGGTCCGCGCGCTGACCGCACGCTTCCCGATCTACGCCGATTGACGCGGTGATACCCCTCACGCCGCTTCCGCTTCGCTCAGCGGACCTCTCCCCGCCGGGGAGAGGTATCCACGAGCATTGCGGTTCAAGCACCCATTCTTCTCCCCGTCGGGGAGAAGGTGGTGCGATAGCGCCGGATGAGGGGGCGTTCGTGTCGCACTCCATTGACGCGAGGACCCCCTGATGCGCTGTCCCTATTGCGGCAATGACGACACGCAGGTGAAGGACAGCCGTCCGACCGAAGACTCGAGCGCCATTCGTCGCCGCCGTATCTGTCCGTCCTGCGGCGGCCGCTTCACCACTTTCGAGCGCGTGCAGTTGCGCGAGCTGACGGTGATCAAGAAGTCCGGCCGCAAGGTGCCGTTCGACCGCGAGAAGCTGTCGCGCTCGGTCAATACCGCCGTGCGCAAGCGCAACATCGACCCTGAACGGGTGGAGCGCATGATTTCGGGCGTCGTGCGGCAGCTCGAGAGCCTCGGCGAGGTCGAGATCACCTCGGACCAGATCGGCGAGTTCGTCATGGAGGGGTTGAAGAATCTCGACGACGTGGCGTTTGTCCGCTTCGCCTCCGTCTACAAGAATTTCGGCGCCGCCGACGACTTCCGCTCGTTCCTCAGCGAGCTCGGCGAAGTCGACCGGCCGACCCTCAACGAAGACGACGATTGACCGATACCGATGCCGTCGATCTGCGCTGGCTCGATGCCGCGGCGCGGCTGGCGACGCCGGCGCTCGGCACCACCGGCCGCAGCCCGACGGTTGGCGCTATCGTCATTGATCCGTCCCGCCAGTTGCTGCTCGGCCGCGCCGTGACGCCGATGCGCGGCACCGAGCAGGCCGAACTCCTGGCGCTTGCCGATGCCAAGTCGCTCACCGAGGGCCGCACGCTCTACGTCACGCTCGAGCCCGCTGCACATTACACCACGCTGGCGCCGGTCACCGGCCCGATCATCACCGCCGGCATCAGCCGGGTCGTGGTTGGCGCGCTCGATCCAGATCCGCAACTGTCGGGCGAGGGGATGCGCCATCTCGCTGAGAACGGCGTCGAGGGCATCTACCTGCCGCATCCGCCGTCGGAACTGCTCAACGAGGGCTACGCCACCCGCGTCACCAAAGGTCGGCCGTTCGTGACCCTCAAGATCACGCTCAGCGCCGAAGGCATGGTCGGTCACGCGAGGGCCGGCCTGCCGCCGCCGCTGGGCGTCGAGGCGCTGCGCTTTGTCGAGCGCGAGCGTGCCGCGGCCGACGCCGTGATGTCCGGCGCCGCCCGCGCCGAGATCGAGGACAACGATCTGCGGGTGCATCTCAAGGGCCTCGACGATCGCGGCGCGCTGCGCATCGTGCTTGCCGGCGCGCGCGATCTCGACGGCAAGCTCGAGCTCTTCGCCGCCGTCTCCGGCGTGCCGATCCTTGTCGTCACCACCCCGGATCATCCGCTGAAGCTGCGCCCGGGCATTGAGGTGCTCGAGATCGAGGGACGACGCGGCCATCCGGAACTCCGCCGTCTACTGCCGATCCTCGCCGAGCGCGGCATCAACCGGCTGTTCGTCGAGGCCGGTGCACGGCTGGCGGAGTCGTTCATCGCCGGCGAACTGGTCGATAGGCTGCACGTCATCGACACCGCGGCTGAGATCGGCCGCTCAGGCCTGCCGGCGGCGCTGCTCGGCCGTTTCGAGGACCGCATTGCCGCCGCGCGGTTTTCTCAGGTTGACCGCGTCGTTCTGGGCGAAGATAAGGTGCGCACCTTCGCGCGCCTTTGAGTTTCCATGCCGGCTCCGACCCCCGAAACCGCCTCGTCTCCGCGTCTCGCCAACCAGCGTGGCGCCGCGCGGCTGGCTGCCGTGCAGGCGCTCTACCAAATGGATGTCGGCCGGCAGTCGCTCGAAGACACCCTGAGCCAGTTCTCCGTGCACATGCTCGGCCGCGAGGTCGAGGGCGAGCAATACCTCCCCGCCGACGCCGATTTCTTCCGCCAGATCGTCCAGGGCGTGATCAAGAGCCAGCTCGATATCGACCCCACCATCGACAAGGCGTTGAGCAATGACTGGCCGGTCGGCCGGATCGACGCGACGCTCCGCGCCATCCTTCGCGCCTCGGCATGGGAATTGCTGCGCCGCCGCGATATCCCGGCAGGCGTGGTCATCACCGAATATGTTGATATCGCCAAGGCGTTCTACGAAGACGACGCCCCCGGACTGGTGCATGGCGTGCTCGACACGATCGCCAAGCAGGTTGCAACACCCGCCGGGTGAAGGGCTGCTCTTTCGTCCCCCCATCCACCGGGGCATTCCCGCTTTCGCGGGAATGACTTCGTTGAGGACCGGAGGTCGGTGGTGACCTCGCCCTAGATCGAGTCGATCAGCGACTGCAGGAAGCTCTTGTCGACGCCGTAGGACGGGGTCTTACGGCCTTCGATGGTGAACACCTTGCCGTCCTTGAGGCTGTAGAGTGCCTTGTCGGCGACGCGCTTGTTCTTGTCGAAGTAGATCGCGAGCACGGTGCGATCCTGCACCGTGGTCAGCCCGAACGCCGTCTCGTTCACCTTGGTCTGCACATAGTACCAGGCGGTGCCCTCGTTAAAGGCGTTTATGGTCTGCGGCGAGCCGAGCACCACCACCACGAGGTCCTGGCTTTGGCCGGTCCGGATCTGCGACAGCGCATCCTGGGAGATGGCATAGCCCTGGATCTTGTTGGTCGAGAGCGCGAGGCCCGAACCCATGCTGCATCCGGCCAGCACCAAAGCCACTAGGCCGGCCGCCGCCGCAGACGTGAGGAGCGGGGCGGAATTACGCAGGGTCATGGATTTGACTTTCACGATGTCTCTCGATTAAGACGCGGCGCGCAGCGGAGCGCCGGACTGTTTAGCGACGAATGACGCCGGCTGGCAAGCTGGCCCGAACCGCTCCAAACCGGTATTGCCGCCGTGGAGCATGCCCATGATTTTCAATCTTTTCCGTAAATCCACCGCGCCCGATACGGTGTTCGAGGCCTACCGGTCCATTGTGGCGCAATCCCGGCAGGCAAAGTTCTACGCCGACTGGGGCATCCCCGACACAGTCACCGGGCGCTTCGATATGATCTCGCTGCACCTCGCGCTGCTCCTCCGCCGCCTCAAGGGCAACGAGGAAGCGCGACCGTTCGGCCAGGCGCTGGTCGATCTCTTCTTCCGCGACATGGACCGCTCGGTGCGCGAACTAGGCATCACCGACCTCGGCGTGCCCAAGCGGATCAAGAAGATGGGCAACGTCTTCTACGGCCTGGTGAAAGCCATCGACGACGCCATCGACAGCGGCAGCCAGGTCGAAGTCGAGGCCGTGCTGCTGAAGAACGTCTACCCCGCGCCCAACCCCGGCGTCGCGCAGTTGGCGAGCTACCTCCTCGCCGAGAGCAAATTGCTGACGGCATTGCCGACAGCGACAATCACCGCCGGACAGTCGACCTCGGGCGTCGCCGCATGAGCACGCATATGCGCCTCAATGACGCCAGCATCCGGCTCGATTCCATGCCGGTCACTGGTCGCGACGTGCATGTCACGCCGGGCGAAGAAGAACGTGTCACGCTTGCGGCGCAGCTCGGCGTCATCTCGGTCAACCGGCTGGACGTTGTTTTGCACGCGGTAAAGTTTCGTGGCGGCATCCGGGTCACCGGCCGGCTGACGGCGGAAGTGACTCAGCCCTCGGTGGTGACGCTGGAGCCGATCGCGCAAGAGATCGCCGAGCCGATCGACCGCATTTTCCTGCCCAGCGGCGAGAAGGACTACGCCGGCCCCGCCAATGCCGAAATCTTCGTCGATCCGCATGGCGAGGACGTGCCGGACCATTTCGATGGGCACGAGGCCGATCTCAGCGATCTCATCGCCGAAACCTTGGCGCTGGCGATCGATCTCTATCCACGCGGACCCAGCGAAACCCTTGATGTTCTGGGCGCCGACCCCGATCTTGCCGATGACTCGCCGTTCGCGGTGCTGCGCGCGCTCAAGGACAAGGGCCCCTGAGCGCCGGGCCGCGCACTTGCGCCCGAAACCGGTTTGATTAAGGTGATTGCGGCTCGCGTCGCGGGCCCGAAAACGGACACATGGCAGATTCAATCCGCATTTCTGTAGACGCCATGGGCGGCGACATCGGCCCGCAGGTGGCGATCCACGGAGCGTCACTCGCTCTGCGCGAGCGCCGCAACATCAGCTTCATTTTCCACGGCCGCGAAGCCGAGCTGACGCCGCTGCTCGAAAAGTTCCCCGAGCTCAAGCCCGTGAGCCGGATCGTGCATTGCGACAACGTCATCTCGATGGAGGAAAAACCCTCACAGGCGTTGCGCAAGGGCCGCGGCAACTCCTCGATGTGGGGTGCGCTGCAATCGGTCAAGGACGGCGAGGCCGATGTCGCCGTGTCGGGTGGCAATACCGGCGCGCTGATGGCGATGGCGACCTTCTGCCTCAGGCCGATCGAGGGCATTTCGCGCCCGGCGATCGCTGCGATCTGGCCGACACTGCGCGCCGATATCATCGTGCTGGACGTTGGTGCGACGATCGGCGGCGACGCCAAGCAGCTGGTCGATTTCTCGATCCTCGGCGCCGCTCTGGCGCGCGCCTTGTTTGACCAGGAATTGCCGACCGTCGGCCTCCTCAATGTCGGCACCGAGGAGATGAAAGGCCACGACGAGGTCAAGGAAGCCGCAGCCATGCTGAGCGCTGGTAGCGGCGCCGGCTTCATCTATCACGGCTTCGTCGAGGGCGACGACATCGGCAAGGGCACCGTCGACGTGATCGTCACCGAGGGCTTTACTGGCAACATCGCGCTGAAGACCGCCGAAGGCACAGCCCGGCAGGTCGGCACCTATCTGCGCAACGCGCTTCGGGCCGATATCTTTTCGGCGCTCGGCGCACTGATCGCCGGCAAAGCGCTCAACGCCATCCGCCGTAAGCTCGATCCGCGTAACGTCAATGGCGGCGTGTTCCTCGGCCTCAACGGCGTCGTCGTCAAAAGCCACGGCGGCACCGATGAGATCGGCTTCAAGAGCGCGCTTGGCTTTGCCTACGAGATGGGCCGCAGCCGGCTGATCGACAAGATTTCCGAAGGCATGCGGCGCTTCCCGGCATTCCCGGCGCCTGCGCCTCTTCCAACCGACAGAGAGGCGAAGCCCGCGTGAGTGATTTGCGGACCATCGTTCGCAGCGTCGGCAGCTATCTGCCGGCCCGCATCATGACCAATGACGAATTGTCCAAGACCATCGACACCTCGGACGAGTGGATTCAGCAGCGCGTCGGCATCAAGCAGCGCCACATTGCCGCCGATGGCGAGTTCACCTCCGACCTCGCGGTCCACGCCGCGCGCCGCGCCCTCGACAATGCACGCCTCGCGCCGGCCGACATCGACCTCATCATCGTCGCCACCACGACGCCCGATCTGACCTTTCCGGCGACTGCCGCCATCGTCCAGCAGAAGCTCGGTATGCACCATGGCGCCGCCTTCGATATCCAGGCGGTCTGCTCCGGCTTCGTCTACGGCATGGTGACGGCCGATTCCTTCCTCAAGAATGGCGTCGCCCGGCGCGCGCTGGTCATCGGCGCCGAGACCACCTCGCGCATCCTCGACTGGACCGACCGGGCCACCTGCGTGCTGTTCGGTGACGGGGCCGGGGCGGCGGTTGTGGAACTCGGCGGCGACGGCGAGCGCGGCATCCTCGCCTCCTCGCTCCGCTCCGACGGCCATTTCGCCGACAAGCTCAACACCACCGGCGGCCCCTCGACCACCAAATCGATCGGCCTCGTCCACATGGACGGCAAGGAAGTGTTCCGCCACGCCGTGGGCAAGATCACCGACGTCGTCGAGAACGTGCTCTCGGCCACTGGCTACACGGTGAAAGACCTGGACTGGTTCGTGCCGCACCAGGCGAACCTCCGCATCATTCAGGGCGCCGGCGAGAAGCTACATATCCCGCCCGAAAAGGTGGTGATCACTGTCGACCGCCACGCCAATACCTCCGCTGCATCGGTGCCGCTGGCGCTGACCGAAGCGGTCACTGACGGCCGTATCAAGCGCGGCGATCTGGTAATGATCGAAGCCATGGGCGGCGGCTTCACGTGGGGTGCGTCCCTGATCCGCTGGTAACGGAAATGGTCGAGGTTCCGACGCTCGAAACCGCGCGGCTGCGCCTTCGTGCGTATCGCCTTGATGATTTTGAGAACTACGCCGTCATGTGGGCCGATCCCGCCGTGGTCCGGTTCATCGGCGGCGTGCCGTTCAGCCGCGAAACGAACTGGACGCGCTTCCTCCGCCTTGTCGGCATCTGGCACTATCTCGGCTTCGGCTTCTTTGCCATCGAGGACAAGGCAAGCGGCGCCTTCGTCGGCGAATGTGGCTTCCACGATTATCGCCGCGCCGTCGAGCCGTCGATCGAGGGCACCATGGAAGCTGGCTGGGCGCTGACCGCGCCGATGCAGCGCAAGGGCATCGCCGTCGAAGCGATGACCGCCGCCATCGCCTGGGCCCGCGCCCATGGCACTGGCGACCGTTTCACCTGCATGATCGATCCGGACAACACGCCCTCGCAGCGCGTTGCGGCAAAACTCGGCTTCACCGAGTTCGCCCGGACGACCTATTCCGGCAAACCGGTGATCCTCTTCGACCAACTCCGATAGATTCAGACCGAGGCACTTCGTTGTAACCGCAACCGTTGCCTTAATTGTTTGCGGGCGCTAGTCTTTCCCTTCTCGGGGGCGGGGCGCCTGACGGGACTGCGGATCCAGTTTGGCGGAACGGGGGAGAGGCATGGCCCAAAAGACAGTCACGCGTGCGGATCTCGCAGAGGCCGTCTACGAATCGGTGGGTTTGTCGCGGACCGAGTCCGCCGAACTGGTCGAGCGCTTCTTGGCGCTGATCGGCGATGCGCTGGTCTCGGGCCAGAACGTCAAGCTCTCTTCGTTCGGCTCGTTCCAGGTCCGCTCCAAGAACCAGCGGATCGGGCGCAATCCCAAGACCGGCGAGGAGGTCCCTATCCTGCCGCGTCAAGTTCTGGTGTTCAAACCCAGCAACGTGTTGAAATCCAAGATCAACAAATCTATGGTCAGCGTTGGAAAATAAGACTTTCTTCTGAGAGATTCGGGTTGGACAAGTCTCCCGACGCCTTCCGTACCATCTCTGAGGCCGCTGACGAACTCGACCTCCCGCAGCATGTTCTGCGGTTCTGGGAGACCCGTTTTTCGACCATCAAGCCGCTGAAGCGCGGCGGCGGGCGGCGTTATTACCGTCCCGAGGACGTGCTGCTCCTCAAGGGCATCCGCCATTTGCTCTACGATCAGGGTTTCACGATCAAAGGCGTCCAAAAGATCCTCAAGGATCAAGGCGCCCGGCACGTTGCGGCCATCGCCAATGGCGGCTCGCTCGATGCGCTGATGCCGCCGCTGCCGGACGAGCCGGGCGACGAGGTCGAGGTCCGTGACGATAACCTGTCGCCCTCCCGTCTGCCGCTACTGGATGCGACCGACCGAGAGCGGCTCGGCGCCGTGCTGCGCGATCTGCTCGAATGCAAGCGCATCCTCGAGCGCGCCCGCGAGTAGCGGCCTACTCCGCAGCGGCGTCCGGTGCTTCGCCCGGCGTGCTGAGCACGCCGAAGGCGCTCGATCCGGCGCCGGAACTGTCGACGCCGTAACCAATCGCCGCGAGCCCGCGCCTCAACAGTTCGCGAACGGCGGCGGCCCGGCTTGGCATGCGGTTGGCGTAGCGGAAATCGTCCAGCGCCTTGAGCTCGGCGTCTTCCAGCATCACCTGGAGTCGCTCGCCGCGCTGCAGTTCATTGCCCTTCAGTGTTTTTTCGCTCATTTCGGTTGCCCCGTCGTGACGTAGGCTCAACTTACTCATTTGGCTAACAATGCGTCAAGTTGAGAAAATGGGTTGCGGTGAGCAGAATACTCTCGGGGCTGGAAGGTTGCGTCTGCGTCGTTGGCGGACGAATGCGGCCTCCAGCGGCCACCTTCGCTCCGTACACCCTTCGACGGCATCCTCGGCGGCAAGCCAGCACGCTAGGTCGCCGGTGTCCTGGAAGCCCGGGAGCCGCGTCATCTCCTCGACCCGCGGCCCGAGGTTCGCCGCCGCCGACCTCAAGACGCACCCAATCTGCGCCGTCACGGGTAGTGCCGACGTGCCCGATCCAAGCACCTGACTTGCGTCGCCATCCCGGGTTGCGCCCGTTCGGCCAACGGACTAGATAGGCGCCGTGTCGGGGTGTAGCGCAGCCTGGTAGCGCATTTGTCTGGGGGACAAAGGGTCGTCGGTTCAAATCCGGCCACTCCGACCATTCTCTCCCTTGTCCGCGTTCGCTATGACTTCCCGGTTGGGAGGATTGCGATGCATTGGCGGACACTTGCACTGGGGTTGGCGATCGCGGCCACGCCGGCCGTCGCCGCGACGCCGCAAAACTCCAGCGAACCGCCATCGATCTCGATGGAAGCGCCGGCCGACCCGGATCTCAGCGACAAGGACCTCGAGCTCGCAGTGCGTGCCGCGTACAACGGCGCTGCCGCGTTCGCCGCCGCGCACGGCAACTATTTTGCCCGCGACGAAGTGTTCGAGCCGCTCCGCGATGCCGTGCGGGCCGAATTGCTGGAGGAGGGGTATGGCGCGGCGATCGTGCCGGATGGCCCGGCTGCCGATCTCGCCGCGGCCCGAGTCTGTCTCGCGGCGCCCGGCACGGAACTACGCGTCGCCATCAACACCTCTGGCGATGGGCTGAGCCTCGTCGCCGTCACCGACGCGCGGGTGTTTTCCTACGACTACGATCCGCACAAATCGGCCGACATCATCGTTGCGCCCGCTTCTGCCTGCCTAAAAGCAAAATGAAGCATGGCGATTGCTCGGCGTCAGTGCCGGGCATAATTTCCGCCTGGGGGCACCCACCCAGGAGAAGAAGATGCTCACACGTCGCATGCTCCTCGCCGGAGCTTTTGCCGCCGCTATCGCGTTCGTCCCCATGCAGGCCATGGCCGCCAGCTGGGTCACGCTCGGCTCGCGCACTGTCCATTTCTTCATCGACCACGACTCGATCCATGTCGGCCTGACCGGCGGGCTGTTCACCAAGCTCCGGCTCGGGGTCACCAGCAACACGGTCTTAATGGAAAATCTCCATGTCACCTTCGGCAACGGGACCACGCAGGACGTGCCGCTCCGCTTCCTGTTCCTGCCCGGCACCATGAGCCGCGTCATCGACTTGCCCGGCGCCGCCCGCTTCATCCGCCGCATCGACATGACCTACTCGCGCCTCCCGATCGGCGGCACCGCGGTGGTCACGGCGTACGGTTACAAGCTGTAGGCCGGAGGCCGTCGGCGCGCTGGTTCAGATCAGCGCGCTGAGCCGCTTATCCTCGGCTGGCAGCACTTTTTTGTATCCCGCAGTGACGCCCCAGATCAGGCCGCCGACCAGCCAGAAATGCCGCCAGTGGTCGAGGTCGATGATCGCCGCTTCGACGGCCAGCGGGATCCAGACCGAGATCAGCGGGATCAGCAGCAGCCGGTTGGGGGAGGGGCGGAACACGAAGCTCAGCCCGCGCCAGGCGGTGACCAGCACAAACAAATAGAACATCAGTCCACCGCCCCAGCCATAGACGTGCAGCACGTCGACATAGCTGTCGTGCGGCTCTTCTTTGACGCGGAGGTTGCGGAACTCCAGCGGCCCAATGCCCCACGGATTGTTGAGCGCCAACTCGAACGCATAGCCCTGCCGCCCGAAGCGGCCGCTGTCGCCTTCGTCATAGCTTTGCGCCTGGGCGCGGAGCTCGAACAGCTCCTGGACCTTGGGGATCGACAGCAGCCCGCCAATGGCGACGATCACCATCAGCCCGCCGATCAACGCCATCAGGATCATCCGCACCTTCTCCTTCGCGTTGGCGACGCCGAAGAAGATCAACAGATAGACCCCGAGCCCCGAGGCGATGAGATGGCCCCAGGCTGCACGGGAGAAGCTGGCAAACACGCCGAGCGTGATCACCATCACGATGCCGGCGGCGATCGTCGCGCGCTTCGGCGCGCCGAGCAGCACCCGCTGCAGGGCATACATGGCGGGGAGGATCAGGAACGGCCCGAACACATTGGGGTCGTTGAACAGCGCCTTGGCGCGGTCGTAGCGGGTCAGGAGGTCATGGCCGCCCGGCACGACGCCGAGATAGCCGAGCGTGCCCATCGCCGCCGACAGCGCGCCGGCGAAGATGTAGGCGCCGATGATGAGCCGCATCCGCTTCTGCGGCGCTTCGGCGACATAGTTCGCCACCCAGTAGCTGGTGAAGAACAGGAAGATCGTCACCACCTGGAACTGCAGCGCGTCGGTGATGGTGGTGAATTTCGGCTGGAACGCCCCGATGATGGCGAACGGGATGAACACCGCCCAGAGGATCAGGAGGCCCAGCGTCGAGCGGCGGAACGCGAAGCTGCCGGCGAACAGCGAGGCGCCGAGCACGAGAAAGAAGATCAGCTCGTAAGGGGCCGGCTCGGTGATCACCACGCTGCCGGAAAAAATCCAGAACGCCACGACCCAGTCGAGCAGCGTTCCGAAACGAGCCCGCAGCCAGGTCGAGCCAGCTTCGCGGCGAACGAGGCTGGCGTCGGCGAAGGTCATCTCAGTAGGCGTTCTCGGATTTGGCAAACAGTGAGAACGGCGTCATCACGACGATATAGATATCGAGCAGGATCGACCATTTCTCGATATAGTAGAGGTCGTGCTGCACACGCTGCATGATCTTGTCGACGGTATCGGTCTCGCCGCGCCAGCCGTTGATCTGGGCCCAGCCGGTGATCCCCGGCTTCACCTTGTGGCGGGCGAAATAGCCTTCCACCGCCTCGTAGTAGAGCTTGTTGTCGGCCTTGGCGGCGAGCGCATGCGGCCGCGGCCCGACGATCGAGAGTTCGCCGCGCAGCACGTTGAAGAGCTGCGGCAACTCGTCGATCGAGGTCTTGCGGATGAAGCGGCCGACCTTGGTGACGCGCGGGTCGCCCTTGGTCACGAGCCTGCTGGCGCTGGCGTCGGCCATGTCGGTCCGCATCGAGCGGAACTTGTAGATTTCGATCAGCTCATTGTTGAAGCCGTGCCGCTTCTGCTTGAAGAACACCGGCCCTTTGCTGTCGAGCTTGATGGCGATGGCGGTCGCGAGCATGATCGGCGAGAAGACGATCAGTGCCGTGATCGCCACCAGCTTGTCGAAGATCCACTTGAAAACGAGATTCCAGTCGGAGATCGGCCGGTCGACCATGTCGAACACCGGCACGTCGCCGACATAGGAGTAGGCCTTTGAGGTGAAGCGCAGCTTGCTCATATGGGCCGAGAGCCGGATGTCGACCGGCAGCACCCAGAGCTGCGTCAGCATTTCGAGCACGCGCTTTTCGGCGCTGAGCGGCATCGAGACGATCACCAGGTCGACCCGCGTCTGACGGGCGAATTCGAGCAGGTCGGCCACCTTGCCGAGCTTGGGAAGGCTCGCCACCGACTCCGGCGAGCGCTCGTCGTTGCGGTCGTCGAACAGCCCGAGCAGCCGCACGTCTGCGCCGGCGCTCTTTTGGATGGAATTGACCAGTACCTCAGCATCAGGCCCGCCGCCGACCACCACTGTGCGGCGCTTCAGCCGGCCCTCGCGCGTCCATTGCAGCACGAGCCCACGCAGCGACAGCCGGAACGTCACCAGCAGCAGCGAGCCGAACAGATACCAGCCGACCAGCCAGACCCGCGACACGAGTTCGGAACTCTTGAACAGGAAGGCGACGGTCATCAGCACGATGAATACCAGCGACCACGAGGCAAGGACGCGCCCCGTCTGCTGCACTGCCGTGCGGTAAGCCGCGATCCGATGCGTCCGCGCGGCGTTGAATAGGACATTGGCGCCGAGCGTCGCGAGAGCGATCGTCGGCAGATAGATCGCGCCCTGTCCGGGCTCCACATAGCTGGCGAAAATCGCAAAGCCGAGCGTCGCCAGCAGCAGCGCCTCGATCAGTTGCGCCACTCCGATGATCACCGGGGCCGAAAAACTCGGCTCGATCGGTGCCGCGACGATCACGCGCGCTTCAGCGCTCAGTTTAGCAGGCGCCACGCCGGCCTTGCGGGCGACATGGTCAAGGACGGCTTGCTGCGGGTCGAGACGAAACATAGGCCAGACAATCCCGGGCGAAGGGCTGAAGCCTCAAAGATAGGGACGAGGCGTGAAGACCGAGTGAAAACCGAGCGCTATGATTAACCATAGAGGTTGAATCAACTGCGGCGCTTCGCCAGCACCTGCCGATAGAGGCCCTCGATCTGGTCGACCATGTGGGCAATCGAAAAGCGCGGCCGGATATAGTCGAGCCGCACCGCCGCCTCGACCTGCGCCCCGTCCGGATCGTTCATGAAGCGCTGCATGGCGTTGCGGAGCGCGACGGTGTCGGCCGCCGGGAACATGCTCGCGCTGGTTGGCCCAAAGATTTCGCCAATGCCGCCGACATTAGTCGACAATACGGGCCGGCCGGCCGAGGCGCCCTCGAGGATCACATAGGGCAGGGACTCCGCCAGCGACGCGACCACGAGGCACCGGCCGCGGGCGAGGGCGGCGCGCACCGGCTGGATGCCGAGCAGATCAACGCGGTCGCCGAGCCCCATCCGGGAGATCTTGGCTTTCGTCGCCTCGAATTCCGGTCCGCTGCCGGCCATCGCCAGTGTCGCCGGACGCCCGTCGGGCGCCTTCACTTCGGGCAGCGCGTCGATGAGATAGTTGATGCCCTTGGCCTCGCGGAACTCGCCGACAAAGACGAAGTCGCGGGCATTCGGATCGCACACCACCGGCTCGAACTCGGCCTCGGAAATGCCGTTGTGGATCACCGCCTCCTCGCAGGGCGGCTTGCCGATCAGCCGGTGGAACGCCCCCTCCGCGAAGTCGCTTTCGAAAATGTAGGCGTCGGTGATGCTGCCGATCATCCGCTCGACGCCGCGGAACATGCCTCCGATCATCGTGCCCGGCTTGTAGTTGAGCACCCCGCCATGCGGAGTGTTGAGCGCCACGCGCCCAGTTGGTCCGACCCGCGCCAGCCGCGCGTGCACGCCACCCTTCGAGCCGTGCCCGTGCAGCACGTCGATCTTCAGCCGTTTGGCGAGGCCGCGCACCTTGAACGGCGTGGTAAAATCGCCAAATCCGACGGTTCGCGGCATCGGGAAGTAATAGGTCCCGAGGGCGATCGACGGCGCCAGCGCCCGGAGCCGCTGCCCGGTCATTTCGTCGGAGGTGAGGCTGTCGGCGACGACGCCGATCAGATGGCCGCGCCGCGCCAGTTCCTCGGTCAGGTCGTAGACGTGCCGGAACAGCCCGCCCACCGGCGCCCGCAACACCTGGAGGATACGCAGCGGCTCCGCCACCGGCTAGAGCCAGCGCTCGGCGATGACGATGGTGTCGCCGGGGTAGATCGGGAAATCGAGATCGACGGTGCTCTTGTCCATCTGGTCGCCGTGCTTGCGATAGATCGTCGCCCGGTTGCGGTTGGCGGTGTCGCTGTAGCCGCCGGCGGTCGACACCGCGGCCCGCACCGTCATCCCGGATACATAGGGGAACTGCCCGCCATTCTTGACCGCGCCCTGGATGTAGAACGGCCGGTAGGTGTCGATCTCGGCGGACACATTGGGGTGCCGCATCAGGCCGTTGGCGAGGCCGGCGGCGATCGCCCCGGCCGCCTGCTGTACGGTGAGACCGCGCACCTGCACCTGCCCGATCAGCGGGAAGGCGATCGTGCCGGCGTCGTCGACCTTGTAGGTCTTGCTCAGCGTATCGTCGCCATAAACCGTAACACGCAGGATATCGCCGCCGTCGAGCGTATAAGGCCCCCGGCTCTCCAGCGAATAAGTCGACGTGCCGTTGAGCGAGCACGCCGCCAACGGCACAAGGAGCAGGAGGAGGAACAGCCGCAGCCAGCGCATCGGAAAACCGGTGAGGAAGAGTCGGCTGCAGTGTCCGGTCTTCATGGTTAACAATCTGCTTAAGACCGGCCTCGAAAATTGCGCTTTGCGAGCGCCTTAACCGATTGTTGACTACGCCCGGCCGATAGTCGCGAGACGAGTTAGAGGCCTGCGATGACGGTTGAGTCGACGTCCACCGAGGATCTACGCATGGACGTGCGGGCGCTGATGAGCGCGCTCTGGTCGCGCGCGCTGCGCATCGTGATCGTCACGATCCTGCTCTTGGTTGCCACCTTCGTGGTCCTGCTGTTCGTCCCCAAGATGTACGAATCCTCGGCGAGCCTCCTGGTCGAGGACCGCACCAGTTCCTTCACTCAGGCGGCGACTGCCGCGCCGGCGACCGGCTCCGGCATCACCATCGATGCGCTGATGTCGAGCCAGATCGAGCTGATCAAGTCGCGCGACACGCTGCTTGCGGTCGTCGATACGCTCAACCTCCGCTCGGTCTCCGAATTCAACGGCGGCGGCAGCAATCCGCTGACCGCGTTCCTCAGCCTCATCGGCCGCAAGCCCGAGCCCAAGAGCGTCGATGAAACGGTGCTCCAGAATCTCAACGATCGGCTGACGGTGATCCGCGAGCGCGACTCTGCCGTGATCTCGATCTTCGTGCGCTCCGCCAATGCCGAGCTCGCCGCCCAGATCGCCAACGCCATCGCCGCCGAACACGTGAAGCGCCGGGCGGGGCAGTCGGTCACCGATACCGCCGAGGCGACCGCCTGGTTGCAGCAGCAGATCGACGCCCTCCGCACTAAGGTGCAGGACGCCGATACCAAGGTCGCCGACTACCGCGCCAAGAACGGCATCTTCGCCGGCACCAACGGCACGACGCTGCCCGACCAGCAGATCTCCGACATCGGCAAGCAGATCACCGACGCGCAGGAGCGGCTTGGCAACGCACAGCAGCGCTCCGAGCTGATCCGCTCGCTTATCAAGTCGGGCCAGCCGCTCGACGGCATCGACGACGTGCGCAACAGCACCACCATCCAGTCGCTGATGCAGAATCGCGCCACGCTGCAGAGCTCGCTCGCCGAAAAACTGGCAACGCTCCTGCCGGCGCACCCGACCATTGTCGCCCTCAAGGCGCAGATCGCCCAGATCGATGCGCAGATCCGCACGGAGGCCAAGCACATCGCCGACGGCCTCGATGCGCAGGTGACGATCGAGACCGGCCTCATCAAGTCGCTCGGCGACGACATGGCACGCGCCCAACTCGCCGCTTCGACGCAGACCAAGGGCGGCGTCACCCTCGATAGCCTGACCCGCGAGGCGAAGGCGCAGAGCGATCTGCTCGACGCCTATCTGCTGAAATATCGCGATGCCTCCGGCCGTACCGACACCGGCTCGGTGCTGCCCGACGTTCGCATCATCACCCAGGCCGCGCCGTCGGTCGTGCCGGCCTCGCCCAAGACCGCTCTGATCCTCGGCGCCGTCGGGTTCGTCGCGCTGGCGCTGCAGATCGGCATGGTGCTGTTCGGCGAGCTGATGTCGGGCCGCGCTGTCTACGATCGCAACGCCCACGAGCCGCGCGTCGAGCCGGCACCCGCTTCGGCCGCGGATGAGGACGAGCAGTTCGCCGACGGTGAGATGTTCGACGAGACCGAGCAGCCGGAAGCCGATCTGACCGATATGTCGGAGCTGGCCATCGCCGCGGCCGCCCCTCCGCCGCCAAAGCCCGCGCCCGCCGCCTCGATGATGGCCCCGCAACCGCGCCACCGCGTCGCGGCCGTGTCCGAGCTTGAGCTCTCCAACCTTGCCGCCGACATCGCGCTCGGCCGCGTCCGCATCGTGCTGCTCGCCGGCGTCAGCGAGGCGCGCGATGCCGCCCTCGCCGCCGATGCGCTGGTGAGCGAGGCGCTGCATAAGGGGCTCAGCGTCTGCCGCGTCGATGCCGGCAGCGGCCGGGCCTCGAACGCGCCGGGCCTCACCGATCTCTGCGCCGATCAGGCGAGCTATGGCGACATCGTGCACAAGGTGCGCGAGGGGCTCGCCGAAGTGCCGTGGGGCCAGCTCACTAATATGGACCGCCGCTCGATGAAGCCGGTGACGCTGCTCGAAGCGCTCGCCGACATCTACGAGGTCGTGGTGATCAGCACCGGCCGCGTCGGGCTCAACTCCAGCCTGCCGTTGTTCGCCGGCAGCGGCGGCCGTCTGGTGATGGTGCGCCAGCCGGCGACCCCAGATGTGCTGGTCGATGCCGTCTGCGCCGATGCCGCGACCCTCGGCTTCGACGCGGTGCAGAGCGTCATGGTGCCCGAGCTACAAACAGCAGTCGCCTGATGGCCGGACTGCGCTACGCCGCCATCCGCAGCGTCTTCGAGCTGCTCTGGGCGACCCGCGCCACCAGCATCTTCCGCGCCATGTCGCGCGCCCGCGGCGTCATTTTCACCCTGCATCGGGTGCTGCCGGACGACCCGGCCGACTTTTCCCCGAACGCCATTCTACAGGTCAAGCCCGACTTCCTCGACTACGCCATCCGCCGCGTCCGCGCTCTCGGCTTCGAGACCGTCGACCTCGGGGAGGGGCTGCGCCGCCTCGAATCCGACCAGCTCGAAAAGCGCTTCGCCGTCTTCACCTTCGACGACGCCTATCGCGACAACCTCAAATATGCGCTGCCGGTGCTGCGCCAGCAGCAATGTCCGTTCACGCTTTATGTCCCGACCGCCTTCGTCGACGGCGTCGGCGAAATCTGGTGGCAGGCCCTCGAGGACATCATCGCCAAGCAATCGGCCGTGGCGCTGACCGAGGGCGGCGAGACCGACTACATCCCGACCGCGACGCTCGGTGAAAAGCGCGCCGCGTACGAGCTGATCTACGCCAAGATGCGGGCCCAGCCCGAGCCCGATCGCGTCGCGCTGATCCGCGACCTCGCCGCGAAATATGAGTTCGATCTCGCCGCGCAATGCCGCGATCTCATCATGACCTGGCAGGAGTTGCGCAGTTTCGCCGCCGAGCAGCTCTGCACGCTCGGCGCCCACACAGTGCATCACTATGAATTGGCGAAGTTGAGCGCCGAGCAGGCCGCGAGCGAGATTGCGCAGTCGCTCAAGGTGATGGAAGCGCAGTTCGGCAAGCGCCCCATCCACCTGAGCTATCCGATCGGTGGCCCGACCTCGGCCGGCCCGCGCGAATACCAGATGGCGAAAGACCTCGGCCTCCGCTCGGCAGTGACCACCATCCCCGGCGGCCTTTACCGGCGCCAGCGCGACGCGCTTACCGCTCTGCCGCGCGTGTCGCTCAACGGCCTGTTCCAGGCCCACCGGTACATGGACGTGTTCGCGACGCCCGCCGTGTTCACCGCGATGGGCCGTTAGTCCGGCTTCGCCATCCAGCGGATGACCCAACTCGCCGGCACGAACCATAGTGCGCCGAGCAGTGCGAACACCGGGATCGACCCCCACCACGGCAGGCCCATCAGATAGCTCGCATAAAGCTCCATCACTGCCAGCGGATAGACAATCAGCAGGGCGATGATCCCGATGGTGCCCCAGAGCTTGCGGGTCGATTGGCGCACGCTGCGTTACTCCGGAAGGGCGCGGTTCGGGCGCGCGACAAATATGCCTAATTGCGCGTCGGGTGACGCGGGGCTATTCCCTCGCGCGAAATTTCCCATCCGGTCAATGCCCGTGGTCTCCCTCACTTCTGCCGAATCCATCCCCAATTTCAGCGCGCGCGACCGGCTGCGGCCGGTTCGCATCTGGCTTTACGTTGTGGCGCTGATGGTGCTGGCCATCGTGGTCGTGGGCGGCCTGACCCGGCTTACTGAATCCGGCCTCTCGATCACCGAGTGGCAGCCGATCTCGGGCGTCATCCCGCCACTCTCGGATGCCGACTGGGTCGCCGAGTTCGAGAACTACAAGCACATCCCGCAATACCAGTTGCTCAACCAGGGCATGACGCTGGATGGCTTCAAGTTCATCTTCTGGTGGGAATGGGCGCACCGCCTGCTCGCCCGCGTCATCGGCTTCGCCTTCGCCGTGCCGTTCCTCGTCTTCCTCTTCCAGCGCCGCTTTTCCTGGAATCTCGCGGCGCCGCTCGCCGGGCTCTTCGTCCTCGGCGGCCTGCAGGGCGTCGTCGGCTGGTGGATGGTCTCCTCCGGCCTCGAGACGCTCACCTCGGTCTCGCAATATCGGCTGGCGACGCATCTGGGGACAGCGCTGCTGCTGTTCCTTGCGCTGGTCTGGGTGGCGCGCCGCCTCAGCCCGGCTCATCCCGTGCCAACCGATGCACAGCGTGCCCCGGTGGCGTTGCTGCTCATCCTCGTCTTCATCCAGATTCTCGCCGGCGCGTTCGTGGCGGGTCTCGATGCCGGGGAGGGCTACAACACCTGGCCGCTGATGGATGGCTCGCTCGTCCCCTCCGGACTCGATGCGATGGAGCCGTGGTGGAAGAACATTTTCGAGAACGCGCTCACCGTGCAGTTCATCCACCGCACCATCGCCTACGTCATCGTGCTCTATGTCGCCGCGCTCTGGTTCTGGAAGCGCGGAGCAGGGGGCTTCGGCGGCGCCAATGGCTGGCTGCCGCGCATCGCGATCCTCGTCCTGCTGCAGGCGCTGCTCGGCATCTCGACGCTGGTCATGCACGTGCCGCTGCCGCTGGCGCTCGGCCACCAGGCGCTGGCCTTCATGCTCGCCGGGTCGGTCTGCGCCTGGCTCGCCGACATCACGCCGCGAAAAGCTGTCGCCTAGCCAACGCGCCCGATGATGAAGTCGCGCTCGACCCCGACCCCGGTCCATTCGTTGGGGATTTCGCTGTCGAAGATCAGCGTGTAGGGGCCGGTATAGCCGGCCTTCTCCGCCAGATCGACGCACTTGCCGTAGTCCGCCTCGTCGAGATCGCCGTCGATGAAGCTGCCCTTGGCGTGGCTGAGCTCTGCCCGGCCGAAGATTGCCGCGAGGTCCTTGTACTTACCCGCGCCGCGCCAATTGCCGAAATCGCCGAGCAGCCCGAACTTGCCATCGAGCTTGTCCAGCACATAGTCGACCTCCGTCGGCGTCGGCAGCAGGTCGAACCAGTTCTCCGTGACGAGCCGGACACTGGAGCCGGCGTTGCTCCCCGCGAGCGAGCCGAGCGCCGCGACTGAGCGGTCGAGCGTCTCCCTCGTCGGCTTCTGCTTGCCGGCGATGATCCGCGCGTTCTCAGCGCCCAGCTCGTTTGCCGTCTCGATCCAGCGCGCGATCCACGCCGCGTCGCGCGCCCCATGCTCGGGATGCGTGACGTCGCCGGCATCGATCAGCAGCGTCTGCAGCACCACGCCCGAATCCTTGAGCTGCGATCTGAGCTCGCTGAGGTAGGTCGCATCGCGGCTCGGCAGATGGAACGACACCAGCTCCATCCGGTGATAGCCGTGATTGTGCAGTGCCGCCGGGAGATCGAGCAGCGACTCGCCGACCGGCCCGTAGGTCTCCTCAACCGCGCCGATCTCGGTCGTCGTCAGATCGTGCGGATAGGTTGTGCCCAGCAGCCGGTGCAACGACCAGGTGGAAACTGCGATGCGGTCGGCGATGGGTGTGGGCATGTTTTGCGCTCCTCTTTCGGCGCGACCCTGCCTTGCCGGCGCCCGCCACTCAAGCGCACAAAACAGGCCAAGGTGCTGATTTTTCACGGAACCCGTCAAAGCCCCGGCCGGTATGGGTCAACCGTCGCGGTATTATGATACCGAAAATCCAAGCGCCTGATTTTGCTGTGCTATTCGGAGCCACTTGACGGCGCCCAAATCCGCCCATACACACCGCGCACGAAACCGGCGGAGACACCCTCCGCCGCTGCGGTCTCAAGGAAAAATCTCGATGTCGACTTACACGGCCAAGCCGAGTGACATCACGAAGAAGTGGGTGCTCATCGACGCCACCGACCTGGTCGTCGGCCGCCTTGCTTCCATCGTGGCCATGCGTCTGCGCGGCAAGCATTTGCCCACCTTCACGCCGAACATGGATACCGGTGACAATGTCATCATCATCAATGCTGGCAAGGTCAAGCTCACCGGCAACAAGGTCGATCAGCGCAAGTTCTTCTGGCACACCGGCTATCCCGGCGGCATCAAGGACCGGACGCAGCGCGAGCTGCTCGAGGGCCGCTTCCCCGAGCGAGTGTTGGAAAACGCAGTGCGCCGCATGATCCCGGGCGGTCCGCTCGGCCGTGCCCAGCTCAAGAACCTCAAGGTCTATGCCGGGGCCGAGCATCCACATGCCGCCCAGCAGCCGGTGACGCTCGACGTCGCCAAGATGAACTCCAAGAACGTGAGGGCCAACTAATGGCCGAGACCATCAATTCGCTCGAAGCCCTTGGCTCCTCGACGGTCGCTCCGGCAGTCGCCGCGTCGCCCGTTTATGTGCAGAAGATCGACAAGGAAGGCCGCGCCTACGCCACCGGCAAGCGCAAGAATGCAATCGCCCGCGTCTGGCTCAAGCCGGGCAGCGGCAAGATCACCGTCAACGGCAAAGAGTTCAACGCCTTCTTCGCCCGCCCCGTTCTGCAGATGATCCTGCAGCAGCCGATCCTCGCCGCAGCCCGCAAGGACCAGTACGACGTCGTCGCGACCGTCTCCGGCGGTGGCCTCTCCGGCCAGGCCGGTGCGGTTCGTCACGGCATCTCACAGGCGCTGACCCGCTACGAGCCGGAGCTGCGTGCGGTCCTCAAGAAGGGTGGCTTCCTGACCCGCGACAGCCGCGTCGTCGAACGTAAGAAGTACGGCAAGGCCAAGGCCCGCCGCTCGTTCCAGTTCTCGAAGCGCTAAGCTTCGGCGCACGTCGAATTCGAAGGGCCGGGATTTCCCGGCCCTTTTCTATTGTGCCGCATCGCGCGGTGCTAGGAACAGCTATGCGCACCCTCGCCACGCCCCTCAATCTTCTGCTGCTCGCCGCACTCGTCGTCGTGGCGCTCGCCGGCTTCCTCCTGGTGCCGGCCGGCCTCGATCTGCCGATCCACTGGGGCCTCGATGGTGGCGTCACTGCAACCATGCCGCGCAACTGGGCCCTGCTGCAGATGCCGATCGCCGCAGCGATCATCTGGGGCATCTTCTTCCTGATCACGACGTCCGGCACGGCGCAGCGCCGCCCCAGCACGGCGGTCGTGCTCCGCTGGGGTCTGCCGGTCCTCACCGCCATCTTTGCGCTGGCCGAGCTGGTGATTGTGCTCAGCGGACTCGGCGTTGCGCTGCCTTTCTTCCATACCACCTGAGGCCACTATCGTTCGTCTTGACACTAATTAGTTGAATGACTAATTAGCATGCGGACGAACAAGAGTACCGACCGTGAGCCTCAATGCCGTCTTCGATGCCCTGTCGCATCCGCTGCGCCGCAAGGTGTTGGCGCTGCTCAAATCCGGGCCGCTGAGCGCCGGCGATCTCGCGGCGCATTTCGATGTCAGCAAGCCGACGCTCTCCGCTCACTTCGCCAAGCTCAAGGAGGCCGGGCTCGTCAGCGTCGAGCGCCGCGGCACAAGCCTCATCTATCACCTCAACATGTCGATCCTCGAGGAAGCGCTGTCCGGCTTCCTCGCTTTCCGGGAGCCACAGGAATGATCCGTTTTCGCTCGCCGCTGAACCTGACTTCTGTCGCCATCGCCATCGTCACGACCATTGCCGGCTTCGCGCTGATCCCGGCCGGAACCATCATGCCCGTGCACTGGGGCATCGACGGGCGCATCGACGGTACCATGCCGCGGGACCTTGCCCTCATTGTCATGCCGGTCACGGTGGCCTTCATCTGGGGACTGTTCGCCGCCATCGACCGCTTCACCAGTCCCAATAAGCGCGCCGCATCGGCAGCGCTGGTCAACGTCGCGATATCGTCGACCACCGCCCTTTTCACCCTGATCCAGGTGCTGCTGGTCCTCATCGCCCTCGGCGTCCCCGTCGATCTGGTCCGCGCAATCGTCATTGCACTGGCGCTGATGGAGATCGCCATCGGCAATGTCATGCCGAAGTCGCAACCCAACCGCATCGCCGGCATCCGGCTGCCATCCACCCTCAACGATCCCGCCAACTGGCAGGCCGTGCATCGGCTCACCGGCCTCCTCACGGTCATCTGCGGCGTGGCGTTGTTCGTCGTCGCGCTGCTCATCCAGTCCGCGCCGCTGCTGTTCCTCGCCCTCGCCGTCTCTTGGGTGGTGCCGCTCGCCGTCGGCATCATCTACAGCCTTCTCCTGCAGCGGCGGCAGCCGAGCTGACCTCGACGCCGGCTCAGAAGCCGTGCAGATATGGCGGGCGCCGGGGTGGCGTTCGGGGGATCTGAAGGAACATGCCGGCGCAGCTGCGCTCGCTGCTGATTGTCACGGACGCCTGGTATCCCCAGGTGAACGGCGTCGTCCGCTCGATCGACAAGACCGCCGAGGAGCTGCGCACCACCGGCATCGAAGTCAACCTCATCACCCCGGCCGACTACCGTACCGTGCCGATGCCCGGCTACAGCGAGATCGGCCTCTCGCTCACCACCCGTGGTCCGGTGATCCGCCGGCTCGAGGCGCTCAATCCCGATGCCATCCACATCGCCACTGAGGGCCCACTCGGCTGGATCGTCCGCAATTATTGCGTGCGGAAAAAGCTGCCCTTCACCACAGCGTACCACACCCAGTTTCCCGAATATCTGCGGGCCCGCGTGCCATTCCCGCTTGTCCTCAGCTACGCCATCGTCCGCCGTTTCCATAAGCCCGCCGCCGCCTGCCTCGTCGGCACGCCTTACCTCAAGGCCTGCCTCACCGAGCGCGGCTTCACCAACGTGCAGATTTGGACCAAGGGCGTCGACACAGTCCTGTTCAATCCGGCCAAACGCGCGCCGCTCGCCTACGGCAACCCGGTGTTTCTCTATGTCGGCCGCATCTCGGTCGAAAAGAATATCGGCGCCTTCCTCGATCTCGAGCTGCCGGGCAGCAAGCTCGTCGTCGGCGACGGCCCGGGCTTCAAGGCGCTGAAGGCGGCCTACCCCGCCGTGACCTTTCTCGGCGCCCGGCACGGCGAGGAGCTAGCGAAGCTCTTCGCCTCCGCTGACGCTTTCGTCTTTCCCAGCCGCACCGACACTTTTGGTCTCGTGCTGCTCGAATCCCTCGCCAGCGGTACGCCGGTCGCCGCCTATCCGGTCACCGGCCCGATCGACGTCATCGGCAAGGCGCCGGTCGGCGTCCTCGATGTCGATCTCAAGACCGCCGCGCTTGCCGCCCTCGGCATCGATCGCACCGCCTGCCGCGACTACGCCATGGGCTATTCCTGGGCCGCCAGCGCCGCACAGTTCCTCGCGCACCAGGTGGCGATCCCGCGCTAGGCTTTGACTTTGCGGCGCCACGCTTTTATGAGCGAGACATGGTCCAGAGGTCGTTCATCACCGCCCCCGCTCGCTAGCTCTCTCCATTGGGTCGCCCAGCGACCGGAGAGAGCGGACAATCCGAGCCGGGCTTAACCAGCCCAAAACCATAATTCCGCGATAATCCCTGCCAACTCTGCGCCACGCGCCGCAGGAGTCGCGAGCCGGCCCAAATGGCCTCCGAGGAGCCGATGACCGAAGATTTCCACCGCATCCGCCGCCTGCCGCCCTATGTCTTCGCCCATATCGATCCGATCAAGGCCAAGGCCCGCGCCGCCGGCGTCGACATCATCGACCTCGGCATGGGCAATCCCGACATGCCGACCCCGGCCCACATCGTCGAAAAGCTGCAGGAGACGGTGAAGGACCCGCGGACGCATCGTTATTCGTCGTCGCGGGGCATCCCCGGCCTCCGCAAGGCGCAGGCCTCGTATTATGGCCGCCGCTTCGGCGTGAAGCTCAACCCCGACACCCAGATCGTCGCCACCCTCGGCTCGAAAGAGGGCTTTGCCAACATGGCCTCGGCGATCACTGCGCCCGGCGATGTAGTGCTGGTGCCCAACCCGACCTATCCGATCCATTCGTTCGGCTTCATCATGTCGGGCGGCGTTGTCCGCTCGATGCCGTCCGAAGCCAACGAGGACTTTTTGCGCGCTCTCGATCGCGCCGTGCGCCACTCGATCCCCAAGCCCATCGCACTGGTGCTGAACTATCCGGCCAACCCGACCGCCTACACCGCGACGCTCGACTTCTACAAAGAGGTTGTCGCCTACTGCAAAGCGCACAACATCTTCATTCTCTCCGATCTGGCCTATTCAGAGATCTATTTCGATGGCGTCGTGCCGCCCTCAGTGCTCGAGGTGCCCGGCGCCATCGACATCACCGTCGAGTTCACGTCGATGTCGAAGACCTACTCGATGCCCGGCTGGCGCGTCGGCTTTGCCGTCGGCAATGAGCGCCTCATCGCCGCGCTGGCGCGGGTAAAATCCTACCTCGACTACGGCGCCTTTACGCCGATCCAGGTAGCGGCCGCGGCCGCGCTCAACGGCGACGATTCCGTCATCTCCGATGTCCGCCAGATCTATCAGGCGCGTCGCGATGTCATGGTCGAGAGCTTCTCGCGCTCGGGCTGGTTGCTGCCGTCGCCCAAAGCGACCATGTTCATCTGGTCGCCCATTCCCGACCAGTTCGCGCATCTGGGGTCGCTCGAATTCGCCAAGCTGTTGATCCAGGAGACCGGCGTCGCCGTCGCCCCCGGCGTCGGCTTCGGCGAGTACGGCGACCAGTATGTCCGCCTTGCACTGGTCGAGAACGAGCAGCGCATCCGCCAGGCCGCGCGCAACATCAAGAAGTTCCTCAGCGGCAACCAGGGCGGGCAGGGGAACGTCATTCCACTGGCGGCTGTGGGCAAGTAGCCGCCCGCGCTGACGCGCCGGCCTGATGCAGGCCGACGCCGGCTGCTCCCATCAGGGCGTCGGCACGTGCGGCGCCGGGGTCGAAAGCTGCAGGCCGACCTCGAGCCGCGCCTGGCTCGTCTGCACGTCGAAGCCGTTCGACGCCTTGATAGCCATCGGCATGCCTTGGTACTCGCCCTTGACGACGAACGAGACCATGTCGGTCATCTTCAGCACCGCTCCCGCCTCCGCATAGACGGTCGGACCCAGGCCGCTGCCGCCGGTCGGATAGCGCTCGTTGATATCGACGACGCCGCCGCCACCGCCGAGGAAGAGGCCGAAAGTGCTGTTCAGGTAGTCGGTGTAGCGCAGGCCAGCTGTACCGCTCGTCCAGTCGATGTAGTCGCCGGGGAAGGCGGTGAATTCCCGGGTGCTGTGGCTGGCGTCGACCACCACGCCGATCGTGCCGGTCTCCATCCCTTCCTGTTGAAGAAGGTGCCGAAATTCAGCCCGCCTTCAACGTCGAAAAGCGGCCCCGCATTGAGATCGTCGGGGGTGGTGAACACCACGGTGCCGGGAGCGACCACGCCGCCATAAACCGCGACGTTGGCGCTGAGCGACATGGTGTTCGGATGCAGCTTGATCGTTGCGCTGGCCGGGCCGAAGCCGCTGTCGCCGTTGGCGACGTTGTAGCCGCCGATGTCGTATTGGAAGGTGCTGGTCTTGCCGGTGATGACGAGGCAGTTGTCGTCCGCTGAGATGGTGACGCCGCTCAGGCCCAACGCGTCGTAGACGTCGATATCGCCGCCGGCCGCCGTCGCTGGGGCGATCGATCCAAGCAGCAGCATCGCAAAAGCAGGAAGGACTAGGAGTTTCATGCGCCGACCCCAGGGGCCATGTGGCATCGCCCACCGGTCGCCCCACCCGGATGGGCTCCCGCGCCAGTCGCGGTGTGGGGAGACGCTACGAGACTGTCGGCACCGCGGTCGTCACCAATAACCATGAGGCGGTGGAGGTCGGCCGCGTGGCTGGCGGAAATGCCACACCCGCTCAGCGCGGTCGCACGGCGCTCCGCACGCTGTTGAGCAGTTCGATCAGCTCGACCATCCGGCCGCGGCCCGTCTTGTCCTTGATCCGCCGGATATGCGTATAGACGGTGTTGCGGCTGACGCCCTCGCGCCCGGCGTAGGCCTCCGCTGTGACGCCTCGCCGCAATGCGTCGGCGACATGGGCCTCGGCGGCGGTCAAGCCGAAGGCCTGTTGCAGCAGCCGCGCCGACTGATCCACCATGGTCAGCGGATCGTGGATGAAGACCAGCGCCAGCGCGCCGGACCCTCGCCCCGCGGGCCGGACCGAGACCGTGTAGGGTGGCCTGTCGCCGTCCAGCGCGGCAGCGAAATCGGCAATCGCGGGACGCAGTAGCCCGCCTTCCCTGTCGGCGAGTGAAGCCAGCGCCTGATGATAAGCCTTGGCCGCGGCGGCATTGGCAAATTCCATCTGGCCCCGGCGCAGGGCAATGCCGTCGGACCGCCGCAGCAGCTCATGGGCCACGATATTGGCGTGGACGATTCGGCCGTCCGTCTCGACCAGCATCGCGCCGTCCGCCAACCAGTCGAGCGTCGCCTCCATCTGCTCCTCGGCAAGGCTGCGGCGCTGCAGCCGGCGGGTAACATCGAGCGCCAGCGTGGCGTGCGTGCCCGGCTGTCGCATCAGCTTCAGCTCGGCCGGTCCAACATGGCCCTGTTTCGGCGAGCGCTGCACGGCGAGCGCCGCGAATTCGTTCTCCTCCACATCCAGCAGCACGGCCGTCGAATAGCGCATATCCATCGGCGCGAGGAATTTGGCGTAGAACGGGTCGCGGTCCATCCCGGCGTCGTCGAGGATCTGATAGTCGCAGGCAAGCTCGCCGGGCCGCTGCTTCAGCGCCGCTGACACGCGCGGACTGAGCCTGGCGAAATCGGCGAGATAGGCGACTTCCTCGGGCGGCGGCACGCCGGCTGCGCTGAAGAACAGATAGTTGAAATCCCGCCGGTCGAGCAATTCGAGGGTTGAGGCGACGCCGCCGATGACGCTCGCGACCGAGGTGAGGGCCGCCGGCCAGCGCGCCGCGTCCGCGCCGGCCGCGTGCAATTCCCCAATCGTATCAAGCAACTCGTCGAGTTCGCTCACGTGGCCCCCAGTCGAGCGAGGCAGTCATCCCTGCGCTTGGGCAGAAATGATTGACACCTAGCTTAAGGCCCCTTTGGCGCGCCGAGAAGCGGGCAGATCATTCCTGCTCTTTCAGTGCCTCGTTCTCTTTTGCCAGCCGATCGAACTCTTTGGACTTGGTGACGAAGCTCTGCACCTTGGCATCCCAATTATAGGTCGCTGGTGCCGTCACCTCGGTGTGGTTGAGCGTCAGTACCATCTGGGCGAGGAGGTCGAAGTAAGTGACATCACCATGTCCAGGCACCGGATCGCTCACCTGCGCCGTGGCGGGCAGGGCGTCATCCGCGCGGGCAGCGAGGATGAGGAACGGCAGGAGGGTGAGGGCGATGAGCGGAGCGGTTTTCATTTTCCGCTGCCTACTGCCCGCAGGCTGTACCACACCTGAACCCCGCCACCACCGCGTTTGCCTATTGACGAATAGGCAAACTCCTAGCATGACGCCTTGTCGATAGGAGCCGAGCATGTCCGATATCCAGTCCTTCCGCGATGCCATCGAAACCTTCATCGCCGCCCGCGGCTGGACCGCGACCCGCTTCGGCCGCCAGATGGCGGGCGATCCGCTGTTCGTCTTCGACCTCCGCGAGGGCCGCGAACCGCGCAGCGACACCCGCACGCGTATCCTCAAGGCGATGCAGGATGCCGCCGAGGCGCCCGCCGCGCAGCCGCTCCGGATCGGCGTCGCCGGCCTTGGCAATGTCGGCGCGACGCTGGTGCGGATCCTCCAGAAGGACGGCAGTGAGCTGACCCGCAAACTCGGCCGTAGCGTCGTCGTCACCGCCGTCTGCGCCCGCTCGCGCTCCAAGAACCGCGGCATCGATCTCAGCAATATCCGGTGGTTCGACGATCCCGTCGCGCTTGCCAAGTCCGACGGCATCGATCTCTTCGTCGAGCTGATCGGCGGCGAGGACGGCCCGGCGCTCGCTGCGGTTCGCGCCGCGCTCGAGGCCGGCCGCCCGGTGGTCACCGCCAACAAGGCGCTGCTCGCCCGGCACGGCGTGGCGCTGGCGAAGCTTGCCGAAGAGAACAACGTCCAGCTCGGCTTCGAGGCTGCCGTCGCCGGCGGCATCCCGGTCATCAAGACGCTGCGCGAAGGCCTCGGCTCGGCCCGCATCGCCCGCGTCTACGGCATCCTGAACGGCACCTGCAATTACATCCTGACCCGGATGGGCAAAGAGGGCATCGGCTTTGCCGAATGCCTCGCCGATGCGCAGAGGTTGGGTTACGCCGAAGCCGACCCGACCTTCGACGTCGGCGGCTTCGATACGGCCCACAAGCTCGCCATCCTCGCGTCGCTTTGCTTCGGCTGTGAGATCGCGCCGGACGAAATCTTCGTCGAAGGCATCACCTCGATCACCGAGGCAGACATCAAGGTCGCCGGCGATCTGGGCTACAAGATCAAGCTGCTCGGCATCGCCCAGCGCTCACCGGAAGGCATTGAGCAGCGCGTCCACCCGACGCTGGTTCCCAAGGGTTCCGCCATCGCCGGCGTCGATGGCGTCATGAACGCCGTGGCTCTCGAAACCGACCACATCCACGAGCTGCTGCTGGCCGGGCCAGGTGCCGGCGGGCCGCCGACTGCGTCCTCGGTGCTGTCCGACATCCTCGACATTGCCCGCGGTACCCGGGTGCCGCCGCTCGGCGTCCCGAGCCACGAGCTCACCCCCTACAAACAAGCACCAATGAAGGCGCATGAGGGTGGCTATTACATCCGACTAAATGCCAAGGATGTGCCCGGCGCCTTTGCTGCTATCGCTTCGCGCATGGGCGCCGCCGGCATTTCACTCGAAAGTGTCATCCAGCGGCCCGATCTGCGTGTTACCGACGCCGCCAACAGCAATTTCAGCATCCGGACCATCGTGCTGCTGACGCATTCGACCATGGAGCAGACTGTGCGCGAAGCGTTGGCGCTGATTGCCGCCGACGGTTTCATCGTCGGTCAGCCGCAACTGATCCGCATCGAGGCGCTGTAGCTTCCGTCAACATCGAGGGCCGGCCATGAGACTGAGCAAGACCGAGGACGGCAAGACGCCCGCGATCATCGACCGGTCGCTGACCCTGGAGCTGGTGCGCGTCACCGAACGCGCCGCTATCGCGTCCGCCAATTGGCGCGGCAAGGGCGACGAGAAAAGCGCCGACGCCGCCGCGGTCGAAGCGATGCGCTCGGAACTCTCGATCGTCGGCATCGACGGCCGCATCGTCATCGGCGAAGGCGAGCGCGACGAAGCGCCGATGCTGTTCATCGGCGAGGAAGTCGGCAGCGGCGAGGGGCCCGCCGTTGATATCGCAGTCGACCCGCTCGAAGGCACCACCCTGTGTGCTAAGAACCAGCCGGACTCGATCTGCGTTTTGGCAATGGCCGAGCGCGGCGGCCTGCTCAATGCCCCCGACGTCTACATGCAGAAGATCGCCATTGGCTCCGGCTACGCCGAGGGCACGGTCGACCTCGATATGACGCCGCGCGAAAACATCGAGTCGCTGGCTAAGGCCAAGGGGGTGCCGGTCAGCGAGATCACCGCCGTCATGCTCGACCGCCCCCGTCACAGCGCACTACTGGAAGAGTTGCGCGCCACCGGCTGCGCCGTAAAACTGCTGAGTGACGGCGATATCGCCGGAATCATCCACGCCGTGAATACCGAGGACACCGGCATCGACATCTACATCGGCTCCGGCGGCGCGCCCGAGGGCGTCCTCGCCGCGGCAGCGCTCCGCTGCATCGGCGGCCAGATGCAGGGCCGGTTGATGCTCGACACCGACGACAAACGCCTCCGCGCGAAGCGCATGGGCATTGACGACCCCAACCGCAAATACAGAACCGACGAACTCGCCTCCGGCGACGTCCTCTTCGCCGCCACCGGCGTCACCGATGGGTTTTTGCTCGACGGCGTGCGCTTCCGGAAGAACAACATCCGCACGTCGACCGTGGTCATGCGCTCATGGTCGCGGACCGTGCGCTGGATCGCCGCGGAACATCACCGGTAGCGCACGGGTCCTCCTCGTTTACGGTCGAGGGGGCACCGACCCAACAAAAAGGGCGGCCCTAAGCCGCCCTTTCGCATTCATGTCTAGCGCCTACGCCCCCTGGATCGCGCTGATCAGCCATTCGCCGCGGTTGTCGCGCCTAAAAGTCCACACTTCGCTGCGCTCGATCAGCCGGTCCTCCCCCGAGACGAGCTTTCCGGTGGCGCGCTCCCGCATCACGTCGCGGCTCTCGTACTTCATCGCCGCCGTGGCGTAGTCAGTCGCGCCTTCGCGCCAGGATTCGGCAACGTCGCCGCTGATCAGCCGCACGTCGAACACCTCGTTGCGAAGACCCTTGGCCGCGCTCTGCGCCAACTCCTCGGTGAGGTAGCTCATCACCTCGGGCGTCGAAATCTTGCGCAGCGCGTCATAGTCCTCCCGCGAATAGGCGTCCTGGAGCTGCTTCAGCCGGGTCTCGAAGACGTTGAGGTCGGTGTTCGAAATGCCGAGCTCATCGCCGCCGCGCGACGGGGCCGCGCCATAGCCGGCAGCGCCCATCGGCTGAGAGGCCGGCCCCGACGCATAATTGTAGCTGCCGCCGCCACCGAACCCGCCAAAACCGCTGCCGCCACCCGCGGGCGCGAACCGTCGAAAGAGCCAGCGGATAACGAAGCCAATGACCAGCACCTGGATGATCAGGCTGAAGATGCCGCCAAAACCGCCGAAGCCGCCGCCGAACATCATGCCGAACAGCCCCGAGAACATCAGCCCGCCGAGCATCCAGCCGCCGAGGCCGCCAAAGATGCCTCGGCCGAAGCCGTAGCCGGAGTTATTGTAGCCGTAGCCGGGCGTGCCGAACGTCGAACCGCTGTTCATGCTGCGCTGCACCGGACCGGTGATCGACGGCACCGTCGGGGTCGACGGGATCGACTGGTAGGTCCGCATGCCGCGGCTGCCAAAACTACCGCCAAACCGCGCCTCCGCGGTGCCAACCGCCAGCAGGCTGAACGCCGTCAGGAGGACGACGAAAAGGGCAGAAAACCGAAAGCCTCGTGAACCAAACATTGTGGTCCCCATCGTGAGCGATGCGCAGGATATGGGGACTGCGGGGCGCAGTTTTAGACCTGTCAAGTATCCCATGTCCAATTTAGTTCGGCAGCGGCCCGTTAACGCCGCGAACCGCCCACCCTTGCTATTGGACGACTTAGCGCCTACATCCGCGGCATACGTTTTCAGCCAAGTTGGCTTGATTGCCGGTTCGCCGGTCTTTCGATTCCCCCTGAAGTGCGAACGTTTTTAGACTTCGTCCGCGTGTTGCGACCGAAGAACGAGACCTTTGCGCCTTCGGGCCCGGTTTCAATCGAAAGCTATCCAAAATGATCACTGGCACCGTTAAATTCTACAACTCCACCAAGGGCTTTGGTTTCATCACGCCGCAGGATGGCAGCAAGGACGCCTTTGTCCACGCCACCGCGCTTGAGCGTGCGGGCATCATGGGCCTCGCCGAAGGCCAGAAGGTCACCTACGACCTCGAGAGCGGTCGCGACGGCAAGATGTCGGCAGTGAACCTCTCGCTCGCCTGATTTGAATTCGCCGGGCCTGGCCTTCGGGGCCGGCCCGGCTCCTCCGCCTCCCGCCCGGCCATGTGCCGCGCCGTCGAGGCCACCACCAAGAACCGACGGGACTGCCGTCGGCAAAAGAGAAATCATGACACAGACAGACTACCTGGCCCGCGCCGAACTTTATCTCGGCAGCGACCGGGACCAGGCGCTGGCGCAAGGCCCCAGGACCTTCCGCACTGCCGCCCAAGCCATCCGTTTCGCCATCGAAGAAGCCGCTCCGGTCAGCCTCCATGGCGCCCGGCTCATCGTTGGAAACGCCTCGTTCACGGGCAAGGAACTCGCCCGTCTCCACCGCAGCCCGGACTATCCGCTGCCGCGTAAGCACTAGCGATCCGGTTCACGCCGAAAGGACCTTTGAGATGCCGAAATTCGAATACAGCGCGATGGCCGAACTCTATCCGAGCCGCCGTTATGCCAAGTCGCAGACCACCCAGTATCGCCGTTTCCCCACCGCCGCTGAAGCCATCCGCTACATCGTCGAGGAAATGCCGACCACCTGGCTGGCCGGCACCTATCTTGAGGTCAACGAACAGCGCTTCGAGGGCGCGGCGATCCGTGCCCTCTACGAAGCCGACGAGTATCCCCTTGCCCGCGACTCCGTCGCGGCCTGAGCCACATAAAGCCGCGCCGTCACCCTCGACGGCGCGGCTCCTTTCGGCCTAACTCCGCTCATGGCTGACGCGTCGCCGCCCTTTCTCAATGTCTCGCAGTCGGCGACCGGGCGTGCCTGGATCGACCGGCTCGACGACGCGCAGACGCGCACCGCGCAGGCCATCGCCCAGCGCTCCGGCCTCAGCGAAATCCTCGCCCGCATCCTCGCGGCGCGCGGCGTCGGCCTCGACGAAGCGGCCGAATATCTCAACCCCACTATCCGCGGCCTGATGCCTGATCCCTCGTCGCTTGCCGATATGGACCGGCTCGCCGCCCGGATCGTTGAGGCCATCACCGACAGCGAGAAGGTCGCGCTGTTCGGCGACTACGATGTCGACGGCGCCTCCTCCTGTGCCCTGATGGCGCGCTACCTCCGGCATTTCGGGCTCGACCCCGAAATCTACATTCCCGACCGCATCTTCGAGGGGTACGGTCCCAACATCGCCGCGATCGACAAGCTCATCGACACCGGCGCGACGCTGCTCATCACCTTAGATTGCGGCACCACCAGCGATGCGCCGATCGCCCATGCCCGCTCGCGTGGCATCGATGTGCTGGTCATCGACCACCACCTCAGCGACCACGACCTCCCCGACGCCAACGCGCTGGTCAACCCTAACCGCGCCGACGACATCTCCGGCCTCGGCTATCTCTGCGCCGCCGGCGTCACCTTCATGGTGCTCGTTGCCGCCAACCGGCTGCTGCGCCAGCGCGGCGACACCAGCCAGCCAGACCTGATGCAGCTCCTCGACATCGTCGCGCTGGCAACCGTCTGCGACGTCGTTCCACTCACTGGGCTCAATCGCGCCTTCGTCGTCCGCGGCCTCGAAGTGGCGCGGCGCCAGGCCAACCGCGGCATCGGCGCGCTGGCGCTCGCGGCGCGCGTCACCGGTCCACTCAACCCTTACCATCTGGGCTTCCTCGTCGGTCCGCGCATCAATGCCGGTGGCCGCATCGGCGACGCCGCGCTCGGCACGCGGCTCCTGACCATCGACGACGAGCACGAGGCGCTGGTGATTGCCGCGCGCCTCAATGAGCTCAACAGCGAGCGCCAGCGCATCGAGATCGACGCGGTCGATGAGGCGACGCGCGTCGCGGAGGCCGAGATTGGCGGCGGCGAGGGACCGGCGGTGCTTGTCCTGGCCTCCGCCAACTGGCACGCCGGCATCGTCGGCCTCGTTGCCGCGCGGCTGCGCGAGCGTTTCGAGCGGCCGGCTTTCGCTATCGCGCTGCAGCCTGACGGCACCGGCACCGGCTCCGGCCGCTCAATGCCCGGCGTCGATCTCGGCCGCGCCGTGATCGCGGCGGTGGACGCTGGTATCATCGCCAAGGGTGGTGGCCACGCCATGGCGGCCGGCGCCACTCTGAAGCCCGGCCAGCTCGGCCCGTTCCGGGCGCACTTGAGCGAAACACTCACCGCCTCGGTCGGTGTCGCCCGCGCGCTCACCGCGCTCAGGATCGACGCGGCGCTCAGCGCCCGCGGCGCCAATGTGGCGTTCGTCGAGGACATCGAGCGCGCCGGCCCGTTCGGCGCCGGCAATCCGCAGCCGGTTTTCGCCTTCCCGGCGCACAAGGCAAAATTCGCCGAAGTTGTCGGGGCCGGCGGCCACGTCCGCTTCACGCTCACTTCTGATGACGGCGCGCGGCTCAAGGCCATCGCCTTCCGCGCCGCTTCCGGCCCGCTCGGCCAGGCCCTGCTCGGTGCCGGCAATGACGGCAAGCTGCACATCGCCGGAACGCTGAGCCTCGACCACTACCAGGGCCGCGCCGAGGTGCAGTTGCGTGTCATCGATGTCGCAGAGCCCGTCGAGTGAGCGAGATTGTGGCAGGTTCGGCTTGCATATCGCCTTGCTGCCGCTAAATTATCGGTCAATGGCGATGGATGGCGAACCCCGATTGCGGCTCGTCTCCGCATATTGAAGACTGAGAGCCGTTTTCGCAGGGGGCGCGGACGGCCTCCAACTGTGGATACTCGCTCTATGGATAAGTATGCGATCGAGCCGGGACGGCCGCGTCTGACGTTTTGGTCCAATGTGACGTCGGGCATTGCCGCCTGGTTCGTGGAACGCCTGATTGGGCGTCCGAAACAGGGTGCCGTCACCATCACCTTCCCCAACGGCAAGTCGCGCACCTACGGCAAGCCGGGTACGGGCGAGCATCCGTCGCTGATCGTCCACAATTTCTCGATGGTCAGCGAGACGCTGCGCCGGGGCACTGTCGGCTTCGCCCACGCCTACATGCGCGAGGATGTCGAAGTCGATGACCTTACGTCCCTGTTCCGCTACTTCCTCCAGAACCGGAACGAATTCCAGCCCAAGGGCCAGGGCTGGTTCGGCCGCGCCACGCAGGACATCGCCTACCATATGAGCCGCGCCAACACGGTCGACGGCAGCAAGGAGAACATCTCCGAGCACTACGACCTCGGCAATGATTTCTATGCCGAATGGCTCGATCCTTCGATGACCTATTCGTCGGCGCTCTACACCTCCGACACGCAGTCGCTCGAAGATGCGCAGCACACCAAATATCGCCGCGTCGCCGAAATGGCTGGCGTCAAACAGGGCGAGTCCGTGCTCGAAATCGGCTGCGGCTGGGGCGGCTTCGCCGAGACCGTCGCCAAGGATTTCGGCGCCACCCTCTACGGCATCACGCTCAGCGCCGAGCAGCTCAAATACGGCCAGGATCGTCTCGCCCGGCAGGGCCTAGACAATCTCGCGACGCTGCACTTCGAGGACTATCGTCACACCGAGGGCCAGTTCGACCACATTGGCTCGATCGAAATGATCGAGGCGGTCGGCGAGGAAAACTGGCCAAGCTATTTCCAGACCGTGCACGATCGGCTGAAGCCGGGCGGTACCGCCGCCATCCAGGCGATCACCATCAGCGAGGCCGATTTCGAGGGCTATCGCTCGACCCCCGATTTCATCCAGCGCTACATCTTCCCGGGCGGCATGCTGCTGACCAAGGCGGCCATGCTCGAGCAGGGCAAGCGCGTCGGCCTGATGCTCGAAAACGTCGAGAACTTCCGCCTGAGCTACGCCAAGACGCTGAAGCTCTGGCGCGAGCGTTTCCTCGATCGCTGGGAAACCATCCGCAAGCTCGGCTTCGACGAGCAGTTCCGCCGCAAATGGGTCTATTACCTCAGCTACTGCGAGGCCGGCTTCATGGAAGGCTCCATCGATGTCGGGATTTATCAGTACCGGCGGCCCGTCGAAGTCGGTTCGGCGTAGCCGGATGAAAGGCTCCGCTCGAGCCTCTCAAGACGAGAAGGCCATGCGAGCCATGCCCAAATGGCGCCGGAGCGAGGCGCGAGCCACACCGTGATCGATTGGCTCGCCATCGCTCCCGCCGTCACCTCGTCCTTCCTCGCCTCATTGGTCGAAATCGTCGAGGCGTTCACCATCGTTCTCGCGGTCGCAACGGTCCGCGGCTGGCGGCCCGCCCTCGCGGGTACGGCCGCGGCCTTCGTCGTGCTCGCACTGCTGGTTCTCTGCCTTGGTCCGCTGCTCGAGCAGGTGCCGATCCATGTCCTGCAACTGGTCATCGGCATTCTGCTGCTGCTGTTCGGCCTGCGCTGGCTTCGCAAGGCCATCCTCCGCTCGGCCGGACTCATTCCGCTGCACGATGAGGCGAAGGCCTTCGCCAGGGAGACGGCATCGCTGCAGGGCGCATCATCCACCGATCATCTCGACTGGATCGCCGGTCTAGCCGCGTTCAAGGCGGTTATGCTCGAAGGCCTCGAGGTGGTGTTCATTGTCATTGCCGTCGGCGCGGGGCGAGGTCTGCTCATTCCGGCCAGCCTCGGAGCCGCCGCCGCGGCCTTGCTCGTCTTGATCATCGGCATTCTGGTTCACCGCCCGCTCGCACGCGTGCCGGAGAACCTGCTCAAGTTCATCGTCGGCGCGCTGCTCTCCTCGTTCGGCGTGTTCTGGACGGGCGAGGGCCTCGGCGTGTTCTGGACGGGCGAGGGCCTCGGCGTGGACTGGCCCGGCACCGACCTTGCCATCGTCGCTTTCATGGCGATCTTTCTGGCAACAGCCATCGCCACGTCCGCGGTCCTCCGCCGGCGGGCTGGGTCGGCAACATGACGCTGCTGCAGCTCATCGTCGCCGAGCTCATCGGCCTCTTCATCGATGACGGCTTCCTCGCCGTTGTGATCCTGCTGATCGTTGCCGTCGCGGCCGTCTGCGCCTGGCTGATCCACACGCCGCTGCTCGCGGGCGCCGTGCTCATCCTCGGCTGCGTTGGCGTACTCGTCGCCAGCGCGCTGCGCGCCAGGCGCTAGCGCGAGGGTTTGAGCCCGATCCCGCCGAGGACCTTCGTCACCACCCGACTGTCGAACCCCGCGATCAGCGGCCGCCCCTTGGCGATCGCTGCCTGCACCGCCGGCAGGCTCAGCGACGCCTTGTGCGCCGCCTCGCTTGTCCACACCTCGGTGACCCAGAGCGCATCGGCATCATTGGGATCCTCGGCCACCACATAGCTGAGGCACCCCGGCATACTGCCGTCTTCCTGCACCAGCACCGCCGCCAGCTCGCCGCGCTTGCCGGCGACCGCCTTGATCCGCCCGATCAGCCCATACATCAGCGCCGCCCGCCGACGATTGTGTCGCGATAGAATTTGAGGAACGCCGGAGCGTCGACCGTCACCGCGACGTTGCACGATGGCCGGTTGTTCCAGTCCGTCGCCCGGTCGAAATAGCCGTCGGGGCGGAGGATCGTCTGGCCCCGCGCAATGCCGTCTGGCACCACCCGCACCGCGCCCCGCTCGTAGGTGAAGAACTCAGGGTGCAGCACCGCCGCCACAGCGCTCGAATCGTGCACCGCAAAGCCGTTCAGCGTCTGCTTCGTCGACGTGTAGAAATGCGCGTAGAACCGCGACACCTCCCAGAGGAAAGCGCCATCCTTGCCGGCATCCTTAGCGAGCGCCGACACATAGTCGTCGGTCATCACCGATTCATGCGTGACGTCGAGCCCGACAATGGTCATCGGCCAAGCGCCGCCGAAGACGATGTCCGCCGCCACCGGATCGCCGATGATGTTGGCTTCCGCCACCGGCGTGACATTGCCGGAATGGCCGTTACGTCCGAACGCGCCGCCCATCACCGACACCGCCTTGACCAGCGGCACGATGCCCGGGTCCTGCCGCATCGCCTCGGCGAGATTGGTCATCCGTCCGACCGCGACGATGGTGATCTCGTGCGGATCGGCGCGCACCAGGTCGATGATCAGCTGCGCCGCCGGTCGCGGATCGGCCACGGCCGTGATCGGCGGAATCGGAATATTGCCAAGCCCGTTGTCGCCATGCACGAACGTCACCGCCGGCGCCGCGGCAACCGCGTTGATCTGCCTGCCGGCACCTTTGGCCACCGGCGCGTCGAAGCCGAAGGTCTGCTTCAGGAACAGCGCGTTGCGCGTCGTCGTCTCGATGGTGGCATTGCCGAACACCGTGGTGACGCCGACGAGGTCGACATCGGGGTGCCGCGCCAGCAGCAGCAGCGCCATGGCGTCGTCGACACCGGGATCGGTGTCGTAGATGATCTTGTGCTTGGGCATTCAGAGGGCCTTTATGGTGACCCGCTCAGCCTTATCCCATGCCACCGAGTTCGTCAGCGGCAAGCCGAACTGACTTTCGGAAATCTCGAACACATCGCCCGGCTCGGTCTTGATCCCATCGGCAAAGCTCAGCGTCGCCGTGCCGAACATGTGGATGTGGACGTCGCCCGGCTGCCGGAACAGCCGGTACTTGAAATGGTGATGCTCGAGGTTGGCGATGGCGTGGCTCATATTGTCCTCGCCCGAGAGGAACGGCTTCTCCCAGATCACCTTGCCGCCCCGGATGATCTTCGACGTCCCTGACACATTGTGCGGCAGATCGCCAAGTCTCAGCTCCGGCCCGATCGCGCAGAACCTCAGCTTCGAGTGCGCCAGAAAGAGATAGTTCACCCGTTCCGTCACGTGATCCGAGAACTCGTTGCCGAGCGCAAAGCCGAGCCGGTGCGGCGTGCCGTCCTTGCCAATGAGGTAAATGCCCGCCATCTCCGGCTCTTCGCCCGCGTCCTTGGCGAACGCCGGGGAGGGGATCGGCGCGCCCGGCGCCGCGACGATGTGGCCATTGCCCTTGTAGAACCATTCCGGCTGCACGCCCTCGCTGCCCGGCGCCGGCTTGCCGCCCTCGAGCCCCATGCGGAACATCTTCATCGAATCGGTGAGCGGTGCCTCGGCCGCCCGGTCGGATTTGTGCATGGCGTCGCGCGTCGAGGCGGACCCCAGATGCGTCAGCCCCGTGCCCGTCACATAAAGGTGCGCCGGATCGGGATGGTCGACCGGCGGCAGCATGCGGCCGTCACTGAGGATCGCTGCCGTGTCGATCGCCTTGCCAAGCCCCTTTTCCTTGATCAGCGTCTTGAGCTTGACCTTGCGTTCCGCCGCCTCGACCGCCAGCGCGTAGACGCTTTTGGCGCCCTTCACGACATGCGCGCCGTCCTTGCCGGTGGCGCCCACCGCGCGCTTGCCGGCTTCCGTCGTGAACTGGATCAGATTCATGTGTTTCGCTCCCCGTCGTCAGGTCCGTCTTAGCGCGAAACGGGGGGCGCCGCGCAAGCCGCTTAGTATGATTATTGTCGACGATGCCGCGGAACGAAATTGAGATAAAGCGAGCAACCGGCCCTGAACTCCGGTAAGATCGCGCATGGCACACTCGCATTACGTGATGGATTCGTATTTCCCCGACGGCACCGGCCCGGAGGGATTTCGCCACGAGGCGCTGCGCATTGTCGCCGCCGACGAGGCCGAGGCCATCACCGAGGCCAAGCGCATCGATGGCTGGAAGAAGCCGAGCTATTTCCGCATCCGCACCATCCGGACCGGTGCGCGTAGCGGCGACAAGGTCATCTACAACTCGCGCGAACCCGGCTGAGCGTACGACGGGGCCTCCGCGACCGAGCCTTGTTCGGCTTTCGGTAACGCGCCGTTAACCTGAGGCGCCCACGCTGGCCTTGTTAATTGTCGCCCTCTTCTGACAACGGGAATGCCAAGGCGGTCCACAGAAGTGGACCGCCTTTTCCCTGCATCACCATTGAAGACCCTCAGGCCGGTCGGCCGTGCCGTCGCTTACTCGACGACGAATTCGCCCTTTGCTTCATGCGGCGGATCGCGCGTGTCCGACACCGTGAAGGCGTACGTTCCCTTGCGCATCGGATTGAAGCTGAACCGCGCCGCCAGACTCAGTCCCTCGCACTCGATCATGCGGAAGTTCAGCCCCTGCAGGTGGAAATTGATCTCCCCCTTTGTCTTGGGATCGCCGACGCTGAGAATGCGCAGATGCGAATTCTCCAGCAGGTCTGGCGCCACGAAGCTGATGCCGGCCTCGTTCGCGAGCCCCGGCGGGCAGTCGAGGTTGAACCGATAGTAGCCGCCAAGCGCGAGGTGGATTTCACTCTGCGACAGCGTGATCCCGCCATCGGCAGCGATCGTCACGTCCAGTGAGACGTCCTCAGGCGGCCCCGAGCCGACCACTCCAGATTTCTGCTGTGCTACCGCCCCATTTATGAGCGTCAGCGACAGGATAACGCCCGCAATGGCAAACGCGGCTTTCTTCGACACGATATTCTCCGAGCCCTGGTTTCGTCGCCACCGACCATGAGCCTCGGGCGAAGCGGCGTCACTCAATGGCCGCCATAGACACCACCGATGGCGCCCCGCAGATAGCGGCGGCGCTCCACGCTGCGGATTTTCGGTAGAGTGTCTCAAACGCTACTTCAAACCGCCCCGCTCCCTCATTTCCCCCGTTGACACTTCTGAAACAAAATGAGAACAAAGTACGTACAGACGATGGACGGTCCATCGCGCTTTGCGCCCGCCCGGGCGGCATGGAATAAGGGGAATCGCTATGGCAGCAGCAGCCACACCGCTTCGGGTTATCGAGGGTTCAATGGACAAGGACAAGGCGCTGGCGGCAGCGCTGAGCCAGATCGAACGCAATTTCGGCAAGGGCACGGTGATGAAGTTCGGCGAGGGCGCTATCGCCCAGGTCGAAGCCATTTCCACCGGTTCGCTCGGCCTCGATATCGCGCTCGGCAT
>CAZNAE010000009.1:0-41944 GCA_964570695.1 uncultured Devosia sp.
TGGTGCAGCACCGGCCGCTGCTGTCGCTCGATCCGATCATGCCGAAGCTGTCGAAGGTGTCGCCGGGCGAAGGCTTCCGGCGGCTCTTTTCGCGCGACGCTCTGATCAACTTCGTCAAGGGCCTGTTCAAGATCGCCGTCGTCGGCGGGGTAACCTTCGCGGTGCTCTGGCCGGAGCGCGACCGGCTCGAGACGATGATAACGCTAGATCCGGCGGCGCTGTTGCCGGCGTTTCAGGAGATGGGCCTCAAAGTCTTCGGCGCGGTGCTCGCGGTGGTCACCGTCATCGCGCTCGCCGATTACGTCTATCAGCGGCAGCGCTGGTGGACGCGTCTCAAGATGACGGTCCAGGAGACACGCGACGAATATAAGCAGATGGAAGGCGACCCCAAGATCAAGGGGCGCATCCGGCAGGTGCGCAACGAGCGCAGCCGCCGGCGCATGATGGCGAACGTACCTAAGGCGACCGTCATCATCACCAACCCGACCCACTTCGCCGTGGCGCTCAAATACGACAAGTCCATGAAGGCGCCGCTCTGCCTCGCCAAGGGCGCCGACGACGTGGCTTTCCGCATCCGCGAGATGGCCAAGGAGCACGATATTCCGATTGTCGAGAATCCGCCGCTAGCGCGGGCATTGTTCGCCGCGGTGGATATCGACGAGGTCATCCCGACCGAGCACTTCAAGGCGGTGGCCCAGGTGATCGGCTTCGTCATGCGGATGAAGGACAAGAAAGCCTGGAGCGCCTAGTGGAGAAGTACGGACAACCGCTGGGCATTGCGGTTGGGCGCTACCGGGCGAGTCGGCCATTTGCTAGAGCTTGATGGGCGCCTGATTCGGGCGCCGCGGAGGGCCGTGGGGATGTCCAGCATGCCGGCTGACGAGGACAATTATCCGAGCCCGCTGGTGTCACGCCCCCGCAGCATCTCGGGCCTGTGGCGGGTGGTGGCGCTGGCCGTCGCCTTCATCATCGTCGCCGTCGCGATTTCGACGCTCGGCCAATACATTCCCCCTGACGCGATCCTGATCTTTGTCGGCGTTCTTGCCGTCGTCGGTGTGTTCTGCCTCTTTGCGCTGGCCGCAGGCATTTTCCGCTTTGCCGGGGCGACCGCCGAAGAGACCCACACCGTCTCGCGCGCCATTGTCGACAGCCTGCCGTTCGGCGCGGTGGTCTGCGACCGCGACGGCAAGATCAGCTACGTCAACGCTCAGTATGGCGAACTGACCGGAGGAGTGAGCGATGGTGTGCCGGTTGGCGTGCCGCGGCTCTTCGCCGGACAGCCCGAGGCAAGCGAAGCGGTGTACCGATTGTCGCGTGCAGCGCGCGATGGGCGCCCCGCCACCGAGGACATCCGGCTGATCGGCGGCCTCAGCGGATCAGCCGTTGGCGGCAGCAAGCCCGTCTGGTACCGCGTCGCCGTACGGGCGCTGCCGGAAGTCGAGGGCGCCGACAAGCCGCTGGTGCTCTGGTCGGTCGAGGACATCACGCGCGACCGCGAGCGGCAGGACAATGCCTTCCTCGAACTGCAGCGTGCCATCGACTACCTAGACCACGCGCCGGCCGGCTTCTTCTCCGCTGACCCGAAGGGCCGGGTGCAGTATCTCAACTCGACGCTCGCCGACTGGCTCGGCTACGACCTCGCGGAGTTCGAAGCGGGGACCGTCAAGCTCGCCGACATCGTCCGCGGCGACGGCGCCAGCCTTTTGATGCGCGGCCGCGCCGATGGCGAAATCCGCACCGAGATCATCGACATCGACCTCGTCACACGCAACGGGACAGCAGTGCCGGTCCGTCTGTTGCATCGCGCCGCGCGGCTCGCCGACGGCGAGCTGGGCGAGACGCGCACGCTGGTGCTCGACCGTCGCGGCGGCGTGCAGCAGGAAGAGGCGTTGCGCGCGTCCGAAATCCGCTTCGCGCGGTTTTTCAACGACACGCCGTTCGCTATCGCGACGCTCGACGGGGACGGCCGGATCGTGCGCACCAACGCGCCCTTCAGCCGCATCTTCGGCTGGTCCGGCAGCGAGCGGCCGCTCGACCGCGTCGCGCTGACCGAACTGCTCTCCGACGCCAGCCGCGCCCGCTTCGACGAAGCCCGGGCGGCCGCAGCGGCGCATAAATCCGAGATCGAGCCGGTCGACGCGCAGCTCGCGCGCGAAGGCGACCCAGCGGTACGGCTCTATCTGTCGAGCTCGGAGGAGAGCGAGGGCTCGCCCGAGCGCGTCAACGTCTATGCGCTCGATATGACCGAGCAGCGCAAGCTCGAGGCGCAGTTCGCCCAGGGCCAGAAGATGCAGGCCGTCGGCCAGCTCGCCGGCGGCGTCGCCCACGACTTCAACAATGTGCTGACGGCGATCATCGGCTTCTCCGACCTGCTGCTGCTCAAGCACAAGCCGGGCGATCCGAGCTTTGCCGATCTGATGTCGATCAAGCAGAGCGCCAACCGCGCCGCGGGGCTGACGCGCCAGCTGCTGGCCTTCTCGCGCCGGCAGACGCTGCGTCCACAGATTCTCGAAATCCCGACGCACATCGACGATCTGACCGTGCTGCTGAAGCGGCTGATCGGCGAGCAGATCACGCTTCACGTCGACCACGGGAACGGCATCTGGCCGGTGAAGGCCGACCTCGTGCAACTCGAGCAGGTGGTGGTGAACCTCGTCGTCAATGCGCGCGACGCGATGCCGAACGGCGGCTCGATCACGCTTCGCACGCGCAACGTCATGGAGGGCGAAGCGTCGGGGATGACGTACACCGGCATGCCGCCCGCCGACTATGTGCTGATCGAGGTCGAGGACACCGGCACCGGGATGCCGCCCGAGATCATGGAGAAGATCTTCGAGCCGTTCTTCTCGACCAAGGAACTCGGCAAGGGCACCGGCCTCGGGCTCTCGACCGTCTACGGCATCATCAAGCAGACCGGCGGCTTCATCTATCCGGAATCGGAAGTTGGTAAGGGCACCACTTTCCGAATCTTCTTGCCGCGCCATGTCGTCGCCGAGGGCGAGACGGTCGCAAAAACCTCGACCGTGACGGTGGTCAAGGACCTCACCGGGCACGAGCGGATTCTCCTCGTCGAGGACGAAGATAATGTCCGCGCCTTCTCGGCCCGCGCGCTGCGTGCGACGGGCTACGAGGTGTTCGAGGCGGATTCCGGCGAGCAGGCGCTCGAGGTGCTCGACGATATCGGCGGGCAGATCGACCTGATGGTGTCGGACGTGGTGATGCCCGAAATGGACGGCCCGGCGCTGCTGATCAAGGTGCGCAAGAAGCTGCCGACCCTCAAGGTGATCTTCGTCTCCGGCTATGCCGAGGAAAACGTCCGCCAGGACATCGCCGACGACCAGAGCGTCGAGTTCCTCGCCAAGCCCTACTCGCTCGACCAGATCAATTCCAAGGTCAAGGAAGTGCTCGGCAAGGGTGCCGAAACGCTGCAGTAGAATGGCCTCGCACCCGCTCGACAATCCGGCGTGGCATTCGCTCATCGGTGCGCATGCCGGGTTGGGTCGAGCCAGCGGCGCAGTGCGCGCCTATCGACCCGAAGTCGCGATCTTCGCAGCAATCGATGAATCTGCACCGGCAGATCTGAGCGGCCTTGTCGATCTGGTCGCGCCGGGCAGCAGATGCGCGCTTGCCGGCTCAAAGCCTGTGCGGCTGCCAGACGGCTTTGAATCCGAGCATGTCTTCGACGTCTTGCAGATGGTCGCCCAATCCCCGGTGGCGGTGGACGTGACCGCTCAGATAGCCCTCCTTGGACAGTCGCACGTGGCCGCGATGGTCGAGTTGGTGGAGTTGACCCAACCCGGCCCCTTCGCCTCCGAGACGTGGCGGATGGGGGATTATCGCGGCATCTTCCACGATGGGCGGTTGGTTGCGATGGCCGGTGAGCGCATGCGGCCGGCCGGCTTCACGGAGATCAGCGCTGTGTGCACCCACCCCGACTTCCGGGGGAAAGGTTACGCCAAGCAACTGGTGTCGGTTGGCGCCTTGGCGATTGTCGCGCGCGGCGAGACGCCATTTCTGCACGCAGTTCCCGACAACTTCGTTGCAGTGGAAACCTACCGCAAACTCGGATTCGAGGTCCGCCGCACGACGACCGCCACCGTGCTGAAGCGTTACGGAGGCTGATCAGGTCGCGTTGCCGTTCGGCAGCGGCGTGCCGGGGGCAACCAGCCTTGCCGCCGCGAGATCGCTCCAGAAGCTTGCGGGGATCGGCGTGTTCCACCAGGCCAGCGTCGACTTCAGCTCTTCGGGCGATTTCGGGCCGGTGAGAATGCTGATCACCGCAGGATGGGTGAGGGCGAACTGCAATGCGGCGGCGCCGATCGGGACGTTGTGGGCTTTGCAGAACGCCTCGAGCTCGGCGACCCGCTTGATGATGGCTTCGGGCGCATTGGCGTAATTCCATTTGCCGGTCCCCATCAGGGCGCCGCCATTGAACGGTGCCGCGGCCACCACCGAAATGCCGCGCTTGACGCAGGTGGTGAGGAACGGATCGAGCGAGGTCTGTTCGAGCAGCGTGTAGCGGCCAGCGAGCAGGAAGACGTCCCAGTCGAGCTTCATGGCGTCCATCAGGACCTCCCACTCGTTGACGCCAATCCCGATCGCCTTGACGGCGCCCGACGCTTTGAGTTCGCTGATCGCCCGATAGCCGCCGTCCCAGAAATTCTTCCAGTGGATGGCGTTCTGCTCGGCGCCGTGCGTCATCGGTCCGATGTCGTGGACGTAGAGAATCTCGATCTCGGCCAGGCCAAGCCGCTGCCGGCTGTCCTCGTACGACCGCATGATCGCGTCGTAGGTGTAGTCGTAGACGATCTCGAATGGGAACGGCTTGACCCAGCTGCCGCGTTGCCGGTCGCCGGCATAGGGTTTCAGCAGGCCGCCGACCTTGGTGGAGAGCACGACGCCCTTGCGCCGGTCGCGCAGCGCGTCGCCGACGAGGTGCTCGCCGCGGCCGAGACCGTATTGCGGGGCGACGTCTACATAGTTGATGCCGGCGTCGAGGGCCGCCCCGACGGTGGTGCGCGCCATCTCGTCCGCTACCGCGACAAAATTGGCCGACACGGAAGCAGCACCGAAGCCGAGTTCAGTAATCTCAAGCGTCGTCTTGCCCACCCGCCGCGTCTTCAAATTGGCCATTCGTTCTCTCCGTCGAAAGCGGCGCGACACTGACATGTTAGTGGCGGTCAGGCCAAGTCCGAAGCGCTCATTATTTCGTGGGGGTTGGGACTTAGCCGGAATACCAGACGACGCGTGGATCGTTCGCGGCGCGCTGATGGTCGAACGCCGCATAACCGGCGTCCTTATCGGCGCGCCAACCCAAAAAGCATATTTTCGAAATCCTCCGCCGTTGACGCCAGTTGGCACGGCTGCATAACGTCAGAATAGCTGCCGTTGGGGCGAATTCAGGACGGCGGCACCGGCCGGCCCACCAACTGCGCTGCGGCGGGGATGTCTCGCGATACGAGTCCGGCGGGTTCGGACGGGGATTATCAGTCTTGCCGAGCAGGCCTTCAACGCACCAATACCAGACCAGCTCGACGTCCCGGTCGCATGGCGGCAGGGTCGTCGAGGATCTGGGGCTCTCGATCGTCTCCGGGCGGCAAAAGGAGGGAAGCCTGCTTCCCGGCGACAGCGACCTGCTTGCGCGCTATGGCGTGTCGCGCACGGTCCTGCGCGAGGCGCTGAAGACGCTGTCGGCGAAGGGCCTGCTGCAGGCCAAGGCGCGGATCGGTACGCGGGTGCGCGAGCGGGCGAACTGGAACCTTTTTGATCCAGATGTCCTCGTCTGGCACGCACGCCTCGGCTTTTCGACGGCCTTTCTCGAACATCTGGGCGAGATGCGAATGGCGCTGGAGCCCGAGGCCGCCGCGCTCGCCGCGATCCGGAGGTCGCCGGACCAGATGGCCGCGATCAAGGGCTGGATGGCAAAGATGAGCGATCCAGCCATCCTGCCGCAAGCCTTCGTCGATGCGGACCTTGGCTTTCACCTCGCCGTCGCCGATGCGGCGGGCAACCCGTTCTTCCTGTCGATCTCGACCCTCATCGAGGTGGCGCTGGTGGCCATGCTGACGGTTTCCTCGCCGGTTGAGAGCGCAAAGGGTCTAGCTGCCTCGGTGGCTCAGCATCAGGCGATTGCAGACGCTATTTCGGCAGGCGATTCCGGTGCAGCGCGCAAGGCGATGCAGGCCGTCGTGCAAAAAGGCATCGACCGCTCGAAGCGCTGACTATTCGCGCGCCAGCGCCTGCACCGGGTCGAGCCGCGCCGCCGAGCGGGCCGGCATGAAACCGAAGACGATCCCGATCAGCGTCGACGAGAGCAGGGCCGCGCCGATCGACAGCGTCGAGTACGCCAGCCGCGCGCCCGACAGGAATTGCGTCAGGCCGTAGCCGAGGAGGAAGCTGAGCCCGATGCCCGCGACGCCACCGACGATGCAGACGAGGACTGCTTCGGTGAGGAATTGCCTGAGGATGTCGCCGCGGCGCGCGCCGACCGCCATGCGGATGCCGATTTCGCGGGTGCGTTCCGACACTGAGACCAGCATGATGTTCATCACCCCGATGCCTCCGACGATCAGCGAAATCACGGCGATGGCCGAAATCAGCAGTGTCAGCGTCTGGCTGGTTGATTGGATGGTGTCGCGGATGGTGTTGGTGTTTTGGAGGAAGAAGTCGACCTTGCCGCCGTGCAGGCGGGTCAGCAGGTCGGTGATCTGCGACTGCGCGGTGTCCATATCGGCGCTGTCGGCGACGCGCACGGTGATCTGGCTCAGATAGTGCTGGCCGAGAATGCGGTCCATCACGGTGGTATAGGGCAGGTAGATGCTCGGGTTTGAATTGCCCGGCCCGAAGGTGGTGGCGACGGCGACGACGCCGATGACGCGAACCGGCACTTTGCCGACGACGATCACCTGGCCGATCGGATTTTCGCCATGGGTGAAGATCGCGGTCTGGGCGTTGGTGTCGATCACCGCCACCTGCGCGCGGGTGTCGACGCTGGTGGCATCGAAGCTGCTGCCCTCGTTCATGACCGAGCCGTTAACGCGGAAATAGTCGACGCCCACGCCGCTGACCTGGGTGTTTACCGCAACGCTCTGGAACAGGATCGACTGGTTGGTGGAGACCCGCGGCGTCACGCTGTCGGCATAGGATTGCGTGCCGATGGCGTCGGCATCCGAGGGCAGGAGGGTGCGGATACGGCCCTGGTCGCGATTGCCGAAGCCGGTGCCGGGATAGATGTTGATGGTGTTGGTGCCAATTGAGGCGATGTTTTCGAGCACTGTCTGCTGGCTGCCCTGGCCCAGCGCCACCACGGAGACCACCGACGCGATGCCGATGATGATGCCGAGCATCGTGAGGAACGTGCGCAGCTTGTGCGCGACCATCGAGCGCAACGCCATGCGCAGCGCCTCGAGGCCCCGATCGATGAACTCGATCGGGTTGCGGCGCGCCTTCGGGCGCGGCGCGGCGGCGACCGAGGCCGATGCGGCGGTGATGCGCGTATCGGCGATGATCTTGCCGTCGCTGATTTCGATCATGCGGTCGGTCTGGTGCGCGATGGCCGCATCGTGGGTGACGATGATGATGGTGTGGCCTTCGCCGTGTAGTTCCTTGAGCAAGCCCATCAAATCCGCGCCGCTCTTGGAATCGAGCGCGCCGGTCGGCTCGTCCGCGAGGATCACCTCGCCGCCGTTCATCAGCGCCCGGGCCACGCTGACGCGCTGTTGCTGGCCGCCCGACAGGGCGCCGGGCCGGTTGCGCAGCCGGTCGCCGAGTCCGAGCCGCTTCAATAGATCGGTGGCACGGGCATTGCGCGCGCCGTTGTTGAGGCCGGCATAAATCGCCGGCATCGCGGCGTTCTCGACCGCGTTGAGGTCGGAGAGAAGCTGATAGCGCTGGAAGATGAAGCCGAAATGCTCGCGGCGGAGTTCTGCCAGTTCATCCGGGCCGAGCCGGCCGATGTCGCGACCGTCGAATTCGTAGGTGCCGGCGCTGGCCTTGTCGAGGCAGCCCAGGATGTTCATCAGCGTCGACTTGCCGGAGCCCGACTGGCCGACGATGGCAATCATCTCGCCGGACTCTATGTCGAGGTTGACGTCGTCGAGCACCGTGACGGTTTCGGCGCCCGTAACGAACCGGCGGGTCAGGCCGCGCAGCGAAATCAGCGGCGTGGCCATGTCAGCCTCCGGCCCGCGGACGGGCTCCGCCGCCTCCGCCGCCTATCCCGAGGATTCCACCGGCGCCGGCGCCACGGAAGTTGCCAGCGCCACGGGTGGCGCTCGCGCCCGTTGCTGCGACGGCGCTGCCGCCGGCGAGCACCAGGTCATGTTCGTTGAGGCCGCTGGAGATCTCGGCGGTGATGTTGTTGTTGAGCCCGATCTTGACCTCGGCCGGATGCGACGTGCCGGTCGCCTGGTCGTAGACGCGGACGCGGTAGCTGCCGCTGCGCGTGGCGTTGCCGAGCACGGACGCGGGGAGGGTCAGCACGCCCTTGGCGGTGTTGATGACGATGGTCACCTGCGCGGTCATGGCGATGCGCAGCCGGTGATCCGGGTTCGCGACCGAGAACAGGCCGTTGTAGTACACGGCGTTGTCGGTGCTCGAGAGGCCGTTGTCGGCTGTAGTGATGGCATCGGGTGCCGGCTCGATCGACAAGAGGGTGGCGGGGATCTTGTTGTTGGGATCGCCCAGGATGGTGAACGTCGCCGATTGGCCCGGTGCCACCTTGGTGACGTCAGCTTCCGAAACCTGCGCCTTGATGATCATGGTATCGAGATCGGCGATCTTGACGATCGTCGGCGTCGATTGGTTGGCGTTGACGCTCTGGCCTTCAGTCACCAGCACCGCGACGATGGTGCCGTCGGTCGGCGCGACGATCTTGGTGCGCGACAAAGCGAGATTGGCATCGTCCACCGCGAGTTGCGCCTGGCTGATCTGCGCATTGAGCTCGCCAACCGCCGCCTGCGCCGACGCCAGGCCGGATTGGGCGGTCAGCAGGTCGGCGTCCGACAGCAGTTTCTGCTGTGAAAGCTTGGTGGCGCGGTCAAGCGCGGCCTGCGCGCCGGTGAGGTCGGCCTGCTTGGACTGCAACTGCGCCTGCATGCTGACGAGCGACGCCTGCGCCGACTTCACGGCATTCTGCTGGTTGGTGGAGTCGATCTGGGCGATGACATCGCCCTTCTTGACGTCATCGCCGAGCTTGACCGAGAGCGTCTGGATGGTGCCCGACACCTCGGCGCCGACGCTCGTCACGGAATTGGCCTCGAGTGCGCCGGTGGCGAGCACGGTCTGTTCGATATCGCCGCGCGTGACCTCGACGGTTGCCGGTTCGACGCGCGCCTCAGACGGGGCAAGGTACATCCAGCCGGCGGCCGCAGCCGCTCCAAGCACAACAACGGCCACAGCAATGCGAATGGCGAGCTTGTTCATGATTGACCCAACGCTTTCGCGACCCAGTTGGATCGCTCCATCGTGGAATATGGGCGACGCGGGCGCCAAAGGAACATTATCGATGCGTAAGCTAGCATAAGCTTTGGTAAGGTTTGCGGGCCTAAAAGCCCGGTTTTACGCGCCTGTGCGAAACTCGGCCGCCCGCCGTGCGAGTGGCGGCGCGGCATGTTAGTTCTACCCCATTGGGGTTGTGGCGGCTCAATAAATCATGGCGACTGCGCTTTATATTGTCATTCAAAGTCGGGGAAAGTGGTGGATCGACTTCGAGGGTCGGTCGCACGGACCCTTCGACAAGCGCGAGGCGGCGGCCCTCGAAGCCCGCAACCAGGCGCAGTTCACCGCGCACATGAACCGGCCGTCCGAAGTGCTGGTGCCCGACAGTAACGGGAAGTACTGGGTGGTCTGGAACAGCCGCAACGCCACCGCGGGTGTGCCGACAGCGGTCAGCGCCACCAAGGCTGCCTGAACCAATCTTTCGAATGCGAAAAGGGGCCCGCCGAAGCCGAGCCCTACGCTTTTGGCGGGCGACCGAATCTATTCGGCGACGGCGATGCCCGAGCCGCCCAGTTCCGGCGGGAAGTCCCGCAGCTTGGGCAGGCCGTCGCGCATCGGCAGCACGGTCTCGGCATAGTTGACGTGAACGCCGGGGACGAATTTCACGCTTGGGATAGTCGCGGCAAAGACGTCGACCAAATCCCAGAGCGGATGCCGGGTCATCAAATGACCGCCGCATCGCGTGCAATACTGGCGCTGCGAATTGTCCGACTGCTGGTAGGTGCCGACATACTCGGCGCCCTTGGTGATGCGGACCTGATCCGGCTTCCACAGCGTGAAGGCGTTGACCGGTCCACCCGACCACGACCGGCAGGAGGAACAATGGCAGTACCCCATGCCGGCGGGCTCGCCTGTGACTTCAATGGTGACGCTTCCGCAGAAACAACGTCCGCTGTGCGACATGGCAGTTCTCCATTCATGGTTGAGGAGAGCTTGCCCGAAAGCCGCGCCCCTCAGCCATGATCGAAACGCCGGACGACATGATCGGCAGGCCGGATCCGGGCCGGACTGATGCAAAATCTGAGTGAAGGGATTGGCGCGCCCAAGGGGAATCGAACCCCTGTTCCCGCCGTGAGAGGGCGGTGTCCTGACCGCTAGACGATGGGCGCGGTCTTTATGCTTGGCGCGAGGTTCGAACCGGAAAAGTCTGCAACTTTTCCTGACCTCGCTGGTGGCTCAGTATCAACGTTCGCCTTGTCCCGTCAATCGCGGGACTGGCGCGCCCTAGGGGAGTCGAACCCCTCTCTCCACCGTGAAAGGGTGGCGTCCTAACCGATAGACGAAGGGCGCTTTCCGGCGCCCGCGGTCTATAGAGTCAGCGGCAGGGCGGCGCAAGTCTCGAAATCGGCTTGTCAGCAGCCCGAGAAGGTCACCGGATGGGACCAGCCGGGCGGCCGGTCGCGGACGTCGATATGGATGAAGGTCTGGCCCGGATAGCAGCCCAGACCGCCAATCAGATCGTTGCGGTAGGCATAGGCGATGAGGCGGGATTTATCGACGCCGGGGATGAAGATGTCCGAGGCCATGCACTTCATGTGGTAGCTGTCTTCCTTGCCGCCGACGTCGGCGTTGTGCCAAGGGCTGCGATAGCCCGAGGTGACGACGACCTTGCGGCCGAAGAAGGTCTCGATGCTCCACAGCGCCAGCCGCAGTTTCGGCACGAGGCAAAAGGTATCGACGCCGCTGTTGGCGACATAGGTGCCGAAGTTCTGCGAGTAGCCGGCATAGAGATCGCGCGGTGGCGAGAGGGAGCAGGCGGCGAGGCTCAGTGCGCAGATCAGTGCGATGGATAGCTGTCGCATGGCGCGCTCCGAAGCCGCGCCGCTCGATGCGGCGTTCGGAACAATGTTAGATAATCGCAGTGAAGCGGGCGCTAAGCCGGGTGGTTAGCGCTGGGTTACCCGCGAGGGGCGGAACGTCGGCAGGCGGCAGAGCACCGTTCTGGACCAGCTCGATCCGAGTATTTCGCCGCTCGAACCGCTGCGCGGCCGATCCGGCAGACCGCCACTGCGCCATCGCTGCAACAGTGTTGTGAATAGCCGCGCGCGCTGTCCAACAATTTTGCAACGACTCCTTAACTTCTGAAAGTGAATCGGCCAAGGTGAGTCCATTGACTGCGTACCCCGCTTGCGACGGGGCAATGGTACGAAGAGGCGTTTGGGGGCATGGCGGCTAAACTTCCAGCCGGAGGCGATAAGCCCGGTATCCAGACGCATGACAGCGTCGGGATGGACACCGATGCTGGCTCGACAGTCGACGTCATCGAAATCGTTGGCTCCATTAAGTGGTTCGATGTGGCCAAGGGATTTGGCTTCATCGTCCCCGATGATGGCCGTCCCGATGTGTTGCTGCATGTGACCTGCCTCCGCCGCGACGGCTACCAGACCGCCTATGAGGGCGCGCGGGTGGTGGTCGAGGCGCTGAACCGTCCGGGCGGTCTGCAGGCGTTCCGCATTCTCTCCATGGACGAGTCCACCGCGCGTCATCCGGCGCAGATGCCGGCGCCGCGCACGCACGTCACGGTCGAGCCGACGAGCAAGCTCGAGCGGCTCGAAGTGAAGTGGTTCAACCGCATCCGCGGCTTCGGATTCCTCTCGGCTGGCGACGGCGCGCCGGATGTGTTCGTGCACATGGAGACGCTCCGGCGCTTCGGCATCACCGAGCTGCGGCCCGGCCAGTTCGTGCTGGTGCGTTATGGTACCGGGCCTAAGGGCCTGATGGTCGCCGAGATCCGGCCGGACGGCTGGGGCGACGCTCCGTCCTCGCACTAACCCCTTCAGTTTCATGACTTTTCTCGGCATCTTCAGATCGGCTTTCGCGGCCGTCCGGCTGGCTGCTCTGCTGCTGTTGCTGGGCGTTGCGACCGCCTGCAGCGCCGACAATCGCGTCGTGCTGCACACGGCCAAGGGCGACTTTCCATTCACCGTCGAGTTCGCCGACACCGATGCGCAGCGCGAGCGCGGGCTGATGTTCCGCACCGAGCTCGCACCCGATGCTGGAATGCTGTTCGACTATCACCACGAGGAGCAGACGGCGTTCTGGATGCAGAACACCATGATCCCGCTCGACATGGTGTTCATCGGCGCCGATGGGACCGTCAAGACCATCCATGTCAACGCGCGGCCGATGGATACGACAACCATCCCGTCGGAGGTTCCGGTGCGTTTCGTGCTCGAAATCCCCGGCGGCCGATCGGTCGAGATCGGGCTCAAGGTCGGCGACAAGATGGAAAGCTCGCGCATCGGCGCGCCATAGCCGGGCGGACGAGAGACCGGTCAGAGCCGGCTCAGCACCATGCAGTCGAAAATCGCCCATAGGTGGAGGATCGATCCGGCCACCACGAAGATGTGCCACAGCACGTTCTGGAATTTGAGCCGGTCCCAGAGATGGAACACGATGCCGGCCGAATAGGTGATGCCACCTGAGATAAGCAGCCAGAACGCGACCGGGGGCAGGGTGGCCGCCAGCGAGTGGAAGACGAGAACGCCGCTCCAGCCGATGCCGAGATAGAGCAGGATCGCCAGCCGGCCAAAATGCTGCGGGACGATCAGCTTCAGCGCGATGCCGATCAGCGCCGCGCCCCACACCAGGATGAACATCAATTCGATCCCCGGCGTGCCGCTCAGCACGGCGAGGAACGGCGTGTAGGTGCCGGCGATGAACAGGAAGATCGCCGCCTGGTCGAGCCGTGCCATGACCTTACGGAAGCCGCTGGCGACCGGCGCGAGGTTGAAGGCAAGCGAGACGCCGAGCACCGTCAGCAGCGACACCAGATAGATGATGATGGCCGGCAGCTCCGAGCGCGCGGTGCCGATGGCAGCGAAGACAATGAGCACGGTGCCGAGGCTGAGCGCGAAAGCGATGCCGATACCGTGCACGATGCCGTCGGCGATCAACTCGGCGAGCGAGAACTTTCGCCTGTTGCCCCACCAGGGGCGAACGTCAGAGCTATGCGCCGGATTGGTCAAATCTGTCTCCTCGCCCTCCATCATACACAGCAACGGCTTGATTATGGCCTAACGGTGCGCTGCGTCCATTCGGCATTGTCAACACACGCTTGACGCGTAACAGATGCGTTACGTATAACGCGTAACGATATTGTTACGAGACACCATGACCCCGGCTCTGCAATTTGCGGCTCTCGCCGACGAAACACGCTGCGCGTTGATCGTCCTGCTGCAGGAGCGACCACGGCCGGTCCATGAGCTTGCCGCGGCGTTCGCCATCAGCCGCCCGGCGATTTCGCGGCATTTGCGCCTGCTGAAGGATGCCGATCTTATCGCCGAGGAACGACACGGCCGCGAAAACGTCTATTCCCTGAAGCGGCAAAGGCTCCGACTGCTGAGTGGCTGGCTTGAGCAGCGTTGGAGCATCAAGCTCGGCCGGCTGAAGCAGCTGGCAGAAGCGGACGCCCCGAAGCCGCAGATGGAGTTGGACCTATGAGCGAAGCGCCCCTGCTGCCGATTATTGCCGAAATCTCGATCGCCGCGCCGATCGAGCATGTCTGGGATGTCCTGACTTCGGAAGCCACGGTGCCAGCCTGGCTCGGCTGCATGGATTATCGTGCCGTTGTCGGGGCGACCTTCTTCATGCAGCAGGATCCGGAGGCCCGAAAGCGCGGCGACACGGGGGGCGCCACGCACTGCACGATCGCGCTGATCGACAGGCCGAACAAATTCACCTTCAGCTGGTTTGAGCCCGGTACACCCGAGACCATGGTGCACATCAGTCTCATCCCGGATGGGCCGAACAAGACTCTCGTCCGGCTGATGCATGAGGGCTGGGACCAGTTCGCGCCGGATGCCGTGCGGCCCTTCTACGAGCAGGTGACGGGCGGCTGGAAGGCCTATGTGCTGCCAGGCCTCAAGCGGGCCGCGGAAAAGCGCTGAGATCGAGCCGCCAGATATTGTGCGGCGAGAACACGCCCTTTGGGTACTCCGCGTCCTCGGTGGAGATCAGCTCGAACCCGAGCTTCCTGCAGATGCCGTTGGAGCCCGGATTCTCGGGCGTCGGGAAAGCGAATACGTAGCGGTGGCGGGCAACGGCTTGCAGCCGGTGCATTAGGGCACCCGCCGCGGCGCTGCCGATGCCCCGGCCGTGATGCTCCGCCAATATCTCCCAGCCGGTTTCGTAGGCCGGCTCGCCGTTCCGCTCGATCTCCCAATAGCCGATGGAGCCAACGATCTCGCCATCTGCCCCGATGCGCAGCATCTCAGTGTCGCCGGGCAGGTGAGAGGTCAGGTAGCGGGTCTGGCGATCGATCAGCTTGGCTTCCGATTCCGGTCCGCCGAGGTGCAGCTTTTGCCGCGGCGTGTTCAAGGCGCGGAGCAAGGCGAGCCCGCTCTCGTCCCACTCGAGCAGTTTTAGCTCGGGCGCTGATTTAGTTCGATGATTCACTTGAGGCTCGAAGATGGTTGGCAGGCATCTCACCCGCCGCTGCGGCTCGACGCAAGCCCTGGGCGGCTCCCTCGACTTCTGTCCAAAACGGCGCAATTGATGGCGCCAGGGGAGCCGGTCTATGAGCATTTCACGCATCTTCGCACAATTCGTCGCGCTGATCGGCGCCGGCGCCATCTGGTTCCGCGGCGCGCGGGGCAGGGCGGCCACGCAGGCGCTTGGCCGGACCCCCGCGATCCCCGAGGCTTATGAACAGGCCGTGCCGTCGCTGAAGATGCCGACGGCGCGCGGCTGGCCGCAGGGCATGATGCCGACCGCCGCGCCAGGGTTCAAGGTCAACGCCTTCGCCACCGGCCTCGACCATCCGCGCCAGATCTACGTGCTGCCGGGCGGCGACGTGCTGGTTGCAGAATCCTGCTTCGTGCCGTGGCGGCCGTCGAGCCTCTTCGATTACGCCCTGCAATCCACGCTGGCGCGGGCCGGTGCCGTCGGTCCGAGCGCCAACCGCATTACGCTATTGGCCGACCGCGATGGCGATGGCGTCGCGGAGGTGCGCGAGACGTTCCTTGCTGGCCTCAGCCAGCCCTTCGGCATGGCGCTCATCGGTGACACTTTCTATGTCGGCAACGCCGATAGCGTGATGGCCTTTCCGTTCGACACCGCGACAACCCGGGTCACCGGCCCCGGCCGCAAACTGATCGAATTCCGCACCGGAGGGCACTGGACGCGCAATCTGATCGCCAGTGTGGACGGCAAAAGGCTTTTTGTCAGCGTCGGTTCGCAAAGCAATATCGGCGAATCCGGCCTCGACATCGAGGCGGGCAGGGCCTGCATCCACGAGCTGGATCTCGTAACGGGGGCTCACCGCATCTTCGCCTCGGGCCTCCGCAACCCGGTGGGCCTCGCCCGCGAACCCTCGACCGGTATGATCTGGACGGTGGTCAACGAGCGCGACGGCCTGGGCGACGAGACGCCGCCCGACTATCTGACCTCGGTGCGCGACGGCGGCTTCTACGGCTGGCCGTTTGCGTATTGGGGGCGAACGGTCGACACCCGGGTACCGCAGGATGCAGCGCTGGTCGCCACGGCGCTCACCCCCGACTACGCGCTCGGCGGCCACACCGCCTCGCTGGGCCTCTGCTGGGTGCCGGAGGATACGCTGCCCGGCCTTTCGTCTGGCATGGCGATTGGCCAGCACGGCTCGTGGAACCGCAGCACGCTCTCGGGCTACAAGATGATCTTCGTGCCCTTCGCCAATGGCCGCCCGTCCGGCCCGCCGAAGGAGCTGCTGACCGGCTTCCTGTCGGAGGACGAGCGCAGCGCCTGGGGCCGCCCTGTCGGCACCGCCATCGCCCCCGATGGGAGCCTGCTGCTCGCCGACGACGTCGGCAACGCGATCTGGCGCGTTACCGGGAAATAGCCGGCTATTCCTCTGTCGGGTAGTGCAGGTACATCGACTGCAGCCCGACGCGGCCGGGTCCGGTGAAGCGGTTGACGATGAGGTTGCCGACCGAACCGAAGAGGCCGCTCGAGAGCTTGTCGATGACGGTGTCCATGCGCACGGTCGGGTCCTTGTAGAGCCAGCCACCCGGCTCGATGTCGATCTGCTCATTCGGCGCCAAAACCTTCTCGAACACGTTGCCGTAGCCATGCACCCAGAGGATCGCGTCGCCCTGGGCGCGGAACTTGTCGATGAAGAAGCCGGTCGACGAAAACAGCATGTTGGCAACGCCGCGGACGCGGGCGAAGGTGTATTCGACGTTGCCGGTCGCCGCGAGGAACTGGTGCTCGCGCACGTCCAGTTCCTGTCCCGCCTTGAGGTGGATCGGGGCGATGTGACCGGCGCCGTCGCGGGAAAAGGCGATGTGGCCAGGCCCGCTCGCCTCGGTCACGAAGATTTGCATCCCGGCCATCATCCGCTTCAGCGCACCTTTCATCGGTCGCAGCGCGACGCGCACGCTCGGGTGCTTCCACAGCAGGATATGGTGTTCGAAGAACACCGACTGCCGGCTGACGTCGACCGTCAGTACCGGCACCAGTTCGCCGTCGAGATGATAGGTGACGCCGGCAAAACTCTCGTCATGCGCCTGCGTCGGCAGCAAGGTGGGAAGGTCGTTGGCCATCGGTCCTCACCGGAGTTAGCGACTCGCGAGAAAAGCGTACACCACCGGTGGATGAAGGCGACCGCTTCCGGCCCAGTTTGCAGCTTACTTCGGTGTAACGTTCACCCATTGGGGGCGATGCCGGTGCTGCAATGGCGACCCCGCCAGGAATCGAACCTGGGACCAACAGCTTAGAAGGCTGCTGCTCTATCCGCTGAGCTACGGGGCCGTGGCTTGCATGTAACGCAGGCAGAGGGCGCTGTCAGCCGTCAGGCGCCGAGGCGGGCAGTGCTTTCGCGGATGATCAGCCGCGATTGCAGCACCACGCGGACCGGGGCAGGGCTCGTGACATTGCCCTCGAGGATGTTGATCAGCGTCTCGGTGGCAATCCGGCCGATCTCCTCGCGCGGCTGGCGCATGGTGGTGATGGCGGGTGAGTAGTTCTGCGCCACGCCGATGTCGTCGAAGCCGATCACCGACACGTCGCGTGGGCATTCGATGCCGTGCTTGCGGAAGGTCGCGATAAGGCCGATCGCCATCTCGTCGTTGGCAGTGAAGATCGCCGTCGGGCGTTCGGCCATGGCCGCGAAGTGTTCCGCGGCGGCGCGTCCGGCTTCCATGGTGTAGTCGCCCGGCACAATCCAGTCTTCGCGTACCCCAAGCCGATGCTCGAACATCGACTTCCGGAAGCCGACCAGCCGTTCGTTGGGGAAGGTGTTGCGTGACGGGCCGCTGATGTGACCGATGCGCCGGTGGCCGTAGTCGTAAAGGTGCTGCACGGCGCGCTCGGCCGCCTGCAGATTGTCGGTGATCACCGAATTGATCTGCGGATCGGGCAGCTCGTCGTAGGCAGCGACCAGCGGCAGCGCCGAGCCTTCGCCGGTCACGGCATGGAGCCTGCGGGTGTCGAGGAAGCCATCGAACAACAGCAGGCCATCGGCCCGGTTGGAGAGGAAATAGTCCGAAAGCCAGCGCGCCGGATCGTCGCCGAGGCGGCCGGTGACGAGCACACCATAGCCCCGTATGGTCGCCGTATTCACCACCGCGTCGAGGATCGTCGAATAGTACGGATTGCCGATTCCCGGCATCGCCGTCAGAATCGTTTTGGCCCGCTGCAGGCGCAGACTGCGGGCTGCCTGATTGATCGTGTAGCCGGTTTCAAGAACGGCGCTATTCACGCGCAGGCGGGTCGGCTCCGATACCCGTTCCGGCGCGCTCAGCACTCGGCTTACGGTAGCGGCGGAGACCTTAGCATGGCGCGCAACGTCTTGAATTGTCGGCGTTTTTTTGCCGTTGTCCATGATTGACAGCGCCCCTCTCGCCGTCGGAAGTCCAGCCTGTCTAATTCGATCTTGACAGCGGTGCAAGAAGTGTCTGAAACTATTGTAATCGATTGCATTGAACTCGTTGGAGCTTCCGTGTAATCGATTTCATGCCGCCGGTCGGGAGACTTCTTAAGAAGGTCGCCGCCAGGCCGGCTGGAAGGGCCGGACGCATCCGCTTCCGGTCAACGTTGGGAGGATTCAGTATGAAAAAACTTTCGGTGGTCGCCCTAGCGGCGGCTGCTACCGTGCTGGTCACGTCGACGTCATCGTTCGCGGCGGACCTCGAGGTCATCCATTGGTGGACGTCCCCGGGCGAGACCGCGGCGGTGCACACGTTCCGTGACGCGTTCAACAACGACGGCTCGGGCGACAAGTGGGTCGACGACGCCATTGCCGACGGCAACACGGCTCGCTCGACCGACATGACGCGCATTCAGGGTGGCGACCCACCGGGCGCCTCGCAGTTCAACCCGGGCCGTGAGTACGAGGAGCTGATCAAGAACAACGAGCTGCTCGACCTTACCGACCTGGCCACGGCCGGCAACTGGGCGAAACTCATCCGCCCGGCTGAAGTCTCCGCTGGCTGCATCGTCGATGGTCATTGGTGGTGCGTGCCGGTCAACATTCACTCTTGGGCGTGGGGCTGGTATTCGAAGGCCGCGTTCAAGACCGCAGGCCTGGCTGAGCCCAAAAACTTCCAGGAATTCCTGGCCGATGCGCCCAAGCTGAAAGCGGCGGGCATCATTCCGTTCGCCATCGGCGGCGACGGCGGCGGCTGGCAGATTGCCGGCGCCTTCGGCGTGATCCAGACTGAAATGCTCGGCCACGCCAACCGCGACAAGATCCTGCACGACAAGGATCTGACGCTTGCGGGTGGCCCCGAGATGAAGGCCGTGTTCACCGCCTTCAAGTCGCTGCGTGACTTCTCCGATGACGGCTACGCCAACCGCAACTGGAACGACACCTGGAAACTGGTGGATTCCGGCAAGGCCGCGTTGCAGATCATGGGCGACTGGGAACGTGGCGAATTCGCCGCCAAGGGCGAAGTCGGTGGCAAGGACTTCGGCTGCATGATCGGCCTCGACGAAGGCCATCCGACGGTGACCACGGACGGCGACGTCTTCGTGTTCCCCAAGCAGACCGACCCGGATAAGGAAGCGGCTCAGAAGCGTCTGGCCAACCTCATTATCTCCCCGGCCGTGCAGTTGGCGTTTAACAATGCCAAGGGCTCGGCTCCGGTCCGCGGCGACGTCGACCTGTCGAACGCTGACCCGTGCATGCAGAAGACCCTCGATGTCCTCAACAACCATCCGGACGACATCGTGACGGGTGCCCAGCGTTGGCTGTCGAACGACACGACCAACCAGATGAACGACCTCTTCACGAAGTTCTTCAACGACCCGACCTACACGGTCGACCAGGCTCAGGCCGACTACGTGACCATCATCAAGAATGCTACTTGATTAGTAGTATCCTCAGGGGCGCTGTCATCGACAGCGCCCCTTCTTATTCAGGCGACGCGTTGCGCGTTCGTCTGGGGGCGGGCTTATCGGCGATTGCTGCAGGCATCGGTGATCTGCGGGCGGGTCCTGCGGCTCGCTCCGTCCCTCGGACAAAGCGCTCCAGCCGCGTCAGAGAGGCGTAGGAAATGGCTGCCCGGACGAGAAAGAAGCTCCCAATCGCCTCGATCATCGCGACCATCCCGCTGATGATCGTCTCGGTCGGTGTGTACATCTTCGGCATTGGCCTTTCGATCTACTTCTCCTTCACCAACAGCGTGGTTTTTCCGGACTACAAATTCGTCGGCCTGCGCCAGTATGAGCGCCTGTGGACAACCGATATCTGGCTGACCGCCGTAAAGAACATCTGGCTCTTCGGCGTCCTGTCGATCATCGCGAATTTGGTGTTCGGTTATCTCCTTGCGGTGTTCATGGATCAGCGCATCAAGCAGGAAGACCTGCTGCGCACGATCTTCCTTTATCCGTTCGCGATGTCGCTGATCGTCACCGGCCTCGTCTGGCAGTGGGTGCTTGATCCCAATTATGGCCTTAACGCCACGATGCACGAGTTCGGCTGGACGAGTTTCTATTTCTCCCCGCTCAACGACGCGAAGACCGCCATCTACGGACTGGTGGTGGCAGGGATCTGGCAGGGCGCCGGCGTGACCATGGCCATCTTGCTTGCCGGCTTGCGCGGGGTTGACGCCGAGATCTGGAAGGCGGCGCGCGTCGACGGTATCCCGACCTGGCGGACCTACCTCTTCATCGCCCTGCCGATGATGCGCGGTGCCGTGGCGACGACGGTGGTCCTGCAGTGCATCGGCGTGCTGCGCGTCTACGACATTATCGTCTCCATGACCGGCGCCGGCCCCGGCAACGCAACCATGATGCCGGCCGTCTATGTGCTCCAGATGCTGAGCGACCGGCAGAACGCGGCACAGGGCATGGCCGCCGCGACGACCATGCTGCTCCCGGTGATCATCGTTCTTGGAGGCGTGGGTATTTACAGGCTGTTTGCCGGACGAAAGGCAGTGACGACATGAGCGCGGTAACGATGGGCGCGGCCGTCAGGGCCGCCCGTGAACCTTGGGGCAACCGTCCCAAGCGCGTCACGATCGGCAGGATCGGGCTCTATGCGTATCTCATCATCGCGGCGATCTTCTTTCTGATCCCCGTCTATGTGATGATAATTACCTCGCTGAAAGCCATGCCGGAGGTGCTCGCCAGCAACATCCTGTCGCTGCCGCAGCAGCCGACGATCCAGCCCTGGATCGACGCCTGGCTGCATGCCTGCACCGGAGGCGATTGCACGGGTCTAAGTCCGGGCTTTTTGAACTCGGTCAAGATAACTGTGCCGGCGGTGCTTGTGTCGATCGGCATCTCCTCGCTCACCGGCTATGCACTCTCCTTCTGGAAGTACAAAGGCGCCAACTTCTTCTTCGGCCTGCTGATCTTCGGCGCGTTCGTGCCGTACCAGGTGGTGGTCTACCCGATCATCCTCGGCCTCAGAACCGTGCACATGTTCTCGACGCTCGCCGGCATCATCACGGTGCACACCATCTTCGGTATGCCCGTGCTGGTGCTGCTGTTCCGGAACTTCTACGCCGGTCTTCCGCCCGAGCTGTTCAAGGCATCGCGTGTCGATGGCGCCAATTTCTGGCAGACTTTCCTCTACATCATGCTGCCGATGTCGGTGCCGATCACGGTGGTGGCGTTGATCCTGCAGGTCACCGGCATCTGGAACGACTTCCTCTTCGGCGTGATCTTTGCCGGTCGTCCCAACTGGCCAATGACCGTGCAATTGCAGAATATCGTGCATACTACGCAGGGTGTGCCCGCATACGACGTCAACATGGCGGCGACGATCGAAGCGGCTGCTGTTCCGCTCATCATCTATTTCGTCTCAGGCCGGTGGTTCGTGCGCGGGATCGCGGCCGGCGCAGTGAAGGGCTGAATTCATGTCACAAGTATCCGTCCGCGACCTGGACATCAGCTTTGGTGCTGTGAAGGTCCTGCAGAAGCTCAATGTCACAGCTGAGGACGGCGAGTTTCTGGTCCTGCTCGGCCCCTCGGGTTGCGGCAAGTCGACCCTGCTCAACGCCATCGCCGGACTGCTCGACATAAATGGCGGGCAAATTTTCATCGGTGGCAAGAACGTGACTTGGGAGGAACCCAAGGATCGCGGCATCGGCATGGTGTTCCAGTCCTACGCACTCTATCCGCAGATGACGGTGGAGAAGAATCTGTCGTTTGGCCTGCAGGTCGCCGGCTTCAAGAAGGACGAGATTGCCGCCCGTCTGGCCCGCGCCTCGGAAATCCTGCAGATTCAGCCGCTGCTGAAACGCAAGCCCGCCAATCTCTCCGGCGGCCAGCGGCAGCGCGTCGCCATCGGCCGTGCCCTGGTGCGCGACGTTGATGTGTTCCTGTTCGACGAACCACTTTCGAACCTCGATGCCAAGCTGCGTTCGGACCTGCGCGTCGAGATCAAGCGGCTGCACCAGCGGCTCAAGAACACCATGATCTACGTCACGCACGACCAGATCGAGGCGATGACGCTGGCGGATCGCATTGCGATCATGCGCGATGGCATCATTCAGCAGCTCGCCGATCCACACACGATCTACAATAAGCCGGTCAACATCTTCGTCGCCGGATTCATCGGCTCGCCGACGATGAACTTCCTCAACGGCAAGTTGAGCGGGTCGGGCTTTACTGCCGGGGACACGCCGGTGCCGCTCAACGGCTACAGCTTCACCAACGCGCCGTCGTCAGAGACCAGCGCCGTTCTTGGCGTGCGCCCCGAGCACATCTTCGTCGGGGCGGAGGCCGAGAAGATGCCATTCCGCACCCAGAGCGAAATCGAGCTGGTCGAGCCGATGGGCTCGGAGACGGTGGCGTGGACCAAACTCGCCGGCCAGGCCGTGACGTTCCGGTGCTCGTCGGATATTCACCTGGCGCCGGGCCAGAAGGTCACCATCGGCTTCGATCCGGCGCGCGGCTCGGTCTTCGAGGCGCAGAGCGGCGCCCGCCTTTAGTCCTGTCGATTGCAGGGGTCGCCGGCGGCGGCCTCTGCAACATCTCGATCACAGTCCTCCAGCGACCCGCTCCGGCCTTGCCGCGGCGGGCGCAAATCCTAGAAGGTTGCGAACATGGATTTCTCCTACCAGCTCTACAGCGCCCGGAACGAAAAGTCGCTCGACGACACCCTCAAGACCCTGAAGCAGCTCGGCTACGCGCAGGTCGAGGGCTGGGGCGGCCAGTTCGGCGATCCGGCAGCGCTCGCCGCGAGCCTCAAGAAGGCCGGCCTCGTGATGCCGACCGCCCATATCGGCTACACGGCGCTCGAGGACACCGACTCCGCCATCAAGATCGCCCAGACCGTCGGCATCAAGACGATCTATTGCCCGGCCCCGCCGACTTCCAACTATCGCGAGGGCAAGGGCAGTTGGGCGCAGCTCGGCGAAGGTCTCGCCAAGATCGGCAAAGCGCTCAATGCAGCGGGCATCGGCTTCGGCTACCACAACCACCACTGGGAATTTGCCAGGGGCGCCGACGGCAAGGCTCCGATCGAAGTCCTGCTTGGTTCCTCTCCGGAGCTGCAATGGGAAATGGATCTCGCCTGGGTCGTGAAGGCCGGTGAGGATCCCGTCGCCTGGATGGACAAGCTCGGCAGCCGCATCACGGCCATCCACGTCAAGGACATCGCGCCGGCCGGCCAGTTGGCCGATGAAGACGGCTGGGCCGACGTGGGTACGGGCACACTCGACTGGAAGACGCTGATTGCCGACGCCAAGGCGAAGACCAAGGCGATCTATTTCGTCATGGAACATGACAAGCCGAGCGATGCGATCCGCTTTGCGCGCCGCTCGATCGAATCCGTCAAGAAGTGGGCCTGAGTCAGGTCTAGGGGAAGAAAATGGCAAAGACCTACGGCGTCGGCATCATGGGTGCCGGCAATATTTCCGCGGCCTATCTGCGGCTCGCTCCAATGTTCAAGGGCCTCGAGGTGCGAGGCGTTGCCGATATCATTCCGGCCGCCGCCAAGAAGCGGAGCGAGGAATTCAGCGTCGCGGCGATGACACCCGATGAGCTGCTCAAGAACTCTGAGATCGACGTCATCGTGAACCTCACGATTCCGGCCACGCATTACCAAGTGTCGATGGACGCGATTTCGGCGGGCAAGCACGCCTATTCGGAAAAGCCGTTCGTGCTGACCCTCAAGGAAGGCAAGGCTCTGAAGAAGGCGGCGGACTCGCGCGGCCTGCGGGTCGGCTCGGCGCCCGATACTTTCCTCGGCGGGGCGCACCAGCAGGTGCGCAACCTCATCGACACCGGCAAGCTCGGCAAGATCACGCACGGCACGACGCATGTGATGAGCCGCGGCATGGAGCACTGGCACCCCAATCCGGACTTCTTCTTCCAGGTCGGCGCCGGCCCGATCCTCGATATCGGCCCCTATTACGTCACCGACCTTATCCAGTTGATCGGGCCGGTGAAGCGCGTCACGGCGTTCAGCGGCATGGCGAGCAAGACCCGCACCGTCACCACGCCGAACGTTCCAATGACCGGCAAGAAGATCAAGGTCGGCACGCCGACGACCATCCACGGCGTGCTGGAGTTCCACTCGGGCGCCATCATTACGATCGGCGCCAGCTGGGACACCTTCAGCCACGGCCACCACAATATCGAGCTCTACGGCACCGAAGGCTCGATCTATGTGCCGGATCCGAACTTCTTTGGCGGCGATATCCTGATCACCGACAAGTCCGGAACCAAGCAGAAGGTCGAGCCGTGGGATCATCCCTTCGGCAAGGCCAACCAGGGCCTCGATACCGCGACACCACGCGCCAACTACCGCACCGCCGGCCTCGCCGACATGATGCAGGCAATCGAAAAGAAGCGGGCCGCGCGCTGCGGCCTCGACGTGGCGCTGCATGCCGTCGATGTCATGACGTCGCTGCTCAAAGCCGGCGAGACCGGCAAGGTGATCACCCTGACCACGACCTGTGATCGCCCGAAGGCGCTGACGCCGAAGGATGCGCAGGCGCTGCTGAAGTAGGCAGACCAACTCGTCGTTCCCGGCGGCAGGCGCCGGGAACGCCATTTCCGGGGTGTGGGCATGAAGTTCGTCGTCGGATGGCTGCACTTCAAACCGGGAACGCGCGACGCTTTTCTCGAGCGTATCCAGCCCCTCGTCGAAAAGGTTCGGGCCGAGGAAGGCAACATCTTCTTCGAGCTCAACCCGCGGTTCGGCCGGCCGGACACTGCAGTGCTGACCGAATGCTTCGAGGATGATGCTGCACATCGCGGTCACAAGGAACTGCCGCACATGAAGGAGCTCTTTGCAGCCCTCAACGAGGTGGTGACTGGCGGCGACGTCAAGGTCCACTTCGCCGATCAGCTGTTCGACGACGTGTAGCGCTTTGGGCGCCTTGACAGTTCGACACGGAGCGTCAAGTTTCGCGCCGACGAACGTACATCAGAGGCGGGGCGCGAAGCCCGCCCCGCTAGGGAGCGCATCATGAAGACGATCAAGGGCCCGGCCATTTTCCTGGGCCAGTTCGCGGGCGATACCGCGCCATTCGACAGCCTCGATCACATCAGCAAATGGGCGGGCGGCCTCGGCTATAAAGGCATTCAGCTTCCGGGCTGGGCCGGCCAATTGATCGATCTCGAAAAGGCTGCGACCAGCAAGGCCTATGCGGACGACCTGCACGCCACGACCCACAAGCATGGCGTCGAGATTACCGACCTCACTACGCATCTTCAGGGTCAGTTGATCGCGGTTCATCCGGCCTATGACACGGCGTTCGACGGTTTTGCGCCCAAGAGCGTCCACAACAATCCGAAGGCGCGGCAGGAATGGGCGGTGCAGCAGCTCAAATGGGCGGCACAGGCCTCAAAGAATATGGGCTTCAAGGTGCATGCGACCTTCTCGGGCGCGCTCGCCTGGCCGTTCATGTATCCTTGGCCGCAACGCCCAGCCGGCCTCGTGGAAGAGGCCTTCGCCGAACTCGCGCGCCGCTGGGTGCCGATCCTCGACGAGTTCGACCGCAACGGCGTCGACGTCTGCTACGAGATCCATCCGGGTGAGGATCTACACGACGGCGTCACCTACGAGATGTTTCTCGAGGCGACCAAGAACCATCCGCGCGCCAACATCCTCTACGACCCCAGCCACTTCATCCTGCAAGCGCTGGATTATCTGGCCTACATCGACATCTACCACGACAAGATCCGCATGTTTCACGCCAAGGACGCGGAATTCAACCCGACCGGCCGGCAGGGCGTCTATGGCGGCTACCAGGGCTGGGTGCAACGCGCCGGCCGCTTCCGCTCGCTGGGCGACGGTCACGTCGACTGGGCGGCGGTGTTCTCGAAACTGACCGAATACGATTTCGACGGCTGGGCGGTGCTCGAGTGGGAGGATGCAATGAAGCATCCGGAGCAGGGCGCCGCCGAAGGCGCGCCGTTCATCGCGGACCACATCATCCGCGTCACCGAGCGGGCGTTCGACGATTTCGCGTCGAGCGGCACCGACAAGGCAGCCAATCGCAAGATGCTCGGCCTGGACCGGTAGGAGGATTAGATGGCGGAAACAGGCGCGCGCAAGATTCGTCTCGGCATGGTGGGCGGCGGCACGGGAGCCTTTATCGGCTACGTGCACCGTATCGCTTCCAGGCTCGACGGCGACTATGACTTGGTGGCCGGGGCGCTGAGTTCACGGCCGGAGGTGGCCCGGGAATCCGGCAAGAATATCGGGCTGGCGCCCGACCGCATCTATACCTCGTACGGGGAGATGGCGAAGAAGGAGGCGGCCCGTCCGGACGGTATCGAGGTGGTCTCGATCGTCACCCCCAACAATGTCCACTACGGCCCGGCCAAGGCCTTCCTCGAAGCCGGCATCCACGTCATCTGCGACAAGCCACTGACCTCGACGCTGGCCGATGCGCGGGCGCTGGTGGCGATTAAGCCGAAGAACGGCGCGAAGTTCCTGCTGACGCACAACTACACCGGCTACCCACTGGTGCGGCAGGCGCGTGAGCTGGTGAAGTCCGGCGCGCTCGGCAAGATCCGCGTGGTGCAGGCGGAATATCCGCAGGATTGGCTGTCGACGCCGGCCGACCCCGGCAACAAGCAGGCCGCTTGGCGCACTGATCCAAAACGCTCCGGCGCCGGTGGGGCGATCGGCGACATTGGTACGCATGCTTACAATCTGTTGCGCTTCGTCACCGGCCTCAAGACAGCTGCGGTCAGCGCCGACCTCCAGAGCTTCGTTAAGGGCCGCAAGGTCGATGACAACGTCCACATCCTCCTTCGCTTCCAGGGCGGCGCGCGCGGCATGCTGTGGGCCAGCCAGGTGGCGCCGGGCAACGAGAACGGCCTGCAGCTCCGCGTCTATGGCGAGAAGGCCAGCCTCGAATGGCGGCAGGACAATCCGAACTACATGTGGTTCAGCGAACTGGGGAAACCCAAAGTGCTGCTGACCCGCGGCGGCGCCATCAGCCAGCCGCCCGCGGCCTCGATGAACGTCCGCGTCCCTGGTGGTCATCCCGAGGGCTATCTTGAGGCTTTCGCCACGCTTTACAGTCAGTTCGCCGCCGTCATCCGCGGCGACGGCAAGGCATTTGCTCCGCTGCTCCCCACTCTCGCCGACGGCGTCGAAGGCGTCGAATTCATCACCGCCTCGATCGCCTCGAGCAAGGCTGACGGAAAGTGGACCAAGCTGAGCGAGGTGTAGGGGGTTAGCCGGTCAGCTTGCCGCCAAGCTCGTCAAGCCGCTGGATCAGGCCCTGGATTTCGCCCTTCAACGTCCGGCGCTCGGCGGATGAAAGCGGCGCCTTCGCCTTCGGCCCGGTATTGACCCGCACTTCCTCTTCCAGTGACTCAATATCGCGTCTGAGCCGGGCCAGTTCGGAGGCGGCGGACACTCAGTGAGTCCAGGGGGTCTTGCGGTCGAAGCGGAAATTGTCGGGATAGCTCGAGCGTTTCGGCGCCGAGTTGTGCGGCGGCTGCACCGAATAGGGGATGCCGTTGGTGCGGGCGTAGGTCTCGGCTTCCTCGAGCGTCTCGAACGACAGGCGAACCTGTGTCTGGGTGTCGCTCGTCGCGGTGTAGCCCATCAGCGGCTCGATCTCGCGCGCGCTTGCCGGCTCATGGGACAGCACCCAGCTCTTGGAATTGCCCTTGCCGGACTGCATGGCGTTGGGAGCAGGACGGTAAATGCGCGCAGTCATCGCTATCCTCTGAGGCCGCAAGAATGGTCGGGGCAAAGTGATTCGAACACTCGACCCCCGGTTCCCAAAACCGGTGCTCTACCAGGCTGAGCTATACCCCGAATTCCAGCTTGATCCGTTACCGGAGCCCAGCCAAAAGGGCAAGGCCGCGAGGCAATTGACCCGAGACCCGAAGCTCTAGAGCATTGGACGATGACCGATCTTTCAAGAGCGTGGCCGTTGGGCCTGGGCGAGGCACGCTGGTGGATGCCGGTCGCGGCCGCGCTGGCGCTGCTCGCCATTGCGTTGCCGCTCGATCACCAGGTTTCGCTCTGGGCGCAAAGCTGGCCGCAGCCGGTTCGGGACGCCTTGGCGCAAATCACGCCCTATGGCGAGTCGGGCTGGATCCTCATCCCGGCGGCCGTGCTGTTCATCGTCACGGTGCTGGTCGCCCTTTTCGTGCGCTGGAAACTGATGCGGCTGATGCTCTGGCAGTTCGCGGCGCTCTACGGCCTTATCTTCCTGGGCGTCGGCCTGCCGAGCCTGTTCACGACACTGGTGAAGCGGCTCGTCGGGCGCGGCCGGCCGATGCATTACGACGAGACGGGACTCTTCGGGTTCCACCCGAACTGGGCGGATTGGACCTATCAGAGCTTTCCGTCAGGGCACTCGACCACGGCGTTCGCCCTCGCGGCGGTGGTCGGTTTTCTCTCCGGCCGCTGGTTCTATCCCACTCTCGTTCTGGCCTCGGCCATCGGCCTGTCGCGGATCACGGAGGGCGTGCATTACCCCAGCGACGTGATCGCGGGGGCGATCGTCGGCATCCTCGGGGCGTACGCAGTACGCTGGGGTTTTGCGCGGCGGGGGTGGATGTTCAGCATCTCGCCGGCCGGGCACATCACTGCGCGGCCGATGTCGTCGCTGAAACGCTATCTCGCGCTCAAACGGCGCGATATCGCTCCAGGGCCGCGGCCAGATCGGCCTTGAGGTCGTCAAAACCTTCGAGCCCGATGTGCAGCCGGAGCATCGTGCCGGGTTCTGTCCATCGGACGGCGGTGCGAATTTTCTCGGGATGGATCGGCAAGCAAAGGCTCTCATAGCCGCCCCACGACCAGCCCATGCCGAAAAGTTCGAAACCGTCGACCATCGCGGCCAGTGCGGCCCGCGGCTTCGGTTCGAGGAGCACCGAGAACACGCTGCCGGCGCCTGTGAAGTCGCGCCTGAAGAGCGCGTGGTCGGGATGGCTCGGCAGGGCAGGGTGGATCGCTCGGCGGACGCCTGCTTGACCTTCGAGCCAGCTCGCCATCGCGACTGACCGTTCACCCAGTTCCTTCATGCGGATGGCGAGGGTGCGCAGCCCACGCGATGCCAGGAAGCAATCATCGGGCGAGGCGCAAAGGCCGAGCCGGGTGTGCGTTTCCTTGAGCGCCTTGAACCATTTCTCATTGGCCGAGCTGGTGCCGAACATCGCGTCGGAATGGCCGACGAACATCTTGGTGCCGGCGTGGACGACCAGATCGGCGCCGAGCGCCAGCGGCCGGTAGTAGAGCGGCGTCGCCCAGGAATTGTCGACGATCACAGCGATATCGCGCGGCTTGGCGAGAGCGACGATCGCCGGCAAGTCCTGGACCTCGAAGGTCAGCGATCCGGGGCTCTCGACGAAGATCGCTTTGGTCTTGTCGGTGATCAGCGCCGAAAGGTCGGCGCGTGGATCGTAGTAGCGGACATTGATGCCGAACCGCGTCAGCACGCCGTCCGAGACGCGCCGCGTCGGCTGGTAGGCGCTGTCGGTCACCAGCAAATCGTCGCCAGCCTTGAGCACGGTCAGTAGCGCCAGCGAAATCGCCGATAAACCGCTCGGCGCGAGCACCGTACCGGCGGCGCCTTCGAGCGCGGTGATGCAGTCCTCGACATCGGCGGAGGAGGGGTTGCCGGTGCGGCCGTAGTCGAAACGGGGCTCGGTGCTTTCGAGCGCGTCGAGCGTTGGAAAGAGGATGGTCGAGCCGCGGTAGACCGGGGTGTTGACGTAGCCGCGGTTCGTTTCAGGCTGGCGGCCGGTGTGGGTCAGGATCGTCTCGGCTGAGACGAGACCGTCATGCTTTTTGGTCATTTAGTTGTCCCGTGCAGCTTGACGTATCCACCAATAGCCGTTTCCGTGCAATCAGCATCCCACGGACATCCCGATGCCCATGAAACTCGCCAGTTTCGTCCTTGTTGCCGCGTTCGTCAGCGCCGCGCCGGCGCTCGCTGACAAGCTCGACGACATCAAGGGCAAGGGGTTTGTGCAATGCGGCGTCACGGAGGGCGTGCCAGGGTTTTCCGAGCTCGGCGCCGACAATAACTGGGCGGGCCTCGAAGTCGATTACTGCCGGGCGCTGGCCGCGGCGATTTTCAACGATCCCAAGGCGGTCCGCTTCACGCCAACGACCACGGAGGATCGCTGGACGGCGCTGAGCTCGGGGCAGGTGGACGTGCTGGCGCGCACCAGCACCTGGACGATGGAGCGCGACACGCAGCTCGGCGTGACCTTCGTTGGCACGCTGTTCTACGACGGCCAGGGTTTTATGGTGAAAAAGGACGCCGGCGCCAGCTCGGTACACGATCTGTCTGGCGCCACGATCTGCATGGAGCAGGGGACGACCACCGAGCTCAACGCCGCCGATTTTTTCGCGTCCAACAAGCTGACCTACCAGCCGCTGACCTTTGCCGGCCACGACGAAACGGTCAAAGCCTTCGAGGACGGCAAGTGCACCGCCTACAGCACCGATTCATCCGGGCTCGCCGCGGACCGCTCGAAATTCGCCAATCCCGCCGATTACGTCATCCTGCCCGACACGATCTCCAAGGAACCGCTCGCGGTCCTGGTGGCGCAGGGCGATGACCGCTGGTTCAAGGTCACCCGCTGGGTGTATTTCGCGCTGCTCGACGCGGACGAGCTCGGCGTGACGCAAAAGAACATCGACGAGATGGTCGGCTCCGACAATCCGGAGATCAAGCGCCTGCTCGGCGTCGGCGACGATGATTTCGGTGCGCCTTTGGGGCTGACCAAGGACTGGGCGTACCGGATCGTCAAGGGCGTCGGCAATTACGGCGAGTTGTTCGACCGCAATGTCGGCCCGACCTCGCCCCTCGGGCTGCAACCGGGGCTCAATGCGCTCTGGAAAGACGGCGGCATCCAGTACGCGCCGCCGATCCGCTGACTGCTCAGAGTTGAGGCGAAATCGCTAGGCAGCCTGCTCAAATTTCGGGCCGGAAGCACGGATTGCCCAGCCCGTCAGCAGATTTAGCCCAAACGTTTTGGCTAACCGCTTGACGCGCCCCTCCGTTGCCGCTTCCATGGCCGTTAGCACCCTGGTCACCAAATGGTCGGCAGGGGCCGCCGGGAGGGGGGACACTCACCCCGGGACAAAACAGGGTCAGGAAAGTAAGGCGACATTCATGCAAAAACTCGTCGTTTCTCTCACACTGGCAGCCGTGCTCGGATTGGGCGCCACGGCTGCGTACGCAGGCACTCTCGATGACGTGAAAGCCAAGGGCTTCGTGCAGTGCGGCGTCAACACCGGCCTGCCGGGCTTCGGCAATCCGGACTCGACCGGTAAGTACACCGGCTTCGACGTCGACTATTGCCGCGCCGTGTCGGCCGCCATTTTCGGCGATCCGGACAAGGTGAAGTATACCCCGCTGGATGGTACGGAGCGCTTCCCCGCGCTGCAGTCGGGTGAAGTGGATTTGCTCGTCCGCAACACCACCTGGACGATGTCGCGCGATACGACGCTCGGTTTCACCTTCGCGGGCGTCAACTACTATGACGGCGAAGGCTTCATGGTCCGCAAGTCGGCCAACATCGCTCACGTGAAGGACCTCGACGGCGCTACCATCTGCGTCCAGGGCGGCACCGACACCGTTACCGGCCTCGCCGACTACTTCAAGAAGAACAACCTCAAATATACGCCGCTCGTCATCGATAAGCTGGCGGACGTGAACGCCGCTTATGATGCCGGCCGCTGCGACGCGCTGACCACCGACCGGTCTGGCCTCGCCGCCAACCGCCTGCAGATGAAAACGCCGGATGACCACATCATCCTGCCCGAGATCATCTCGCAGGAGCCGCTCGGCCCGGTGGTCCGCAACAACGACGTGCAGTGGTTCCAGATCGTCAAATGGGTCTCCAACGCCATGCTCGACGCGGAATATCTCGGTGTCACGCAGGCCAATGTCGACGACATGGCGAAATCAGACGACTCGGCGATCCAGCGTCTGCTCGGCGTGGGCGACAACGACTTCGGCAAATCGATCGGTCTCGACGCCAAGTGGGCCTACAATATCATCAAGGGCGTCGGCAACTACGGCGACACCTACGAGCGCAACCTCGGACTGAACACCCCGATGCAACTCGCGCGCGGCCTCAATGCGCAGTGGAGTCAGGGCGGCCTGCAGTACGGTATCCCGGTTGAATGATCGCATGATCTTGCAGGCCGGGCTCAGCGCCCGGCCTGACCTGTTCGAGGCGTCCTGCAGGACGGTCACAGTCGGGGACTAGGTGATGGCAGTAGTCGATGCCGGAAGGCTGAGCGTCTCCCGGGACCGCTGGTACAATAATCCGCTGGTACGCAGCATTGCGGTCCAGGTTCTGCTGGTCGTGATCGTCGTCGGGACGGTCTACTGGTTCGCCCACAACACCGTCACCAATCTCCACGAGCGCGGCATCGCCTCCGGCTTTGCCTTCCTTGGCCAGCGTGCTGGCTTCGACATGACGACATTCCTGTCGGTGACGTCGGAGTCGACCTACGGCTACATGCTGCTGGCCGGCCTGGTCGACACGATCGTGGTTTCGGCGCTGGCGATCGTGATCGCCAGCATCTTCGGGCTGGTCGTCGGCATCGCCCGGTTGTCCACCAACTGGCTGATCCGTACGATCGCGACCATCTACGTCGAGACGCTGCGCAACATCCCGCCGCTGCTCGTTATCCTGTTCTTCTATCTGGCCGTGCTCGCCACGTTGCCGGGAATCAAGGACGCCATCCAGTTCGGTCCGGATTTCTCGCTGTCCAACCGCGGCATCTTCATGCCCCGGCCGGTGTTCGGGCCAAATTTCAATACGGTTCTCATCGCCTTTGTCATCTCGCTGATTGCCGCCTGGGTGATGCGCCGTTGGGCCTTTGCTCGACGTATGGCGACAGGGCAGGGTTTCCCTTCGGGCTGGGCCTCGCTCGGGATCATCGTTGTGGTCACAGGCCTCGCGTTCGTCGCAACAGGCGACCCGCTGAGCTTCGAGATCCCCGTCAAAACCAGGTTCAACATCAATGGCGGTTGGACGATCTCGCCGGAGTTTGCCGCACTGACGCTGTCGCTCGGCATCTATACCGCCTCGTTCATCGCCGAGATCGTGCGCTCGGGCATCATGGCTGTCAGCCACGGTCAGACGGAAGCGGCGCGGGCGCTGGGCTTGCGTGGCGGGCACGTGCTCCGGCTGGTGGTGCTGCCGCAGGCGTTGCGCGTCATTATCCCGCCGCTTGCCAGCGAATATCTCAACATCACCAAAAACTCGTCGCTCGCGCTCGCCATCGGCTTTGCCGACCTTGTCGCAGTGGGCAACAATGTGCTCAACCCGACCGGCCAGTCGATCGAGGTCGTCGCCATCTGGATGGCGTTCTACCTGGGGCTTTCCATCATCATTTCAGTGGCGATGAACTGGTTCAATGCGCGCATTGCGCTGACGGAACGGTGAGGGTGCGCCGATGACCGACATGCAGTCGCAAGCCGACCTCTCTTACGTTCGCCAGGAACTGCTTGCCGCCGCCCCACCGCCGATGCGGGTGCATGGCGTCATCCCTTGGCTGCGCACGAACCTCTTCAACAGCGTCACCAACGGCATATTGAGCCTCATCGGCATCGCCATCGCCATCTGGATCATTGTGCCGGTGGTGCAGTGGACCCTCATCAACGCCGTGTGGGATTCGCCGGACCGCAACGCTTGCGCGGCTCAGACCGCGGGCGCGTGCTGGTCGTTCGTCAAAGCAAATTTCGGCCAGTTCATCTATGGGCGGTATCCCGACCCCGAGCGCTGGCGCGTCAATCTGTTCTTCGTGCTGCTTGCCGCCGGCATCATCCCGTTGGCGATCCCGTCGGCGCCATTCAAAGGCCTCAACCTTCTCTACGTCTACATCATCTTCCCGGTCGTCTCGGGCGTGCTTCTCATCGGCGGCGTACTTGGGTTGCCCCAGGTTGAGACGGCTGTCTGGGGCGGCTTGTTCCTGACGCTGGTGGTGTCCTATGTCGGCATGGCGATGTCGCTGCCGCTCGGCATCATCCTGGCCCTCGGGCGCCGCTCCAAGATGCCAGCCGTCCACTATACCTGCGTGTTCGTCATCGAGGTCTGCCGGGGCGTGCCGCTTATCACCGTGCTGTTCATGGCCGGCATCCTGCTGCCGCTCTTCCTGCCGACAGGCGTTAATTTCGACAAGCTGTTGCGCGCGCTGCTCGGGCTATCGCTGTTCGCGGCCGCCTACATGGCTGAGGTCATCCGCGGCGGCCTGCAGGCCATCCCCAAGGGGCAGTACGAAGGCGCCAAATCGCTGGGGCTCGGCTACTGGCGGATGACGCAGCTGATTATCCTGCCGCAGGCGATCACCATCGTCATCCCGGGCATCGTCAACACCTTCATCGGGCTCTTCAAGGACACCAGCCTCGTCTACATCATCTCGATCTTCGAGCTGCTCTATACCGTCCGCAACAGCTTCACCGACCCGGCATGGGCCACGTCGACCACGCCCGCCTCGGGCCTAGTGTTCGCTGCGGCGGTGTTCTGGATCTTCTGCTTCGGCATGAGCCGTTATTCCAAATTTACCGAAGACCGGCTGCGCGTCGGCTACAAGCGATAGGACTGCTGCGATGACTCTTCCCGATGTCGCCACCGACCAGCATGTCGACACCAGCAAGCTGACGGTGTCGGACGAAGTCGCCGTCGACATGATCGGCGTCAACAAATGGTACGCCGACTTCCATGTGCTCAAGGACATCAACCTCAGGGTGCAGAAGGGCGAGCGCATCGTCATCGCCGGCCCATCGGGCTCGGGTAAATCGACGATGATCCGCTGCATCAATGCCCTTGAGGAGCACCAGAAGGGCAAGATCATCGTCGATGGCATCGAGTTGACCAACGACTTGAAGAAAGTCGACGAGGTGCGGCGCGAAGTTGGAATGGTGTTCCAGCATTTCAACTTGTTCCCGCATCTGACCATCCTCGAGAATCTGACGCTTGGGCCGATCTGGGTGCGCAAGCTGCCCAAGGCGAAAGCCGAGGAAATCGCCATGGTGTACCTCGAGCGCGTCAAGATCCCCGAGCAGGCGAAGAAATATCCGGGCCAGCTATCGGGCGGGCAGCAGCAGCGCGTCGCCATTGCCCGCTCGCTCTGCATGAACCCGCACATCATGCTGTTCGACGAGCCGACCTCGGCGCTCGATCCCGAAATGGTCAAGGAAGTGCTCGAGGTGATGATCAGCCTCGCCGAGAGCGGCATGACCATGCTCTGCGTGACGCACGAAATGGGCTTTGCCCGGCAGGTCGCCAACCGCGTGATCTTCATGGACCAGGGCCAGATCATCGAGCAGAACGAGCCGGAAGAGTTCTTCCTCCACCCGCGCCACGAGCGGACCAAGCTGTTCCTCAGCCAGATCCTGCACTGACGGCGGCTTCGCTCGATCTTCGACCGTCTCAAATCTCTCAGCCGTCATCCCCCGGCTTGACCCGGGGATTCACCGGGCTGTGTCACATCATCGGGAGGCTCCGCTGGATGGCCGGGTCAAGCCCAGGGATGACGGCGAGCCCGGTGAACAGGCTCCCGCTACTCTCCCAGCCGTAACTTGACCCCACCGCGCCTCTGGTGAACATGCACCCGACAGGAAGGAGGGCATTGCCGGTGACGTTGCTGACGCGCCTTGCGGCCCTCATGCTTCTCTGCGGCCTCGTCACGCCCGCGTTCGCGCAGACCAGTGCGCCTGACGGTCCGACCCTCGCCGCGGTTCGTGCCCGAGGCCATCTGATCTGCGCCGGCAGCGACCCGCTGCCCGGTTTCGCACAACTCGGCGCTGACAATCGCTGGACCGGCTTCGACGTCGATTTCTGCCGCGCTGTGGCGGCGGCGGTGTTTGGCGATCCGAGCAAGCTTGAGTTCCGGCCGCTGTCGGGCGATGCGCGTTTCGCCGAGCTGCAGACGGGTGACGTCGATGTCGTGGCGCGCGACGCCGACTGGACGATGCGGCGGGATGTCAACTACCGCGCCAGCTACGTCGCGCCGATGTTCTATGACGGACAGGGTTTTATGGTCGCCCAGTCGCTCAACGTCGTCTCCGCCTACCAGCTCAACAATCTGCGCGTCTGTGTCCTCGACCAGGGCGACCAGTTGGCGAACCTCCAGGAATTCGCCTTCGTCAACCAGGCGTCCTACAGCGAGGTGCTGTACGAGGACCGCGAGGATTTGTCGGTCGCCTACCAGAAGGGTCTTTGCGACGCGGTGTCGGCGCCGGCGAGCTGGCTCAATGCCATCCGGCGCGGCATGGGCGACGCCAGCTCGCAACTGATCCTGCCAGAACGCATCAGCAAATCGGTGTTCGGACCGGTGGTGCGCGAGGGCGACGACCAATGGTTCAAGATCGTGCAGTGGACGCTGTTCGGGCTGATCGACGCGGAGGAGGCGGGCGTGACGTCGCTCAACATCGACTCGCTGGCGGCCGCCAAGACGCACCGCATCCGCCGGCTGCTCGGGCTCGAAGGCTCGTTCGGGCCGGCCATTGGTCTGTCGCCGGATTTCATCAAGAAGGTGGTGACCGCGGTCGGCAATTACGGCGAAATCTTCGATCGCAATTTCGGCGCCGACACCGGCGCCGCCGTCCCACGCGGACAGAACGCGCTCTGGACCAATGGCGGGCTGATCTACGCGCCCAACGTCGAGGACGGCGGGGACAACGATCGCTAGCAGTTGCCTAGTGGACCGTGATCGGCCGACTGATGTCGAGCGTGCCGCCTGCCGGGAAGGTCACGACGACCGTGAACTTGTCCGGTCCCTTGTATCCCGTGGCCGATTTGTAGAGCAGTTGGTAGCCGGGCCGGGCCTCGTTGTTGCAGACGTGCATCGGGCTTGAGGCCGGGTAGCGCGTTGCGACCGTGGTGCGAAGCCAATAGAGGCGCCCGTGCGCCGGCTCGACCGGGATGGTGTAGTGGCTGCGCGAAAAGGGCAGCGGCTGGCAGTTCGGGGCGAGCCAGTAGATGGTGTAGACATAGGTCGGGTTGCCCGAATAGGCGTCGACCATCTTGCCTTCTGCGGCCTCCACCGACACGGCCGAGAACAGCGCAAAGCAGGTTGCAATCAACAGGCGCATCTCAAATCTCCTAGTCGTCAGGCAAACAGCAGTGCGACGCGCCGGTTCTGCGCGCCCTTCTTCTCGATCTTGCCGAGCTTCAAAGGTCCGATCTCGGACGTGTTGGCGACATGCGTGCCGCCGCAAGGCTGCAGATCGACGTCGCCGATACGGATCAGGCGGACGCGGCCCTGGCCCATCGGCGGCTTCACCTTCATCGTTTTGATCAGTCCTGGATTGGCTGCCATCTCGGCGTCGGTGATCCATTCCTGGGTGACCGCGTGACGCCCCGCGACCATGGCGTTGAGCCGCGCCTCGAGCTCCGGCAGATTGTCCGGCATCTCCGGCATGTCGAAGTCGAGCCGGCCTTTATCTTCGCCAACCGATCCGCCGGTCACTGGGAACGGGAACACCACCGAGAGCAGGTGCAACGCTGTATGCATCCGCATCAGCCGGTAGCGGCGGTCCCAGTCGATCTCGAGCGTGACCATGTCGCCCACCACCAGCGGCGGCGCACCTTCGGCCGGCACATGCATGATCCGCGTCTTGTCGCCCTCCGGGTGGATGACGTTGACGATCGGCACAGCGCGCCCGTCGGCGCCGACAATCCGCCCAGTATCGTTCGGTTGGCCACCGGAGGCCGCGTAAAAGATCGTGCGGTCGAGGCCAATGCCGCCATCGGCGCCGATTTCGGTCACCGTTGCCGGAAGTGTCTTCAAGTAACTGTCGCTGCGGAACACGAATTGGGTCATCTGCAAGAGCCCTAGAGGATCGGCGAGAGCAGCCGCGCCGATTGCGCGAGGAAGCGCATGACCACACCGGTCGATCCCGGTACGAAGCGGTCGACCTTGTTGGCATCGTCGAAATCCTTGTGCAGCATCCTTTCGACATCGCCGATCATGCGCTCGCCAGTGAACCACATGGTGATCTCGAAATTGATGCGGAACGAGCGGTTGTCGAAGTTTACCGTTCCCACGCCGGCAATCTTGTCGTCGACCAGAATGACCTTCTGGTGCAGGAAGCCGCTCGGGTAGCGATAGATGTCGATGCCGTGGTGCACCATGCGGTTGGCGTAGGCGAGACTGGCCAGCCAGACGATGCGATGATCCGGCTTCTCCGGGATCAGGATGCGCACGTCGACGCCGCGCATTTTGGCGGCAAACAGCGCCGTCTCCATCGACAGGTCCGGCACGAAGTAGGGGCTGACGATCCAGAGCCGCTTCTGCGATTGGCCGATCACGTCGTCGAAGGCGATGGCGCAGCTTTCGAGCTCGTCGGCCGGTCCGGTCGGCATGATCAGCATCGACTGGTCGCCGGCCGGCTCGATCGACGTCGGCAGGTCCGTCAGTTCCTCATTGGTCGCCCATTGCCAGTCCTCGCGGAAGCTCAGTTCGGCGGCGAGTACTGCCGGTCCCTTAAAGCGCACGTGGGTGTCGCGCCAGTGCCCGAATTTCTTGCTGCGGCTCATATATTCGTCGCCGACGTTGAGCCCGCCGATCCACGCTTCCTTGCCGTCGGCGATGACGATCTTGCGGTGGTTGCGGTACTGGATGCGGGTCGGCCCGAGGATGCGCAATATCCGATGCTGATGGTTGAAGCCGCTGACCTTGATGCCGGCGGCGCGCAGGCGGTTCTTGTAGGCGCGGGGCAAGCTGAAGCTGCCGACGTCGTCGTAGAGCAGATAGATCCGCACCCCAGCCTTGGCGCGCTCGATCAGCCGGTCGGCGAATTCGCGGCCGAGTTCGTCGTCGTGGATGATGTAGAACTGCACCAGCAGCACGCTTTGCGCCCGGCTGATGCCCTCGAAGATCGAGCCGAACGTCGCCTGGCCGTCGATCAGGAGCTCTGCGTCGTTGCCGGCGAGGAACGGCAGTTGTGAGACATTGGCCAGCACCGGGAATTCCGCCGTCGACGGCTGGTCGAGGATTTTGGTCTTGGCGGCGCGGACTTTGCGCAGCACGCGGCCGGAATGGGTCTGCACCGCGGCGTAGTCGTCGAACGCCTTGAGCCCGAAGATCGCGTAAATCAGCGTCATCGGAAACGGCATCACCAGCAGTGTGATGATCCAGGCGATCGAGCCCTGCGAGGTGCGCGAACGGAAGATCTCGCTGATCGCGAAGGCGATCGCGAGGAGATAATTGGCGGCGAAGATCCAGTAGATGATCCCCCGATAGGGGACCAGCGACACGATCCACGACTCTAGACTGGACATTTAGGTGGGTTCGGGTTCGACGACGGAGCGCCAATCTACCGAAGCGGGAGCCTCCAGCCAATGCGGCACGGGAAGGCCCTTGGATTTAAGGAAAGTCGGATTGAACAGCTTGCTTTGATAGCGATTGCCGTAGTCGCAGAGCATCGTGACGATGGTCTTGCCGGGCCCGAGGTCGCGCGCCATGCGCACCGCGCCGGCGATGTTGATCGCCGATGAGCCGCCAAGGCAGAGCCCTTCGTGCTCGAGCAGATCGAAAAGGTACGGCAGGGCTTCGGTATCCGGAATCTGGTAGGCGCGGTCGACCTCGATGCCTTCGAGATTGGCGGTGATGCGGCCCTGGCCGATGCCTTCGGTGATCGAGTTGCCGGCCGATTTGAGCTCGCCATGCGCGTAGTAGTTGAAGAGCGCCGCGCCCTCCGGGTCGGCGATGCCGATCTGCACGTCCTTGCTCTTGGCCTTGAGTGCCATCGACACTCCGCCCAGCGTGCCGCCCGAGCCGACGGCGCAGATGAAGCCGTCGATCTTGCCGGCGGTCTGCTCCCAGATTTCGGGACCGGTGGTCTCGAGATGCGCGCGCCGGTTGGCGACGTTGTCGAACTGGTTGGCCCAGACGGCGCCGTTCGGCAGGTCCTTCGCCAGCTTCTGCGCCAGCCTGCCGCTGATCTTGATGTAGTTGTTGGGGTTCTTGTAGGGCTTGGCCGGCACTTCGATCAGCTCGGCGCCATAGAGTCGCAACGCGTCTTTTTTCTCCTGGCTCTGCGTCTCGGGGATGACGATGACGGTCTTGAACCCCATCGCATTGGCGACCAGCGCCAGCCCGATTCCGGTATTGCCGGCGGTGCCCTCGACGATCGTGCCGCCCGGCGTCAGCAGCCCCTTGGCCACGGCGTCACGGACGATGAACAGCGCCGCGCGGTCCTTCACCGACTGGCCCGGATTGAGGAACTCCCCCTTGCCCCAGATCTCGCAACCGGTCTCCTCCGACACGCGGTTGAGGCGGATCAGCGGGGTATTGCCGATGGCGGAAAGCACGTCGCGATGATTGGTCATGCACCTGTTCTAAAAAGCGACCGCGCGCCGGACAAGCGCCAAACCCTGAAACGGTAAGGGATTTCTGTGTGCCGCGCGGGCTGAGCAACCGCTACCGGAAAGGCGCGCAAGAACGCGTATTACAGTGCTCTGCCGTCAGGCGGTCCCGCGCCCTCTCGGGGTTTCGGCCTTGGAATGTTTTTCCTTACGGTCGCAGCGAGCCGCGTCAGGTTTCTCGCGTCCCGCGGCACCGCGCCACGTCACCACCGACGCGAGACGATCCGCGCAACGTTCGGGGGTGGTTCACCTTTTGCCCGTTTTCCGGGCCTTGCCGGGGCAGGGGTGAAGGCGTATCTCCCCGGCAATTCCGAAACTGCCGGCACCCAACGCATGACCGAACCCAAAAGCCTCAGCCACCTCAAGGCCCTCGAATCCGAGAGCATCGAGATCTTTCGCGAGGTGGCGGCGAGCTTCGAGCGACCGGTGATGATGTATTCGATCGGCAAGGACTCGTCGGTCCTGCTGCATCTGGCGCGCAAGGCCTTCTACCCAAGCCGGATTCCGTTCCCGGTGCTCCACATCGACACCAAGTGGAAGTTTCGGGAGATGATCGCCTTTCGCGACCGCATGGCGCGCGAGCACAATCTCGATCTGATCGTTCACACCAATCCCGAAGGCCTAGCGGCGGGGATCAACCCGTTCGACCACGGCTCGGCGGTGCACACCGACATCATGAAGACGCAGGCGCTGCGGCAGGCGCTCAACGCCGGCAAATACGACGCGGCGATCGGTGGGGCGCGCCGTGATGAGGAGAAATCGCGCGCCAAGGAGCGCATCTTTTCGCACCGTAACGCCCAGCACGCCTGGGATCCGAAAAACCAGCGGCCCGAGCTCTGGCGCATCTTCAATACCCGCCTCGCGCCCGGTGAAAGCATGCGGGTCTTTCCGATCTCCAATTGGACCGAGCTCGACGTCTGGACCTACATCTACGCCGAGGGCATCGAGATCCCCGACCTCTATTTCGCCCGCAGGCGCCCGGTGGTCGAGCGCGCCGGCACGCTGATCATGATCGACGACGACCGCTTCCGCTTCGAGCCGGGCGAGACGCCGCATGAGGAGATGGTCCGCTTCCGCACACTGGGCTGCTACCCGCTGAGCGGCGGCATCCGCTCGACGGCGTCGGATCTGCCCTCGATCATCATGGAGATGCAGGCGTCCCGCACCTCCGAGCGCGAAGGCCGTCTGATCGACAGCGACAGCGTCGGCTCGATGGAAAAGAAGAAGCAGGAGGGGTATTTCTGATGAACGC
>CAZNAE010000010.1:0-4872 GCA_964570695.1 uncultured Devosia sp.
GTCTTGATGTCCCACAGCCGGCAATTGTCCGGGGAGATTTCGTCGGCCAACACGATCCGCATGGTGTCGTTCTCGTAGAGCCGGCCGCACTCGATCTTGAAGTCGACGAGCTGGATGCCGACGCCCATGAACAGACCCGTGAGGAAGTCGTTGACGCGCACGGCGAGGCTCATGATGTCGTCGAGCTCAGGTGGGGTGGCCCAGCCGAATGCGGTGATGTGCTCTTCCGACACCATCGGGTCGTTCAGCGCATCGTCCTTATAATAGAACTCGATGATCGAGCGCGGCAGCTGGGTGCCCTGCTCAAGCCCGAGGCGCTTGACCAGCGAACCGGCGGCGACGTTGCGCACCACGACCTCGAGCGGAATGATCTCGACTTCCTTGATCAGCTGCTCGCGCATGTTGATGCGGCGGATGAAGTGCGTCGGAATGCCGAGCGTGTTGAGCTTGGTGAAGACAAACTCGGAGATGCGGTTGTTGAGCACCCCCTTGCCGTCGATGATCTCATGCTTCTTGCCGTTGCCGGCTGTGGCGTCGTCCTTGAAATACTGGACCAGAGTGCCCGGCTCCGGACCTTCATAAAGGTCCTTGGCCTTGCCCTCATAGATTTTCCGCCGACGGTTCATTGTGGCAATCCTGGCAACGATGACGGGGGTTAGGGTTAGGCCGTTCATGCGCCGGAACGACCGGCGAAAGCAAGTTCTTTCGGGCCGCGGGTTAATGCGTCACCAAAGCCCCATTTGATTCAGCAGTTTGCCGATAAATCCTCAGATTCTTCATCGTCTGGCCGGCGCCGTTGATTTGAGCCATGTTCCAGACTATCTCCTCGACGTGAGGGCGCGTCGCGCCAGATCAGACAGCAGTGGCGGAGACCAGAATGCCCCAGTTCGACGACCGCGAGAAAGCCCAGGAAGCCAAGTTCGCGCGTGACGGCGAACTGCGTTTCAAGGCGGAGGCCCGCCGCAATAAACTGCTGGGTCTGTGGGCTGCCGAGCACATGGGACTAAGCGACCAGCACGCCAAGGATTACGCCAGCGAGGTGGTCGCCGCGGACTTCGCCGAAGCTGGCGAGGAAGACGTGTTCCGCAAGATCTCGACCGACCTCAAGGCCAAGGGCGCGTCGGTCTCCGACGACATGATTCGGCAGAAGATGGCGGAGCTCGCAGCAACGGCTCGCGCGCAAGTCGCGGCCGAGGGTTAAGCCGGCAGCCGCTTCAGCAGTTCCCCCAGCATCAGCAGCCCTTCGGGCCACGGCCCGTGGCCGGATGCAGCGTTGATGTGGCCGGCGTCGCCGGCGAGCTGGAAATCGGCGCCCCAGTCGGCGGCGAAACCGCGGGCACGCGGCACCGAGACCAAGGGATCGGTAGTCGAGGCGACGACCATTGAGGGGACGGCAGCGGATCGGTCCGCGGAGCGAACGGCCTGGCTTCGGGCGGAATGGTGTCGGCGGCGAAGTCGGGCGGCGACACCAGGAAGGCGCCGCGGACCTTGGTGTCGACCAGCGTGCGTGCTGCAATAACAATGGCGCCAACCGACATCGAATGGCCGATCAGCACGACCGGACGCGTCGAGAACATGATCTCCTGGTGGATGCATGCCACCCAGTCCGCGAGCACCGGCCGGTCCCAACTGTCCTGCTCGATGAAGCGGGCATAGGGCATGCGGGCGCCCCAGCGGCGCTGCCAGTGGTCGGGACCGGAATTGCCGAGCCCCGGCGCGATCAGGATGTCGGCTTCGGAGATTTTCATGTCCGCGAACTAGCCGCCGTATTGGTTGCACACAAGCCACTTGACTCTTCGGTAAGTTTGAACTTACGGTAAGTAATGGCTAACGTAATAAACGCCCTCACCGCGCTCGCCGATCCGACCCGTCGCGAAGTGTTCGAGGGGCTCCGCAAGGGGCCGCATTCCGTGGGGGAACTCGCTGCGCGCCTGCCGGTGAGCCGGCCGGCGGTGTCGCAGCACCTCAAGGTGCTGAAGGAGGCCGGCTTGGTGACCGATCGGGCCGAGGGAACGCGCCGCGTCTACCAGATCGACCCCAATGGGCTGGGACCGCTGCGCCAGTGGCTGGACCAGTTCTGGGACGACGCGCTCAAGGCATTTGCCGCGGCGGCCGACGCACAATTCGACAGGGACAAGGAGAAACGGAAATGAGCATCCACCAGACGATCACCGCCGCGCCGGTGCTGCAGCAGGTGCGCGTGAAACTTGCGCCGATGGCAGCGTTCGACCTCTTCGCCAACCGCTTCGACACATGGTGGCCGCGCGACAAGAGCGCCAATCCCGGCACCACACTGGCCGAAGCGGTGCTTGAGCCCTGGGTCGGTGGCCGCTGGTACGAGAAGGGCTCCAACGGTTCGACCTGCGACTGGGGCAGGGTGCTGGCCTACGAGCCCGGCCGCCGGCTGGTGCTCAACTGGCAGCTCGGCGCCAACTACCGATACGATCCGGCCCTCGTCACCGAGGTCGAAATCGCCTTTGAGGCCGATGGCGACGGCACCGTCGTCAAGCTTGAGCACCGTAACATCGAGCGCTTCGGCGAACGCTATGCCGAGATGCGCAACGGCATTGCCGGCACAAATGGTTGGCCGGCGATCCTCGCAGCTTACGTCGACAAGGCCGGCAGCTAGCTGCGATCTAGCCGGGTACGGAAGAATGCGCTGTCCTGCCGCTCGAAGCCGATGCGCTCGTAGAAGCCGACGGCGGCAGGCTCGGAGATCAGCACGAGGCCGAGCCGCGGGCCGAGCAAGTCCTTGCACCTGGCCATGATGCCGGCGCCGATGCCGCGGCCCTGGGCGCTTTCTTTGACGGCGAGTTCGGCGCAATAGGCGATCCACGAAAAGTCCGTGATGCAGCGGGCAAGGCCGAGGATCGTGCCGTCCTCTCGAGCGGTGACGATGAAGTTGGCGCCGGCGATCATTTCGCCGATGCGCGCGGTGTTGGCCAGCGGTCGCTTCTCGCGCATGATCGTCTCGGCGAGCACGGCGACGTAATCCTCGACGCTCAGGCCTTGCTCCTGCGCGTAGACGATGCTCATGCGTCGGGTCCGAACACGCGCTCGAAGATCATGTCGACGTGCTTCAAATGGTAGAAGTCGTCGAACATTGCGTCGATGTCGGACGGACTCAACTTCTGAGAAACCTCAGGGTCGGCCTTCAAAAGTCTCGCGAATTGGCCGGCGCGGTCGCCCCGCATCTGCCAGACCTGCATGGCGTTGCGCTGTACCGCTGCATAGGCGTCCTCGCGGCTCATGCCGGCTTGGGTCAGGGCAAGCAGCACGCGCTGCGAATTGTGCAGCCCGCCCAGCAGGTCGAGGTTGCGCTTCATGTTCTCGGGATAGACCAGCAGCTTGTCGATCAGCCCGGTCAGCCGGGCGAGGGCGAAATCCAGCGTGATCGTCGCGTCCGGCCCGATCATCCGCTCGACCGAGGAGTGCGAGATGTCGCGCTCATGCCAGAGGGCGACGTTCTCGAGCGCCGGCGTGACCATGCCGCGCACGAGCCGGCTCAGGCCGGTCAGGTTTTCGCTCAGCACCGGATTGCGCTTGTGCGGCATGGCGGACGAGCCCTTCTGGCCGGGCGAGAAGAATTCCTCGGCCTCCAGCACCTCGGTGCGCTGCAGATGGCGAATCTCGGTCGCCAGCCGCTCGATCGAGGAGGCGATGACGCCGAGCGTCGCAAAGAACATCGCGTGCCGGTCGCGCGGGATCACTTGCGTCGACACGGGCTCGACCGCGAGACTGAGTTTCTCCGCCACATAAGCTTCGACCGACGGGTCGATATTGGCGAAGGTGCCGATGGCGCCGGAGATGGCGCAGGTGGCGATCTCCTTGCGGGCAGCGACCAGTCGGGCGCGGTTGCGGGCGAACTCGGCATAGGCTTCGGCGAGCTTGATGCCGAAGGTGGTCGGCTCGGCGTGGATGCCATGCGAGCGGCCGATGGTGATGGTGTATTTGTGCTCCTTCGCCCGCTTCCTGAGCGCCACCAGCAGCGCGTCGATGTCGGCAAGGAGGATGTCGGAGGCACGGGCCAACTGCACCGCGAGCGTGGTGTCGAGCACATCCGACGAGGTCAGCCCCTGATGCGCGAAGCGCGCCTCGGGACCGACGATTTCGCTGAGATGCGTCAGGAAGGCGATGACGTCGTGCCTGGTCGTCGCCTCGATCTCATCGATCCGCGCGACGTCGAACGTCGCCGCGTTGCCCTTGTCCCAGATCGTCTGCGCGGCGGCTTTCGGGACGACGCCGAGTTCGGCCAGCGCGAACGTGGCGTGTGCCTCGATCTCGAACCAGATGCGGAACTTCGTTTCCGGCGACCAGATCGCCACCATGGCCGGGCGGGAATAGCGCGGGATCATCTCGTCAGGCCCTGATGCTGGTCGCGGCATTGCGGATCGCCTTGATACGCGGTGCGTAGGTTGTTGCTTCGTTGCCGGCAAAGACAGCATTACCGGCGACGAGCACATTGGCGCCGGCCTTGGCGACCTCGGCCGCCGTCGCAGGATTGATGCCGCCATCGACTTCGAGGTCGATCGGTCGGCCGCCGATCAGAGCTTTAGCCTGCGCGAGCTTCACGAGGGACTCGCGGATGAAGCTCTGGCCGCCGAAGCCGGGGTTGACGCTCATCACGAGGATGAGGTCGACGTTGTCGAGGATGTATTCGAGCGCCGACACCGGGGTCGCCGGGTTAATCGCGACGCCCGCCTTCTTGCCCTCGGCGCGGATCGCCTGCAGCGAGCGGTGGAGATGCGGGCCAGCCTCGGCGTGCACCGTGATGATGTCGGCCCCGGCCTTGGCGAAAGCGGAAATGTACGGATCGGCCGGCGCGATCATCAGATGACAGTCGAGTGGCTTTTTGGTCAGCGGCCTGAGCCA
>CAZNAE010000010.1:4972-40837 GCA_964570695.1 uncultured Devosia sp.
TCGCTGGTGTTCGTCACCTTCGGTGCCACGGCGACGGCGTTCGGGCAGGCGTTCCGGCAGGCGCTGCCGATCATCACGCCGATCGCCGGGCTGTTCATCATCGCCATGGGGCTGCACTTTCTAGGCATTTTCCGCATCGGCTTTCTCGACCGGCAATTGCGGCACAACGGGCCGGGCGCCGCGAGCGGGCCGATCGGCGGCTTCCTGCTGGGGCTCGCCTTTGCGGTCGGCTGGACGCCCTGTATCGGCCCGGTATTGGCGGCAGTGCTGTCGGTCGCGGCGGTACAGGAAACCGCCTGGCAGGGCGCCGGCCTCCTCGGCATCTATTCGCTCGGCCTCGGCGTGCCGTTCCTCCTGGCTGGCATTGCCATCGGGCCGTTCCTGACGTTTTTCTCGACCTTCCGAAGGCATCTGGGCACAGTCGAGCGGGTGATGGGCGTGCTGCTGGTGATCACGGGCGCGCTGTTCCTCACTGGCCAGTTCACCCGGATTTCTTACTGGTTCCTCGAGACGTTCCCGATCCTGCAATCCTTCGGTTAACCTTCCCGGCCGAAATCCCCCTGCATTGTCAGTCCCGGCGCCATTGTGAACCCGGGATTCACCGCCGCCCGCGACACTTGCGGCGGACAATGGGGATGCTGTGAATGACGCAGAGCGCGACCCAGATACTGGTGCTGGAAAAGACGATCGAGCGCGCCGACGCGCCCGTCACCGCCGAGGGCTTTGCCATCGGCGTCCATCATCGGCTCAGCGATGTCGAAGCCGTGTGGCGGGCGCTGACGGTCGGGACCATCGAGTCCCCCGGCCAGCACTTCGACTTCGTCCGGCTCTGGGTCGAGGCGCTGGGGGTTACCGAGGCCGACCAGTATTTCGTCGTGGCCGCGGAGGGCGGGGCGCCAGTGGCGCTGCTGCCTCTGCAGCGGCGTCGCGACAAGGGCGCGCGGGTGCTGTCGTGGTTCCCCGGCGCGCATGTCGGCTGCAACGCGCCGATCGTCGATGTCGCGCGGTTGCGCGCCATGGCTCCGGCGCGCCGCCGCCGGCTCTGGATCGAAATGCTGCGCGGGCTCGACGGCGCCGATGTGGTGTACCTCAAATCCGTACCCGAGATGGTCATCGACGGCATCGATCTCTTCGCCGAGCTCGGCCAGTCGATCGACGGCGATACGCTCCATAGAGCATCGTTCCAGAATTTCGACGAGGCCAACAAGACGCAGCGCAACAAATCGCGCCGTAAGCACGACCGACAGCAGGGCGACAAGCTCGAGGCGATGGGCGCGATCGAATTCGCCGAGATTGGCAATGGACCGGAAGCGCTCGCCGTGCTCGATACCATGTTTCGCCAGCGCGCCGCGCGCTTCCGCGAGATGGGCGTGTTCGATCCGTTCGCGATCCCGAAGATCCGCGCCTTCTACGACAGCACCGCCCGCGAGAACTCCGGCGTGCCGTTGAAGCTCCATGCGCTGAAGCTCAATGGAGAAATCGTGGCGATGCGCTACAGCGTGATGCATGGCGACCGGCTGTTCTGCCTCATTTCGTCGATGAGCGAGGAGGCGGCACTGCGTCCCGGCTCGCCCGGCAAGCAATGCCTCCTGCGCGTCATGCAGACCATGTTCGGCGAAGGCTTCCATGTCTTCGACATGGGCGAGGGGTTCACCGACGAAAAGCGCCAGTGGTGCAATGTGCAGATCCCGGTCCGCCACCATTACATTCCGATCACCCGGCGCGGCGCGATTGCGGCTTCGGTCCATCGCGGCGCGATGATGCTACGGCAGCAGGTCAAGTCCGATCCGCGGCTGCTAGGGATCGCGAAGTTGGTCCGCGGGATGATGCTGAAGCTGAGCGGGAAGGCTGCGCCGGTCGATCGAGAGCCGGCGCAGACCGATTAGCTAGACCGCCCGCAGGAAGTACTTTGTTGGCGTCTTGCCGCCCTTGCCGCTCACCCAGCGAAAGTGCGGAGCCGGCTGCTGGTTGTCGGCGATCACCATCTCGTCGCTGTTGACGAGCTTCAGCGTCAGATAGATGTGGTCGCTGCCGTGGTCGGGGACTTTGCCGCAGGTCGTGCCCACGTCGCCTGGCTGCTGATTGCCGTTGTCGATCACCTGCCAGCCGCGATCCTTCTTAAACGCACGGGCCAATTCGAGCGCGCCAAACGTGTCCGGAATATCGATCCCGGCTTCTTGGAGCAGGACTGACAGCGTGATCGCACAGCCATCGCTCGGGTAGATTTCGTGGTCGTAGGCCAGCAGGCGTTGTGCAGCAACGTGCTGGGCCGCCTGCAGACGAGATGCGTCGGACGCAATGGAAATGAGGGTCGCAATCCTATCTTTGTCTGACATTTGTTTCCTCCCGAAATGCGTGGCGAACAGACGCCAATGGATCGCCTGTCGCTTCTGCGACTAGACTATCGCACACGCAAAACTCTGGAATAGACAGTAGAGACCGCACCCGTAAGCGCCCGGGCCTCCTCAGAGCAGCTTCATCCCCTTCATCGATGCATGACCATTTTTTCCGATGATGATGTGGTCGTGCACGGTCACCCCCAGCGGCTTGGCGATTTCTACAATCTGGCGGGTCATCTGTACGTCGGCTGTGGAGGGGGAGGGGTCGCCCGAAGGGTGGTTGTGGACGAGGATGAGGGCGGTGGCGCCGAGCTCGAGCGACCGCTTGATGACTTCACGCGGATAGACCGGGGTGTGATCGACGGTGCCGCGCTGCTGCACCTCGTCGGCGATCAGCCGGTTCTTCTTGTCGAGAAACAGGATGCGGAACTGCTCGATGTCCTCGAACGCCATGGCCGAGCGGCAATAGTCGATCAGCGACGACCATGAGCTGAGGATCGGCTGCTCGCGGTCCACCCTGTCGCGGGCGAAGCGCTGCGCTGCCGCCTGCATGATCTTCAGGCTGGTAATCGTGGTGTCGCCGAGCCCCGAAAACTCCTCGAGCCGCTCGCGCGGCGCCGAGAGCACGCCCGAGAACGAGCCGAAGCGCTTGAGGAGGAGTTTGGCGAGGTCCTTGGTGTCGCGCCGCGGGATGGCGAGGTGCAGAACCGCCTCCAGCAATTCCGCATCGGTAAAGGCCTCGCCGCCGACCTTGGCAAAGCGCTCGCGCACCCGCTCACGGTGGCCGGCACGAAGATCGACGGCAGCGGATTCGGCCAGGCCGTCCGGAGACGGATCGGCCAGCTTGCTCACTCGGCCTGCTCGCCGGGATGCAGCGGATTGAACAGCCCGCGCGGCGACAGCGTGAAGATCTCGTGGCCCGTCTCGGTGATGCCGATCGAATGCTCGGCCTGCGCCGAAAGCGTGCGGTCGCGCGTTACCGCGGTCCAGCCATCACTGAGGATTTTGACGTGCGGCCGGCCAAGATTGATCATCGGCTCAATGGTGAAGATCATGCCCGGCTTGAGCTCGATGCCGGTGCCCGGCACGCCGAAATGCATGATGTTGGGCTCGTCGTGAAAGAGCTGGCCGACGCCGTGGCCAACGAAATCGCGGACAACCGACGTCCGCTCCGCCTCGGCATGGGCCTGGATGGCTGCGCCGATATCGCCGGTGGTGTTGCCAGGCTTCGCCGCCTTGATGCCGGCATAGAGCGACTCGTAGGTGACTTCGATCAGCCGCTCGGCTTTGCGCGAAATCTCGCCGACCGCGTACATGCGCGAGCTGTCGCCATACCAGCCATCGACGATGAGGGTGAGGTCGATATTGACGATATCTCCTTCGCGCAGCGGCCGCTCCTCCGGCATGCCGTGGCAGACCACGTGATTGATCGAGGTACAGATCGAATAACGGTAGCCTTTGTAAAAGAGCGTCGCCGGAATGGCGCCGTGATCCATCGCGAAGTCATAGGCGAGCTTATCGAGAAAGGCGGTGGTGACGCCCGGCTTCACGTGCTCGACCAGCAGGTCCAGCGCCTGCGCCGTCAGCGCGCTCGCCTTGCGCATGCCGTTGAAGCCGGCCTGCCCATGCAGGGGGATCACCCCCGAGGTGCGGCGGCTCTTGGTTTCGGCATCGACATAAGTGATCATTCGGACTGGCCTTCTCGTTCACCTCGAAAATAGGCGTGGAATCGGGCGATTGGAAGGGCAGTGCACCGCAACGGGGGAATGCGGATGACCTCGCTTTGGCGATCTTTGTGCGTTGATGCGCCCGAACCGTTGATTTTGCCGGTGCGGCGCGCCATTGCTGCGCTTTAATCGTCCGGCGCCCATGTCCGCACCCCAAAATCCTACCGCTGCGCTGCTCGTCATCGGCGACGAAATTCTGAGCGGCCGCACCAAGGACGTGAATATCGGCGCGACGGCCGATTTCTGCACCGACCTAGCGATCGACCTCACGGAAGTGCGGGTAGTGGCGGATACAGAGGACGACATCGTCGCCGCGGTGCGGGCGCTGAGCGCGCGCTACACCTACGTCTTCACCACTGGCGGCATCGGCCCCACGCATGACGACATCACGGCCGATGCCATCGCCAAGGCGTTCGGTGTCGCGCTGCCGATCAACACCGAGGCCCGCGCCATGCTCGAGGCGCGCTGGAAGGATCGGGGCATCGAGCCGAACGAGGCTCGGCTGCGGATGGCGCGCATCCCCGAAGGCGCTTCATTGATCGTCAATTCGGTCAGCGCGGCGCCTGGCTTCCGCATCGGCAATGTGCACGTCATGGCCGGCGTGCCGGTGATCATGCGCGCCATGCTCGAATCCATCGCCCCGACGCTGAAGGGCGGCCGCAAGGTGCACTCGATCACCGTCAAATCGGGCGTCGGCGAGGGCAATATCGGCTCGCCGCTGGCGGCGCTGCAGGAGCAGTTCCCCGATGTGAAGATGGGCAGCTACCCGCGCATGGGGGACGGCACCGTGATGACCGAACTGGTGCTGCGTTCCTCCGACGAGGCGCGTCTCGCCGTCGCCGCCAAAGCCGTCTACGCCATGGTCGCCGAGGCCCACACCGCGGCGGGCCTTCCACAACCCCAGCCCTATTGAACCCGAGGCCGCCATGAACGAACCCCGCCAGAAGAGCTTCCCGGTCAGCTGGGACCAGTTCCACCGCGACAGCCGGGCGCTCGCCTGGCGGCTCAACAGCGAAGGGCCGTTCGAGGCCTGCGTGGCGATCACCCGCGGCGGGCTCGTACCGGCGGCGATCGTCGCCCGGGAACTCAATATCAGGACCGTCGACTGCGTCGCGGTCAAAAGCTACGACCACCAGAACCAGGGCCAGATCAAGGTGCTGAAGCCGATCGATCCGCAGATCATCGCCAAGGCCAAGGCCGGCAAGAAGATTCTGATCGTCGATGACCTCGTCGATACCGGCGCCACCGCCCGCGTCGTTCGCGACATGCTGCCGGGCGCCCATTTCGCCACCGTCTATGCCAAACCCAAGGGCCGCGAGATGGTCGACACCTTCATCACCGAGGTCAGCCAGGACACCTGGATCTTCTTCCCCTGGGATCTCGACGTCGCCTACGTTGCCCCTATCTCGGGTGAGACGGACTAACCCCGTAGAACTACCGGCCAATCGCCTACCGATTTCAAGCAAGTGCCGGAACTGTTACTCTGCCTTTGTTGGCGGAGGGCGGAAAATTGCGTCAACTTGTTCAGCGTGTCATAAGATTATCCAATATTTTCATCGTGTTTGCGCTGTTGTCGGCGTGCACGATGTCCTTGGTACCGCAATATCAGCAGTCGCTGGTCGACGGGATCACCGCGGCGAACACCAAGGCGACGACCTTGTTCGCGTCACTGGCGCTCGGCTCGCCGCAGTCGCAGTTCAGCACCTACAAGCCGAAATACGACGAAGTCATCGGCGCGCTCGACGCGCTTAGGGCCTCGGCCCAGAGCCGGCCGATCTCCGACATGGCCGCCAAATTCCTCGGGTCAGGTCTGTTGAAGGGCACCTGCGAGCAGGCGGGCGTCGACACCAATGTCTGCGCCAACTCGACGCCGGTATTTCTCGCCTCCGCCATCAAGGTGCTGACCGACGTCGAGAAGAAGCATCAGCGTTCCGGCGTCGCGCCGGACATCATTGCCTACTACAAGCCGCTCTACGATCAGCAGATTCTCTTCGCGCTGACCGTAGAAAACGCTCTCAAGAGATAGGAGGCAGCCGTGAGCGCCGTGGACGATCTGATCGGAAAACTCGTTGGCGTCGTTACGGGCCGGCTGAAAGCGGGCCTCAGTACGACCTCCGCCCTTGTTCAGAACCAGGCCAAGCTGGTTGCCGAGGAAACCGTCCGGCTGGCACAGTTGCGCACGACCGGGTCGCTGAAGGACGACGACGAGGGCTTCCAGGACGCCGTCGACGCGCTAGCGGACGTCGTCAAGAACTTCAACCTGGCGCTGGTCAACTTGGCGCTGATCGGCGCGCAGCAAGCCTATGACGACGTCATGGACGCGGTCTGGGGCAGCCTCGACAATCTGGTCTCCCCGCTCGGCCTCCAGGGCATACTCAAGCCACTGATGCCCTAGCCAGTCTGCGCTTGCCACATACCGCCACGCCGCCTTATCTGCGCGGCGCGCGGGCGTGATGGAATGGTAGACATACGGGACTTAAAATCCCGGGGCCGTATGGCCGTGCGGGTTCAAGTCCCGCCGCCCGCACCAAAGCCCAAGGCAACCGGTCGCGCCGCGCGCGACCGGATTGAGCGAGGACCGGCGGCTTTTACTGCCGCGAGTACGTCCCGTCGAAGCTCACCGTCTCCGGGCCGCATTTGCCGTTTTCGTGAGCGGTGATCTGCTGTCCGACGTAGCTGAGATCGATGCTGCAGCCGGAGGCGGATGAGAGGTTCATCGTCGCGCCCATCGGCGTGGCGATGAAGGCCGCCTCTGTATCGAGGTAACTCTTGGCCCCGAGCTGGCGGTAGGCGGCTGCGGCGACCTGCACGGTTTCGCCCGGGCCGGTCGCGATCTGGAACACGTTGAAGCCGTTCATCCAGATGCCGTGCCAATGCGGCTCGTCCGGCTGGGAGGCCGGCGTCGCGCTGACACCGGCAAGACAAAGCAAAGCGATGGGCAAGAGACGGCGCATACTTCGACTCCTCTTCGAAGATGATCCAGAGGGGATCGAACGCTTATTTCAGGCAGGCCGCAAGTCTTCGCCGCCAACGGGCGTGTAACGAGTTGTCAGGGGCGCAGCGGATTTGACGACGCGCGCCAAGCTGGGGCAATAGCAGGCGAAAGCTGGCAGTCGGAGTTGGTCCATGCTCATCAAGCTCGAGGTGCTCGAAGCCATCCGGCGGGGCGAGATCACGCTGCAGTTCCGGCGCTGGACGCGGCCCTCGGTGAAGCCCGGCCGGACGCTGAAGACCAAGGTCGGGCTGCTGAAGATCGGCCGCATCGACGACATGCGCCCGGAGGACGTGACGGCGGCCGATGCCCGGCGGGCCGGCTTCGCCGACCTCGCCGACTTCCGCAAGTGGTTGAACACGATGAAGGAAGGGCCGCTGTTCCAGCGCATTGAAGTGAGCTATTTGAGCGGGCCGCCAACCGATTGAGGGGTCGACCATGCGCCGCGCCGTTCTCTGCCTTGCCCTGATCCTCTTGCCGAGTCTCGCTTATGCCGATGGCTGGGTCGCGCAGAAGGAAGACGACGAGGGCGGGCCGGTGATGGTGGCCTCGGTGAGCGCCGACCCGGTGGGCAAGATCACCCCGACCCTCCGGCTGATGTGCGACGGAGCCAAGGGCATGATGCTGCGCTACGACATGGCCTCGGACGACGGTCAGCCGGGCAGCGAGGCCGACTTCCTGTTCGAGAACGAGGTCACCCAAGGCCGGCTGCACATGGCCTACGAGGCCATGGACGGCGCGTTCGCAGCATACTTTCCCAAGACCGATCCGATCGTCACGCTGCTGCAGACCGGCACCGACGTGCTCGTTTCGGAATCGTCGGGCAACTACCCGGCGCAGACCTTCTCCCTGACCGGCTCGAGTAAGGCCATCGGCACCCTACTCAAAGGCTGCAAATAGTCAGCCGAACCGCGTGATGATCCATGGCGCGTCGTTCGCGGCGGGACCGGTGACGTCGAATTCGTTGAGCGTGCCTTCAAGCATGATGGCGAGACGCGCCATCGACATCACCCAGTCGGCGTAGACCGCGCGCTGCCGGCGCATCTCGCCCAGGTGCTCGACCGGCGCGCCGTCCGGTCGCCAGTCGGGCGCAATGCCGGTGCGGGCATGCCGGGCGATCAGTTCGGCTTCAGCGGAGGGCAACGCCATGACCGCCCAATACACGGAAAGGGCGTCCAGAGGCGGATCTGCGACGCCCGCTTCGACATGGTCGCGGAACGCCCAGACGAGCAGGTCTTGGATGTCGATCTTCTTGCGCATGACATGCCCTCCGAGAACGAGCTACGGGCCGACCACCGTTCCGGTTGCGGGCATGGGCCAGGTTGCTGGAATCGCGATTAACCAGGCGTTGCCGCAGCGCTACGCGTTTTCCTGAAGGCCGCGAACGATTTGGCCCTTGATGCTGTTGACCCTCACGCGGCGTCAGGGACTATCAGCCTGTCCGGCGGAGACGTGGACGGATGAAGACCTATACTGTCGCAGAACTGGCGCGGCTTGCCGGCATCTCGGTGCGGGCACTGCATCATTACGACGAGATTGGCCTCCTGAAGCCCGCGTTCACCGGCCGCAATCGCTATCGCTACTACGGCAAGGATGAATTGCTGCGCCTGCAGCAGATTCTCATCCATCGCGAGCTCGACATCCCGCTCGCCGAGATCGGCGCGCTGCTCGACCGGCCTGGAACGGACCGGCTGACACTGCTCGCCGAGCAGCGGGACCGGCTCGCCGCCCAGGCGGAGCACTTCGCCGGTCTTGTGAGGACGATCGACCGCACGATCGCCGACCTCAAAGGAGATGTCGCGATGGACGACAAGGATTTGTATGCGGGTGTGGTCTCGCCCGAAAAGCAGGCCGAGCACGAGCGCTGGCTCGAGAACCGCTACGGCGAAGGCATTTGGGAGCGCATCGACGCCGGGCGCAAGGCCTGGGGGAAGATGGCGCCGGCCGAAATCAAGACGATGATGGCCGAACTGGAGCAGGTCGAAAGCGGCCTCGCCGAGGCGATGCGATCAGGCGTTGCCGCGGACTCGCTCAAGCTTGGGCCGCTGCTAGAACGACATCGCAGATGGGTGCAGTTGAGCTGGGGCGACAAGCCGGTCACGGCAGCGGTCTATTCCGGCCTCGCCGACCTCTATGTTTCGCACCCGGACTTCGTGTCCCGCTACGACCGCATCGCGCCGGGCTTCGCGGCGTATCTGCATGATGCGATGCAGGCCCAGTCGGCTCGCTTGCTCGCGTAAGCGGTTGCCCAACATTAGAAAATCAGCGGGCGGCGGAACCCGATGCGCTGCCGCTCGTTCTTCCTCCGATCACTCAAACAGGAGGTTCCCATGCACAAGGACCAGGTTGAAGGCGCCGGCAAGCAGGCCAAAGGCGCGATCAAGGATGCCGCCGGCAAGATGACCGGCGACGTGCGGCTCGAAGCCGAGGGCAAGCTCGACAAGGCTGCTGGACAGGTTCAGTCCGCTGTAGGCAAGGCGAAAGACGAAGCCCGCAAGGAACTGAAGCACTGAGGACTAACGACACCTCGGTGAGCAGCTAACCTTACGCTTAGCTAACGACAAGAGGCCGTCCCTACGGGGCGGCCTTTTCGCTTGCGTCGATTTCGGCGAAGGTGAGGGATGCTCGCCAATGTCCTCACGGGCCTCGTGGCCCTGATCCATGTCTACATCCTCGTGCTCGAGATGTTCCTCTGGGACACGGCGCGCGGGCGGAGGGCGTTCGGGACGACCGAGGCGTTCGCCAAGGAGAGCAAGGTGCTGGCGGCGAACCAGGGGCTCTATAACGGCTTTCTGGCGGCCGGCCTGATCTGGGGCATCTGGCTCGGCGATGCCGGCGATCCTGTCAAGATCTTCTTCCTCTTCTGCGTCGCAGTGGCCGGCGTCTATGGCGCCGCGACTGTCGGTATCCGCATTCTCCTGATCCAGACCGTGCCGGCGCTCATTGCGCTGGCGGCGGTGATTTTGACCTGAGCGGTCCAGGCCGCCGCCGGGTGCTTCGGTTCACGCCGCGTCTGCCTACGCAGATTGGCATCGTGTTGACGGCGGTTGAGAAAAGCTGATAGTGACTATCATATGAGAGTCACTATCGCGATTCAGCATGAGTCTCCGTGACGACAAGAAGCGCGCGACTATGCGCGACGTGCAGGCCGCGGCACTCGATCTGTTCGAAGCCGACGGCTACGACGCCGTGTCGGTCGAGGCGATCGCCACGGCGGCCGGCGTCTCGGCGCCGACGATCTACCGGCACTTCGGCACCAAGGAGCGGATCGTTCTCTGGGACGACTACGATCCCGACCTGCTGGCGTCGATCGCGGCCTACGCTAGGGCGGTGGCCCCGATAGCGGCAATCGAAGCCGGACTGATCGCGGCGCTCGACCGCGTCTACGAGACCGATGCCCGCCGGGTTCTCCGCCGCTCGCGACTGCTGACCGCGCACCGGGGGCTACGCGCCGCCAACGCACCACTGATGGCGGAACTGCGGAGCGGGCTCGGCGAAATGCTGGCCCAGTCCTATCCCAAGCTCGGTGTAGTCCGGGCGGATCTGCTGGCGGCCGTGGTGGTGGTGGCGCTCGAAACCGCGGTCCTGCGATGGGTCGCGGGCCGCGGCAAAAATCCGCTGCGCCAGTATTTCCGCGACGCGTTCGCCGATCTGCGCAGCGTTGTCCTGACGGAAGGAGTTCCCATATGACCGCAATTTTGCTCGGCCGCGTCCGCGGTTGGTTTACCGTCCATCATTTCGCGCAACTGGCGCTGCTAGTGCAGCCGCTGATCATCTTTCGCACCGGAGGCGAATATCTGCGGCTCAAATGGGCTGGCACCGACACGTTGCCGGCACTGCTCGACCCGCTGTTCATTTCAATAGCGGCAGTGGCGGTGGTCGCGATCGCCAGCCTGATCCTTTATTTCAACTGCCGGGAGCGGACTGTGCTCGTCCTGACACTCGCCGGCATCGCCGCGCTGATTGTCTACAAGCTTGTGGCAATGCCGGGCCTCGCTTGAATTGCGGCGGCTCCTCGTTCGCGCTAGCCTCGCGGGGCGCGGGGGCGCGCTAAGAGGTTCGCCATGTGGGACTTTTCCATCGGACGTACACTCGGCCTCATGGGCCAGACGCTGCCGTTCATCGTCTTCCGGATTATCGTCTATTTCGGCATCGCCGTCGCCTTTGTGCTGGTGACTGGCGTCGGCGTGGGGGTCGGCTGGGGCGTCGGCGCCTTCGGCGGCCCGGATTTTCGCGCCGGCAGCATGGCCTGGGGTGGCATCATCGGCTTCGCCCTGACCGCCGGGACGATCTTTTTCCTCCGCGAATATTTGCTCTACATGGTGAAGGCCGGCCACATCGCCGTGCTGGTCGAGCTGATCGACGGACGCGGGGTGCCGCAAGGGCAGGGCCAGATCAACTACGCCACGGAGATCGTGCGCTCGCATTTCGCCGAGACCAATGTGCTGTTCGGCGTCGACCTTCTGGTCAAGGGCGTGCTCGGCGCCATCCTCGGGCTGATCCAGGGCATCGCTTCGTTCATCCCGATCCCGGGGCTGCAGAACGTGGTGGCGCTGGTCCGCGCCTTCCTCCGCGTCGCCATTGGGCTGATGGACGAGGTCGTGCTCGGCTATCTGTTCCGGACGCGGAGCACCAATCCGTGGCAGGGGGCGCAGACAGCGCTGGTGCTCTACGCGCAGAACTACAAGGTGATGCTGAAGAACGCAGCGTGGCTGACGGTCATCATGTATGTGCTGGCGTTCGTCGTGTTCCTCGTCATGCTGGCGCCGGCGGCGGCGATCGTCTGGTTCCTGCCCAATGGTTGGTCGGCCGGTGGGTTCGTCTTCGCCATTATTTTTGCGTGGGCGGTGAAGGCGGCGCTGATCGAGCCCTTCGCCATCGCGGCGATGATGGAAGTGTATTTCCGGGTCATCGAGGGACAGACGCCCGATCCGGCCTGGGACGAGCGGATCGGCCAGGTGTCACGCAAATTCCGCGACCTCAAGGAGAAGGCCGCCAACTGGATGGGCGGCCGTCCGGCCTCGAGCGCGCCGTTTACTGCGCCGGGAGGCCCCGTCGTCTAGCGCAATCGAGGTTCCGCCTTACCTGCTCCAGCGTCCGCCGATGCCGACGGACGCCGGCACCCTCAAGGCCTTCAACAGTGTCTATGACGAGGCGGTGGCGCGCGGCGGCGAAATCGACTACCGGCTCGCCGCACCGCGCTGGCAGTTCCTCTGTCATGTCGCCGACCGGCGCGAGGTGGTCTTCCATGGCTCGGGCAATGCGCAGATTTCGATATTCGAGCCGCGTCAGTCCGACGACGTCAACGAGTTCGGTGACCGCAAGGCCGTGTACGCCGCCTCCGACGGCATCTGGCCGATATATTTCGCGATCCTCGACCGCGACCGATATCCGATGTCCCTGATCAACTCGAGCGCGCGGTTCGACCTTGGCGAAGGCAGGCTGTCGGACCCCCACTATTTCTTCTCGATTGCGGCCGAGGCGCTGGCGCAGCGGCCATATCGCCGCGGCACTGTGTACCTCCTGCCGCGGGCCAGCTTCGAGCAGCAAGCTGCGATCCAGTTGCGCGGCACGACGATCTGGCCGGAGCAGTGGGCGAGCCTCGAGCCGGTGCGTCCGCTCGCGCGGCTGGCTGTTGGCCCGGAGGACTTTCCGTTCCTCGCCCAGATGCGCGGCCATGATACCGAAAAGACTTTCGCTCGCGCCCGGACCAACCCCGACGATTTTCCGTGGATAGACGATCCGGCCTGACCCTGCCGTCGCAAAAGTGCTAAACTCCAGCCCCGACTGGACAAAGGCCGTCATGCGCTACGCCCTGATCGACACCGCTCTTGGCACTTTTGGCGTCGCCTGGACCGACACCGGGGTGGCGCGCGTGGCATTGCCGGGGAGCGATCGCGCCCGCACCGAGGTATGGATCTCGCGCGAACCCGCGGTGCCGGGTTTTCCAGAGAAGGCCCTGGCTACGCTTCCCGAGATGATCCGGCGCTATGGCGAGGGTGAGCGTATCGATTTCACCGGCGTGCCGCTCGACCTCTACGGCGTGCAGATGTTTCAACGGCAAGCCTATGCTGAACTGCTGAAGATCGGCTATGGCGAGACCACCACTTACGGCGCGATCGCCCGCACACTCGGCGATGTCGCACTGTCGCGGGCAGTGGGGCAGGCGATGGGGCAGAACCCCATTCCATTGCTCATTCCCTGCCACCGCGTGCTCGGCGCCGACAGCAAGCCGGTGGGGTTTTCGTCGCCGGGTGGCGTGACGGCAAAGATGCGGATGCTGGCGCTCGAGCACGCCGCAAGCCCGACGGGACAATACGCGTTTGGCTTCTAGACCCGTTTCGGACCCCATCCGCCAGCGCTACACGCGCTTTGTTGCCGATACGCTGAAGCAGCGCATCCCGACCATCCTCAAGACGGCCGAGGCCGGCTTCGACGCGGCGACGGTCGAGCGGTTGAAGGGCATCTCGCGCGTTATCGAGGCCGACGGCGCAATGGTGATCGATTTGCGCGGTTGGCCGTTCAAGGGCTGGGAGCAATTGCCCGCGCGGATGAACGGCAAGCGGCCAAGCCAGACGCCGTTCTTCGACTTCGAATACTGGATGTATTTCCGCATCCTCAGCGCGGTGCGCTTCGGCGAAACGCGCACCGACCCGTTCCGCTCGGTCAAGCATCGCGACCTCGAAAGGCACATCGCGTGGGCCGAGGAGGCACTGACCAAGATCACCGACCTCAAGGGCGGCCTCAACCTGTCGCTCGACGCCAATGCCCACGATCTGTCGCAGGTCAGCAAGCCGGGCAAGACCTACGATATCGGGCGCGAGCTGCTCGACATCGACGCCGCGAACCTGACCCGGCTGAATATTATCGCCGACAATTTCGGCGGCGAGTTCGTCGCCGATCTGGTGCTGGCGATCATCGCCGCCGAGGCCGGTGTTGAGGTCGTCGTCCACGTCAAGCAATTGCCGATCTTCGTATCGGACACCACGGCTGATGACGTCACGATCCTTCTTGACCGGGTGAGCTCGAGCGGCGTCTTCGGCAAGCGGCTGCTCGAAGCGGTGCGGCGCGGGCTGATCCGGTTTGCCTCAAATCCGTTCTGGTCGGCACCGGAGTTCCTCGATCGGCTGCCGGTCGAGGAGTTGGGCACGGGCGAGCGCGTGCTGACGGTGCTGAAGGGCGACCTCAATTTCCGCCGCGCCATCGGCGACGTCACCGTCGATGTTGAAACGCCGTTCGAGAAACTGCTGTTGCTGCCGTCGGCGCCACTGCTGTCGCTGCGCTCGATCAAATCCTACTGCGTCGCCGGCGTGACGGCGTGGCCGCAGGGGGTGTCGAAGACCGATTTCCCGATGGACGGCTCAATCGTCGCGGTGCAGCGGATCCCGACGCGGGCTACTGCTTCCGTCGGAAGCTCTTCAGATACGGCACCGCTTTTACCACGCGTTCGGCGATGGCTTCGACGGAAAGCGTGACGGGTACCGGCAGCACGTTCTCGTCGGCCGCCGGCATTTCCAGCGTCGCGAACTGGCTCGCGAGCAGGGTGGCCGGCATATATTCGTGGGTCCGCGTGGCGATGCGGCTGCCGATCAACTCCGCCGTGCCCTCAAGGAAGACAAAGAGGATCGGCTCGCCGGCTTCCTTGACCATGTAGTCGCGGTAGGCCCGGCGCAGCGCCGAGCAGGCGCCCACGGCAACGCCCTTGGTTTGCGCGGCCTTGCCCAGTTCGGTCGCCAGGGCTGAAAGCCAGGGCCAGCGGTCGTCATCGGTCAGCGGGATGCCGGCCCGCATCTTGTCTTTGTTGGCGGCGGGATGAAACGCGTCGCCATCGAGGAACGGCGCATGGAGGCGGCGCGCAACGGCTTTACCGGTCACCGATTTGCCGCTCGAGGCGACACCCATGACGACAATGATGCGGGCTGGCGTGAGGGGCAAGAACGGGCCGTTTGGTAGGATTTTTGATTTACAGGCGGGGCTTCTAGCGGGTCGTGCGGCAGCGCGGAAGGCGGAATCGCGCGAGAGCCATCAGACATGAAAGCGCTATCATTTGCCAGCCCGGCGTGTGCGAGAAGTGCTCAGACGGTCGCCATGAAGGCACCGTCGACATAAAGGATGTGGCCGTTGACGAAGCTTGCCGCGTCCGACGCGAGGAAGATCGCCGCGCCGCCGAGTTCTGCGACCTCGCCCCAGCGGCCCATCGGGGTGCGCTTTTCAAGCCAGGCGTTGAATTCGGGATTGGCGACCAGCGCCTCGTTGAGCGGCGTCCGAAAATAGCCCGGCGCGATGCCGTTGACGTTGAGGCCGTGCCGCGCCCATTCGGTCGCCATGCCGCGGGTGAGATTGGCGACAGCGGCCTTGCTGGCGGCATAGGGGGCGATCGAGGCGCGCGCCACGCCGCTCATCAGCGAGCAGATGTTGACGATCTTGCCGGTGCCGCGCGGGATCATTCGCTTCGCCACCGCCTGACCGACGAGAAACACCGAACTGACATTGGTCGCCATGATCCGCTCGAATGCATCCTCCGGGAAATCCTCGAGCGGCGAGCGGTGCTGCATGCCGGCATTGTTGACGAGGATATCGATCGACCCGATCTCGGCCTCGATGTACTCCACCGCGTCCGCGATGCTGTCGCTGCTGGTGACGTCGAACGCCACGGCCCGGGCGCGAGCCCCGGAATCGGCGAGGTTCGCGGCGGCCTCGCCGAGCGCCTTCGCATCGCGCGCGTTCAGCACGACATCGGCCCCGGCGCCCGCCAGCGCGGCGGCGATCGCAAAGCCGATGCCGCGGCTCGAGCCGGTCACCAGCGCCCGTTTTCCGGCAAGGCTGAACATCGAAAGGCTGTCCATCGGCGACTCCTGTTTGGCGGGGGAGACTAGCGCAGGCAGAGCCTGGCGCCAGCCCGATGGCAGCGCTTTCGTTGGGGCGTCGGCGCGAGCTTTTTGGCTGGCAAATCCGAGGTCCGCATGCCAAGAAGCGCGCCAAGAAAAACTAATATCCCGATGAGGAGAATCTTATGCCGTCTGCCGATATCGGCCTGATTGGGCTCGCTGTGATGGGCTCCAATCTGGCGCTCAACATTGCTGAAAAGGGCTACACGATCGCGGTGCACAACCGCACGGCAAGCAAGATCGACGACTTCATGGTCGTCGCCAAACAGCAGGGCCTCGACAAGAAAGTCATCCCTGAGGCGGACATCAAGGCGTTCATCCAGGCGGTCAAGCGCCCGCGCTCGATCATCATCATGGTCAAGGCCGGCCAGCCGGTGGACGAGATGATCGAGCATCTACTGCCGCTGCTGGAAAAGGGCGACGCCATCCTCGAATGCGGCAATTCGCTCTACACCGACACCAACCGGCGCTTCGCCTACCTTGCCCCCAAGGGCATCGGCTATCTCGGCATCGGCGTGTCGGGCGGCGAAGAGGGCGCTCGGCATGGTCCCTCGATCATGGTTGGCGGCGCCGAAGCGCAATGGAAGAACGCCCAGCCGATCCTCGAGGCGATCTCCGCCAAGTTCAACGGCGAGCCGTGCTGTGCCTACCTGGGTGAGGGTGGCGCTGGCCATTTCGTCAAAACCATCCACAACGGCATCGAATATGGCGACATGCAGATGATCGCCGAGGTCTATGGCGTGATGCGCGACGGGCTTGGCATGAACCCCAAGGCCGCCTCCGACGTGTTCAAGAGCTGGAACAAGGGACCGTTGAACTCGTACCTCATCGAGATCACCGGCTACGTACTTGAGGCCGTTGAGCCGAAGACCGGCAAGCCGCTGGTCGAGTTGATCCTCGACAAGGCCGGCCAGAAGGGAACGGGCGTCTGGTCGGCAATCGCCGCGCAACAGCTCGGCGTCCCGGCAACCGCGATCGAGGGCGCCGTCGCGGCCCGCTCGATCTCGTCGCGCAAGGATGAGCGCGTTGCCGCGGAAGCCGCCTACGGCAAGCGTAGCGCCGGCAAGGCCGACGTACCGCTCGCCGATCTCGAAAAGGCGTTGCTCGCCGGCAAGATCGTCTCCTACGCGCAGGGCTTTGCGGTGCTCGCCAAGGCCAGCGAAGAAAATGGTTGGAACCTCCCGCTCGCCACCATCGCCAAGATCTGGCGCAATGGCTGCATCATCCGCTCGCGCTTCCTCGACCAGATGTCGGCGGCTTATGCCAAGGGCGACGGCAAGAATTTGCTGATGGTGCCGGACTTCATCACCATCATGAAGGATGCGCACAAGTCGCTGCGCAAAGTCGTGGCGGCCGGCGCGCTCGGCGAATTCCCGCTGATCTGCCTCAGCGCCTCGCTCGCCTATTTCGACAGCTACCGCCAGGCGCTGGGTACCGCCAATCTGACCCAGGGCCAGCGCGACTTCTTCGGCGCCCACGGTTTCATTCTGATCGACCGCGCAGGCGAGCAGCACGGCACCTGGCCGAGTACCATCGGGAACTGAATGGGACCCGAGGATATCCTTGCCGCTTATGAAGAACGCATCAATCGGCACGACTTCGATCTGCTTGTGCCGTTGATCACGCCCGATGCGACCTTCTGGTTCACGGACGGGTCATATTCCGGTCACGCCGCGATCAGGGCAGCGTTTGAACGAACCTGGGCAACGCTCAACAACGACACTTATCGGCTGGAGAACCGCCGGTGGCTCGCGCAGGGAGACGCAGCTGCCGCGTGCAGTTACCACTTCGTGTGGACCACGACAGTCGACGGCAAACCCCTCTCCGGCGGTGGCCGCGGCACAACTGTGCTTCGACGTGCCTTCGGTTCTTGGCTGATTGTGCATGAACACCTGAGCGCGGATCAGCGATAGCCGCCAGCGCTCCGTGATACCTGCTGCCTAAACGCTTGCGGCGACTAGGCTGACGTAGGGTCTAGGCCACGGATGCGGTCTACAACTCCTTGTAAAAGAAGCTGCAATCGGCGCGATGGGAATTGTCGGCGCTGGTGGCATAACCCGGGACGATGCCGAACCGCGTCCAGCCGAGCTTGAGGTAAAGCCTTTCGCCGTCGCTGCCGGTTTCGGTGTCGAGCGTGAGAAGGGTCCTTCCGAGGCGTTTTGCTTCCGTTTCTGCGGCGCGCATCAGGGCGGCGCCCAGGCCTTGCCGCCGAGCGCGGCGGTGGACGAGCAGCTTGCCGATGTCGGCGCGAAACGCCTGGTTCTCCTGCGACGCGAGGATGAGGGTCACCGTGCCGTCGAGCCTGCCGTTCTCTATGGCGCCAAAAATCAGGCGCTCGCCGCGGGCATGGCTCGCGAGCGCGCCCGCCCACCACGTCTCAGCCTTCGCCTGCGTCATTGGCCAGACGAAATTGACGGACGAGCGGCCGTCCACCGAATCCATCAGTAGCTCGATCAGGTTCTCGCGATGTGCTGCGGCTTGGCTCGGCGTGAGCAGGGCAATCGTGTGAGTCATGTTGTCAGCCGGAGTCGCCTTCCTTCTCCGGCGTCGGGATGTTCATCTGGCCGGGCGGGGCCATCTCCGGCACCTTCGGGTGTACGGCAACGCTCGGCTTGTGTCCCAAATCAAAGCGGAGCGCGATGAAACTGAACAGCACCACCGCGCCCACGGTGACGATAGCCGCCGCCACGAACGGCGCGCCCGGAAAATAGCCGGGCGATCCCTCGCCATAGGTGAAATAGGCAAAGATCTGGGTCGCGGCCAACGGTCCGATGATGGTGGCAAGCGAATTGGCCGCGTTCACCGCGCCCTGCAGCTCGCCTTGCGCATTGTCGGGCACCTGCCGCGACAACACGCCGTTGATGGCGGGCGCCGCGAGGCCGCTGATCGCGCCGATGACGATGTAGAGATAGACGTATTCGGAATGATGGATGAAGGCGATGCCGGTGAACGCCACCGCCGCTGCCAGCATGCCGGCCGCCACCACCGGCGTTTCGGTAAAGCGCTTGACCAGCGGGCCGACGCCGAACGCCTGGAATAGCGCGAAGACGATACCGAAGAGCCCGAGCGTCCGGCCGATCTGTGACGAGGAAAAGTGGAAGACCTCGATCGTGAAGTAGTTGTAGACCGACGGAAAGGCCTGCGCCGCCATGGTGAACAGGAACAGCGCCAGCATCAGCCAAAGGACGACCGGATATTTCCGCAGCGATAGCAGCGCCCCGAATGGGTTGGCGCGGCGGATATCGAATGGCCGGCGGTGCGACTTGCTGAGCGATTCCGGCAACACGAAAAGGCCAAAGAGAAAATTGGCGAAGGCGAGACAGGCGGCGGCGTAGAACGGCACTTTCGGTCCGAACTCGCCCAACTCGCCGCCGACGATCGGACCGATAATGAAGCCGAGTCCGAAGGCGGCGCCGATAAGGCCGAAGCGCTGCGTACGTTTCGCGGGGGTCGTGATGTCGGCCATGTAGGCGGTGGCGGTCGCGACCGCGGCGCCGGCAACGCCCGACACGAACCGGCCGATGAACAAATACCACACGACCGGCGCGAACCCCATCATCGAGTAGTCGAAGGTCAGCCCGAGTAGCGAGCCGAGCAGCACCGGACGGCGGCCGAAATGGTCGGAGAGGTTGCCGAGCACCGGCGAGAAGATGAACTGCATCAAGGCGTAGACGAACACCAGCCAGCCGCCGAACACCGCGGCTTCGGCGACGCCGCCGCCGGTCAGTTCCTTGATCAGTTCAGGCAGGACCGGAACGATGATGCCGTAGCCCACCATGTCCAGAAGGATGGTGATCAGAATGCAGGCGAGAGTGAGTGGGGAGTCTTTTCGGTCGGCGGCCATCTGGCTTTCTTCGGTGAGGGGCGGCAGTTGACACACGCCGTCGTGAATGCGCAAGCGCTATGCCCGGCCGGGCTCCGGTCCGCGCGCCGTCCGATCGGGCGGCGGAACGGGCGGTTCTGGCGCGGCGTCGAAGCCATAGAGCCAGTCGAGCCGGTCGAGATGGCCGCGCGGGCCCTGGGCCCAGATCACCGCGTCGCGGGCGAGGGTGAACGGCCATTCGAGATGGAAGGCGAAGCCGTTGGAATTGGAGAGTTTTCGAACCCGGTCAACGCGCGGCCGGCGCATCGCCTCGAAACGGGCGAAGGCCGACGTCGCATCCGGCTCGGTCATCAGTAATGGCGCGAGGATCGCTGCATCCTCTATCGCCATCGCCGCGCCCTGCGCCTGGAACGGCAGCATGGCGTGCGCCGCATCGCCGATGAGCCCCATGCCGCTGTCTGCCCAGGACGGCGCATCAATGGTGTCGACGACCCAATAGCCCCAGGCGCCTCTTGCCGCAGAGAGGATCGTGTCGAAGGTGTTGGAGGGCAGGGCTGACCATGGCAGCTTCGGCTCCTTCGGCGGATTGGCTGGATCGAGCCGCTCCGGCTTTTCCTTGGCAAAAAGCGCGATGTTGACCTGCTTGCGGTGCGGCAGCGGATAGCAGACCGCGTGATAGCCGGGGCCGAGGAGCAGCGTTGTGCGATCGGGCGCCAGTACGCCGTGCAGCAGGTCGGTCGCCAGCGTCGTCCGCCAGGCGACATAGCCGGAATAGGTGGCGGGCGGACCGCCAAGGACACGGGTTCTGGTGTCGGAATTGACGCCGTCCGCGCCGACGAATGCATGGATGCGGGCGCTGCGCGAGCTGCCGCTGGCTTCGTCTACGGTGATCGAGAGGCCGCGCGAATGCGCCACCGCGTCGAAGCTGCGCACACCGAACAGCATGTCGATATTGGCGAAGCGCTTGCAGGCGCGAAACAGCACGTCGGCGAGATCGGCCCGATGCATCACCGCATAAGGTACGTGGTAGCGCTGCTTGACGATATTGCCGAGGGCCAGCGTCACCAGTGGCTTTTCGGCGCGGAAGGGATGGACGTCGATCCCGGTAGGCTCGAAGCTTTTGGCGGCGATCGGCCGGTCGAGACCGAGCTGGTTGAGGACGCGCCGGGCATTTGGACTGAGCTGCAGGCCGGCGCCGACCTCCTGCACTTTCTTGTTGCGCTCGAGCACGATCACCGTGGCGCCGAATTTGGCGAGCGCCAGCGCGAGCGTCATGCCTGCGATCCCGGCCCCCGCAATGTAAATGGTGCGGCCAGAGGCCATCAGAAGCTAGGCGTGCTCAGCGTGATAGACGGCCGACAACGGCTCGGAGGTGCCTTCGACCAGCTCCGGGTTGAAGACGTAATGCGTCGAGCAATAGGAGCAGACGATCTCGGTGTCCTTGCCCATGTCGATGAAGATGTGCGGGTGATCGAAGGGTGGCAGGGCGCCCACACACATGAATTCCTTCGAACCGACCTCGATGCGCTTCAGACCCTCGGTATTGTGGAAATGCGGGGTGCTCGAATGCGCCATGAAAAATCTCGCGAGTCAGGCCTGAAGGACGGCGGACCTTAGCCGAGCTACAGCGGCTTTTCCAAGACGATAAGGTCGAAATCGGTGCGCAGCGCCCCCGTCGCGGTCTCGAACGGGAAACGTTCGCGGAAGCCGGTATTGACGTAGCCGCGCCGCTCGTACCAGGCGATCAACTGCTCGCGGAGGCTGATCACGGTGAGCCGCATAAACGTCGCCCCCCATAGCTCGCGGGCCGCGGCTTCGGCGCGGGCGATCACGGCCTTACCGAGGCCGGCCGCCTGGCGGTCGGGATCGATGGCGAACATGCCGAAATAGGCGCCCTGGCCGAGGTGCTGGATGAGCGCGCAGCCGACCAATGCGCCGCCATGGCGTGCCGCGACGAACCGCGATCCGGCTTCGCCGATCAGCTCCTTCACTTCGCCGACGGAGCTGCGCGGCCCGACGAGGAGCTCGGATTCATTGGTCCAGCCGGTCGCTGCGACCGGCCCGCGATAGGCCCGCTCGATCAGCGCCGCGATCGCCGTTGCGTCGGGAGCGGCAGCGAAGCCGAATTCAATCTCGAAGCTGAAATCGGCCATGTCGGTTCCGGTTTTGCGGGGCGAAACCATCATGTCTGCCGCTTACGGGCAAGGGGTGCTACGCAGGTACATGCCGCATTTTTCGTCCACCGGAATCGACATCGCCTACGAGGTCTATGGCGAGGGCCGCCCGATCCTCCTGATTCACGGCTTTGCCTCGTCCGGCATCATCAACTGGGTCAATACCGGCTGGGTCGACGCCCTGCAGATGGCTGGGTTCCAGCCGATCACCGTCGATAATCGTGGGCACGGCGCATCGCGCAAATTCTACGACCCCAAACTCTATTTCGCCCACGACATGGCCGACGACGCTGCCCGGCTGCTCGATCATCTGGGGCACCGAACGTTGCCTGTCATGGGTTATTCAATGGGGGCGCGGATCGCCGCCTACCTGGCGCTGCGGCATACCGTCCGCGTCGAGCGCGCTGTTTGGGGCGGCATGGGCATCAACCTCACCACCGGTCTCGAGGATTCCGAGGAGATCATCGCCGCGCTGACGGCGGATTCATTGTCTGAGGTAAAGGGCGCAACTGGACGTCAATTCAGGATATTCGCCGATCACTCGAGGGCCGACCGGGCCGCGCTGGCCGCTTGCATGATTTCGTCACGTGAGCCTATGCCCGAGGCGGCGGTTCGGCGGATCGGTCAGCCGACGCTGGTGGCGGTGGGCGAAGCCGACGACATGGCCGGAGACCCGGCGGCGTTGGCGGCGCTGCTGCCGCGTGGCGAAGCCTTTGCGATCCCGAAGCGCAACCACATGTTGGCGACGGGCGATCCGAAGTTCAAAGCCGCGGCGTTGGCTTTCCTCAGCAAAGACCGCAGCGCGATATGACCGGCGTGCGACTATCGCCAGAGCTTCAGCCAGTATCCGAGCGTCGAGACCAAGAAATAGACCAGCAGCAGCGGCACGATCACGATCGTCGCCGCAAGATCGGCAGACCGCCGGATTGGCTTGAGCCCGTCGCCGAATGCCACACGTGACGAAAACGGTTCCCCTTGAGAAATACTCACAACACATTCCCCCATACCCCGCGCAATGACAGTATTTGAAATATGCAGTCTAGAGAAGCACCGATCTTCATCGATTTCTAACCGGTGTATTTGCCAAAATATTTGGTGACGGTCGCGCGATTGGGCGCAGCGACTGCCACCTCCTAAGAGGTAAAAATGTGAACCATTTTTCCCCTCGGGACTTGGTCTCCGAGCATCCGATGCCTTATATCGGTGTCCTGCGATGGAGGCCTTTATGAGTGTGTCGCTCCAGTCCACGGCAAACGTTCAGCCGATGGATCCGGTCTGGGATGCGATCCGCGCCAATGCTCGCGAGATCGTTAAAAACGAGCCGGGCCTGAGCTCGATGGTGATGGCCAATGTGCTAAACCATCCGAGCTTCGAGGAAGCACTGGCGCACCGCATCGCCGAAAAGCTCGATCATGCCGACGTTTCCGCAGATCTGATCCGGCAGGCGTTCCACGACGCTCTGGAGCTGCGCCCGGAACTTGCCGGCGAAGCCCGCGCCGATCTCGCGGCGACGCTCGAGCGCGATCCCGCGACGCACCGCGCGATTGTGCCGTTTCTCTATTTCAAGGGCTTTCAGGCCATCCAGACCTACCGCTTCGCGCATGCACTCTGGGTGGCTGGGCGCAAGGACTTCGCGCTTTATCTGCAGAGCCGCTCGAGCCAGGTGTTCCAGGTCGACATCAATCCGGCGGCGCGCATCGGCCGGGGCATCATGCTTGACCACGCGACGGGCTTTGTCGTCGGCGAGACAGCGGTCATCGGCGACAATTGCTCGATCCTCCAGGGCGTCACGCTCGGCGGCACCGGCAAGGCCGACGAGGACCGTCACCCCAAGATCGGCAACGGCGTTTTGATCGGCGCGGGCGCGATCGTCCTTGGTAACATCAAGGTTGGCGACTGTGCCCGGATCGGTGCCGGCTCGGTGGTGGTGCGCGACGTGCCGCCCCGCGTGACCGTGGTCGGCGTACCGGCGCGGATCGTCGGCGAGGCGGGTGCCTCGCAACCGGCCTCGGCGATGGACCAGGTCGTCGCCGTGCAGGATTTCAGCGGCTAAGTTCGCCAGCATCCCGATTGAAAAGCCGACGCCGGGATTGCCCCGAGCGCCTGAATGCCTATTGTGGCCCACCGAAAACGACCACGCGGAGTCAGACTTGAACCACCCCGAGATCATCAAGTTGCAAAAGTACCTGCAGCTCAAATTCAACAGCCGCGCCATCGACGTCCGTCCGCGTCAGAAGCAGAACGACAGCGTCGAAGTCTATCTCGGCGAGGAGTTTCTCGGCCTGATCTACGTCGACGACGAAGACGGCGATAAATCCTACAATTTCCAGATGGCGATCCTCGAAGAGGACCTGGCCGACATCACATGATCGTCGTCACGACCAACGACCTGCCGGGCTACCGAATCGTCCGCACGGTCGGGCTGGTACGCGGCATCACGGTGCGCTCGCGCAGCGTGATCGGCACCCTTGGCGGTGCCTTGCAATCGCTGGTTGGCGGCAATCTCTCGTTGTTCACGACGCTCGCCGAGACCTCCCGCCAGGAGGCGCTCGACCTGATGGTCGAGCACGCCGAGCAGGAGGGCGCCAATGCCGTGGTCGGCATGCGCTACGACAGCAACGAGATCACCGACGGCATCACCGAGATGCTGGCTTACGGCACGGCCGTGGTGGCCGAACCGGTCTAGAGCGCGCCGATCTGGTTCAGCAGCGGATGCATTTCCGCATCGAGCTTTTTCCAGTTCGCCAGCACATTATCGTCGAAACTGTAGACCGCGGCGATCCCCGGGCCGAGGTAGACCGTCCTGAGGCACCGCCCGGGTTGGCCATCGGCGACTGGCGCCGAGCATTTGGCGACGAACGGCGATGCGTTGAGCGGGTCGTACCAGACCGTCTCGTTTTCCTGGCCGTCCTGCGGCGCCAGCGGCTTGCCGATGAGCCCTACCGGCCCGGTGAGTTGGTCGGATGTGAACTGGTGCAGATAGACTCCGTCCAGCAACGACGCGCTAGGCCGTACGCGGCTCCGCTGTGTCAGCGTGAGCTCGATCTTCCGGTCGGCGCCATCCGGGCCCAGGGGCAGCGTAACGACGAGGTCGATCTGCTTGGCGAAGCCAGCGCCCTGCGTGTCGTCCGCCGCCAGCCAGGCGGCAGGGATGGTGAGCTCCGTCGCGCCCAGCGTCCGCGTCACGATCTGGTCGCCGCGCTTGGCGCTTGGCTGTTCGTGCACGCTGCGGCTCATCGCGTCGATAACATAAGCGAGGCCCAGCCCGCCGAGCGCCACCGAGATGCCGATGACCCCCAGATTAAAGCCGATCGAGTGACCGTCGCGCTTGATGGGAACCGCGGCTGCGGGGGAGTTCATGGTCGAATTAACCAGTCGGGTGCTCAGCAGGTGACAGCCGATATCGCCACCCTTATGATTAATGAAGGGTTAACAGGCGACTGCGGCAAACGCGGCGCATTGGGGCGTTTGTGTGATGGCGTTCGAGTTGTTGCTTGCTGCGTTTATCATGGCCGTCGGCCTCGCCATGGCGGGCACCGGAACCTACTTCTACCAGTGGCTGAACGGTCAGCAGGCCATGCTGCGCTACGACGGCAAGAACTTCCTCGGCACGCTTGGCCATCTGCTGATGAGCTTCGTTTGCGGCCCGTTCATCATGCTGCAGATGGGCTGGAAGCAGGAAGACGACGGCACATTGTCGGTCGGCTCCGTATTGGTTTCGGCGCTCGTCGCCTTCGGCTGGAGCTTCATTACCGGCCTGCTGCTGATCGGCATCTACTTCGCGATCACCGGGCTCTAGCCGCCGTCGGTTTCGCCTGCAGGGGCAAAAAAGTTGGGGCCGGCCTCGGGGGAGGGGCCGGCCCCGCTTCATCGGGCGCCTGTCAGGGGAAGAGCCCGAGAACTGGAATGACGTTCGATCTAGTTGGTCGTCGCCGTCGCCATGATGATCGAGCGGTCGTCGTTGATCCCGACCCATTTGCTGGCGTCGGCCTGCGACTGCCGCTTGATGAATTCGTAGGGCGTGTCCTTCCAGAGCAGCACTCGGCCGTCCTGGTTGTCGAGCACGAGGTCACCGCGGTCGGTGCGGACCATCAACACCGCGTGGCCGTCCCCATTGTGCTCGCGCACCACGGCCATCAGCAGCGTGCTTGGATCCCAGCCGTCCTCGATGAGGGCGCGCCGCTTCTGCAGCGCAATGTCCTCGCAATCGCCGCGGCCGTCGTCCGGATAGGTCCAGTATTCGGCGAGATGGTAATTGGCCTCGTCTGTCTCCGGGATGATCGTCCCGTTCACGTCGTCATTGACGGCGGTGAGCTGTTTCCAGCTCTGCTGCGTCAGTGTTTCGAGCTCGACGACATGCGCGTTGGGCGCGCATTCACTGCGCTCGCGCTTGCAGAAATCTGCTGCGCCGACCGGGATGCTGGTTGGACCGCTAACAAGAGCGAAGGCTGGATTGGAGAGATCGACCGGCGAGGAAGCATTGGCCGGTGAGCTGAACATGACGAACGCGAGAAGCGTGCCGCCGAGCGTAACCCTGACTGTGTTTTGCATTTCGTAGTCCCCTGATGGAGACCACATTGCCGCCGCGGAATTGCCCCAACCGGAAAACTCTCGCCGAGATTTTATGCGTGTTTTATGGAACGAGGTAAGGAATTGCTAACCACGACCGACGCCGTGGGTACGGCAGCGTTCTAGTTGATCCGCAGATTCTGCTGCACGACTGTCAGCATTTCCTGGGCCGAGGTGAACTCCACCGCGACGCCATCCTGGAAATGCCGCACCACCCGGGCCCGCATACGGCCTAGCGTCACCGGCGTACCCATTGCCGGCCGCACTGCAAGTTCGATTGCGGCGCCGGACAGCGAGATATCGATGATCTTGCAATTGTAGCGGCGGCCGTCGTCGAGCACGACCGTCGAGTGCCGGTTGTCGGGCACCACCCGCTCGTGCCGCCGGTCTTCCGGCAGGTTGAGGATGTCCTTGTTGGCAAGCCAAGTAAGCTGGGCCGCCATCTTGTCGCGCTTGCGCGGACTGGCGGCAATATCCATCACGAACCCGCCCTCGATCGGATCGATCACGGAGCCTTCGACGCGGCCGATGTGATCGAGATAGGCGATCACTTTTTCACCCGGATTGCCCGCGACCGGCGCGATCACCACGGCATCGCCAGGGGACATTTCGAGCACTTGGCAGGGGAATTCGCGGCGGTCGGCGAGCATATAGCGACCGAGCACCGACACCTTGACTCGCTGGAAGCGCGGCAGTTGCGCATAGGCGCGCACCTTGCGAGGGCTTCGCGCTACGGAGGCATTGTCGGTCAGCATTGTCCCGCGTCACTCAAATTGACACGTTCGACGCTACCCAGTTTTGGTTAACCGAATGTGACGATGACCCGTCAGATTGCTGGAAATCCGGGAGTTTTTAGCTCCGCCCACCGTCGATGACGGAGAGATGCGCGTAACGCCGGGCCTGCCGGCCGAACACCGTCGCGGCGAGCGGCGGCGGTGGTGCGCCGGCCGTGGCGAACTGCACGTCCATCGGCATCGAGCTGGCAAGATCGCGCGCCAGTTCGGCTGGCGAATTGTCGTCCGGCCAGATCAGCCGGAGGCCGGTGATGCGCTGTTCAACGATGGGTTGCACGCCGAACCAGTAGGGCTCTTCGATCGCTGTCATGGCGCCGAGGAGGCGCGTCTGCGTCGAGCCGTTGTGCCGGACGGGCAAGAGGATCGTCTCGACCGACATTTTGGTATGGATCGCCGTCATGCCGGAAAAGGTGATCAGCGCAACGGCGTGATCTTCGGTGACGGCGCGGACGAGGGTGTCCATCGCGTCGCGGTCGCGGGGATGCCAGAGCCGGTTGAACGAGCGGCCCTTGAGCTCGCGCGCGTAGGCCGAGCAGATGTGCGAGCCGGCGAGGCGGAAATCGAACTCGCGGCTGTCGTTGAGCTCAAGGATGAAGGTGTTGCCAAGCGCGCCCCGGATCTTGGTCGGGTCGATGTCGCGGCGATCCGGCGCGGAGCGCGAACCGCGAAGCGTATTCCAGTAGTCGTAGAGCGTTTTGGTGCTCTGTTTTTGCATCGACGCCAACCTATATCCCAAGCCCAGGCTAGCGTCCTGAGAAGGTCGCACCGCCGCCGCAATCACCCTCGCAAAAGGCCGGGGCAAAATCGCCCTTAAACCTTTCTTAAGGTTAATGTCGCCGGGGTGGTGTGAATAAGTCGGTGAATAGGGCGGTAAAGCCCGCAAACGCTGGAGTTTTGATGGACGGCGACGAAAAACCTCAACTGGAACAAGCCCCTGGCGCAACCCCGCAGCGCCAGCCGATCTTCCTGTTGCCGTGGGCCGTGACCGTGCTCTGCGGGCTCCTGATGGCCATCCAACTCGCTTCAGACCTCGTTCTTAACGAACAGGGGCACGAGGCGCTGCTCGCCTGGTTCGCTTTCGTGCCGTATCGGCTGATCGATCCGGCGGGGCTCGGCGGCGGGCTCTGGCCGCTGCTCTGGACGCCGTTCACGCACGCGTTCCTCCACGCCGGATGGGAGCATGTCGGGCTCAACGTCGTCTGGCTGGCGGTGTTCGCGACGCCATTCACACAGCGCTACGGCGCGGTCAAAATGTACCTGATGTTCCTCGTCGGCGCGTTCTTCGGGGCCGTGGCGTTTGCCGCGACGACGCTGCCGCAGGTGCAGGTGCTGGTCGGCGCCTCAGGCGGCATCGCGGCGCTCACCGGCGCCTCGGTGCGCTTCATGTTCCAGCCGCCGATCGTGGCCGTGAACCCCGAGACCGGCGAGCGCAAGATCGTCGGCCGCAAGCTCGCGAGCTATCGCGAGCTGTGGGCCAACCCCACCGCGCGCTTCTTCTCGCTCACATGGCTCGTGTTGAACGGCATCGTGCCGCTGGCGCCGCTGTTCATGGGTGGCCAGACCGTGCAGGTCGCCTGGCAGACTCACATCGCGGGCTTCCTTGTCGGTCTCGTGCTGGTGCCGCTCCTCGAGAGGAAACAGCCATGACCGATGCCGAGCGGCTGGAGAAACTCGAGACGACGCTCGCCTTCCAGGAGCAGGCGATCGAGGATTTGAACAAGACGATCACCGAGCAATGGGCCGAAATAGCCGCCCTGAAGCGCCTCATCGGCAATCTCGGTGAGCGGGTGCGGGAGATGGCCGACAATCCGGCGCTGGCCGAAGTCCCGGAGCCGCCGCCACCGCATTACTGACGGACGTAGTTCAGCTCCGTGAACTGCTGCCGGAAGGCAGCGGTCCTTGGCGCCACCGATTCCGGATCGTTCGCCCGCAATCCCTCGGCGATCAGCGACGCGAGTTTCGGCATGTCGTTCTCTGTCATGCCCCAGCGCACCAGCTCCGGCGTGCCGAAGCGCAGCCCGTTCATGTCGTCGTCGATTTGCTGCCCAGGGAGGCCGATGCCGCAGCTGAGGAAGCCGGCCCTGCGCAACTTCTTGGCTGCCGCCTGGCCGCCGCCCAAGGGGATCGCGTCGAGTGCGAACTGGTGCGAATTGGTGAAGCCGCGTTCGGCGCCATAGACCGCGAGGCCTTCTGCCGCCAGCGCCCAGCCGAGGGCGCGCGCGGTATCGACCATCTTCTGGGCATAGCTCGCGCCGAACTCCCGCCAGTCGAGCAGGGTGATTGCCAACGCCGCGGATTTCGCCGCATCGAAATTGGCGGTGAGGCCAGGGAAGGCGATGGCGTCGAGCCGCTCCGCGATTGCTGCGTCATTGGTGACAATCAGCCCGCCGGCCGGCCCGCCCAGGCTCTTATAGGTGCTCATCGTCATCAGATGCGCGCCCTGCGCCAGCGGATTGGGGAAGGTCTTGCCGGCGATCATGCCGCACTGGTGCGCGGCGTCGAACAGCACTTTCGCGCCGATCTCGTCGGCGATGGCGCGCACTTCGCGCACCGGGTGTGGGAAGAGGTTGAGGCTGCCGCCCACGGTGATCAGCACCGGCCGGCGTTTGTGCGCGAGCTCGCGCAGGGCCGGCACGTCGATGGTGTAGTTGGCGGCATCGACCGGCGCATCGAGCGTCACAAGGCCGTAGAGCCCGGCGCAGCCGCCAGCGTGATGCGTGACGTGGCCGCCGATCGAGGCGGGTGGGGCGATGATGGTGTCGCCGGGTTTGCTGAGCGCCATGAAGCCGTAGAGGTTGGCGAGGGCGCCGGAGCCGACGCGGATCTCGGCGTACTTCGCCTCGAAGATTTCGGCAGCCAGCTCCGCCGCGATGACCTCGATCTCCTCGATCGCCTCCAGCCCCATCTCATATTTATCGCCCGGATAGCCGAGCGACGGGCGGGAGCCCAGCCGGCGGCTCAGCGCTGCTTCGGCGCGCGGGTTCATCACGTTGGTCGCCGGATTGAGGTTGAAGCAATCGCGCTCGTGGATGGTGCTGTTGCGCTCCATCAGCGCTTCGATCCGCGCCGCGACGTCGGCGCTCGATTGCTCTGCCGTCAGTTCAGCGAGCGATTGGACGTAGCTCTCGGTGGGTACCCAGGGACGCGGGGCGAGGTGAGTCATGATCGGCTCCTGTTTGGCGGCGATCGAAGCAGCCTTGCCTCCGCGGCACAAACCAGTATTCTGAATTCCTTGCCCTAGAAAATATGAGTCATGGCTGTCGCCCCGCCACGCCCGAAAAGCCTGCCGCTCAACGCCCTGCGCGCCTTCGAAGCTGCGGCTCGGCTTGAGAGCTTCGTCGCAGCTGCCGCCGAACTCGGTGTCACGCCCGGGGCAGTCGCGGCACACATCAAGGCATTGGAGATGGAGATCGGCGCTCCGCTGTTCGAGCGGCAGACGCGCGGCATCGCTGCGACGGCGCTGGCGAGCCGCATCTTGCCGGAGTTCATCGCTGCGTTTGACGCATTGGGCACAGCCGCGCAGGCCATGCGCAGCGAGGCGGCGCCGCGGCGCGTCCACATCGCCGCACTGCCGGGCGTCGCGCAGCTCTGGCTCTCGCCGCGGCTACCGGCGCTACGCAAGATTGCGCCCGACATCGCGATCTCGATTACGGCCCAAGAGGAGCCGCCAAATCTCAAGCGCGTGCCGTTCGACCTGTCGATCTTCTATCGATCCAAGGGCGACGGGCAGGCGCTCGACGACGACGTGATCTTTCCGGTCTGCGCGCCGAGCCTGGCGCAGGCGCTGCGCCATCCGGCCGACCTCCGCAATGTCATCTGCCTCACTGATGCCGTCTGGGCCGACGACTGGGCGGCGTGGATGAAGAAGGCGGCGCCCGGCCAAAGCCTTGCGCCGCGCGGGCCGGTGTTCTCGCTCTACGCGCTCGCGGTTGCTGAAGCGATCAACGGGGCCGGCGTCCTGATCGGCCACGAGGCGCTGATCCGGGCCGAACTCTCCGCCGGTCGCCTCGTCGCGCCGTTCGGCGTGCGGGTGACGCTGCCGCGCGTCCTGTCGGTTAAAGCCGCGACGCCGCTCCGCAAGGGAAGCGCCGCCGAACGCGTCGTGGCGCTGCTCAGGATTCAGGCGCCGTAGACTACCTTCGGGTCGAACAGCTTGGGTTCGCCAGTATCCTGCAACACGCCGTTCTTGAGCACCCGGTAGAAGCAGCTCTTGCGCCCGGTGTGGCACGCAGCGCCGCGGCCAGTCTGCTCGACCATCAGCAGCAGCGCATCCTGGTCGCAGTCGGCAGCGAGCTTGACCAGCTTCTGTACTTCGCCCGAGGTCTCTCCCTTCTTCCATAGCGCCTTGCGCGAGCGGGAGTAGTAATGGACCTCGCCGGTCTCAATGGTGAGCCGCAGCGCCTCTGCATTCATATGGGCGACCATCAGCACCCGGCCGCTTTCGTCCTGCGCAACGGCCGTGATGAGGCCGTGTGCGTCGAAGCGCGGCGCGAAGGCCGTGCCTTCTTCGAGTTCGGCATGGGTGAGGGTGGTGGCGTCGGCGAAGGAGGTGCTCATGGCGCCGATATAGACCGCGCCACGAGCCGATGCGAGTCGGTCAGGTCTTGAGCTTCACCCAGATCTCGACGGTTCCATGTCCGGTCGATGGTTCGAAATCGGGTCCGTAATACTCGGCCATGCTGAACCAGCGCGTGTCCGGATCGCGACGGAGTGCGGGGAGGCCGGTTTCGTACACCGCCGCGCAGGTAGCGCGGATCGTCGAGATGTGGCCCTTGTGCTTGAACCGGGCATAGGTGCCGGCCGGCAGCGTCATTTCGGTGAGGCCCGGCAGCAGTTCCGCCCCCTTTGGGAGGCCCGCTGCGGCGAAATAGTCGAAGCCCTCGCTGCCCTCCGGCATCGGCCCGCTGATGCCGAAGGCCGCCGGCGGCCCGTCCGCGCGCATTTCTGGCAGATAGGCGCCGAACCGCTGCCAGAGCTGCGGAATCGTGTCCATCGTCTTGAAGGTGAAGTGGCTGCCGAGCCCGGCGATACGGAGGGCCGGCCGGCGCTCCACCAACGGCGGCGGCAAAGTGACCTTTTCTGTTGAGTACGAGTCCATGTTGAGAGGCTCCACGAGATCGAGTGTGTCGAGGGAGCGCCTCCGCCGCACATCGTCGGGGGTGAGCCCGAACTGGTCGCGGAAGGCGCGGGTGAATGCCTCATGGCTGCCATAGCCCACATCGATCGCGACGCCGAGGATGTCCGGCGCCCCGCCGACCAATACCTTGGCCGCCTCGGTGAGACGGCGCCCGCGGACATAAGCCGAGAGCGAGTAGCCGGTGGCCACAGGAAAGATGCGGCTGAGATGCGAGCGCGAAACGCCGGCATGCGCGGCCATGTCATCGAGCGAGAGCGGCTCCCCGACGCGGGACTCGATCATCCAGATGGTTTTGGCGATGGCAGACATGGCGTCCCTTCACACGAAGCCCCAATTCTATGCCATCGCACGAAAGTTGCGACTTGATCGGTGTTGCGCTGGTCGCGACTGTCCTACCCCGCCGGCGCCGCGGCCGGCTTGCTGAGCCGCAGGCCGAGGACAAGCGGCACGGCTACGGCATAGATCACAACGACCGACAGCCAGATCGCACCGGGCCAATGCGACCTGACCACGAAGTAGAAACTCGAAAAACCAAGCGGCGCGGCGATCGAGGCGAGGCTCACCGTGGAGGCCAGCACGCCCTGGAACTGGCCCTGCCGGCTTTCATCGACCTGCCGCGTTGCCAATGACTGCAGCGCGGGCACACCGATGCCGCCGAGGGCGAACACCGGCATGATCGCAAAGATCACCCAGCTCTGTGTCGCGAACGCCATGACGATCAGCGCAATGCAAACGCCCGCGACGCCGACGAGCACGGCCCTTTGCTCGCCGAGCAGCCTTACCGCCGGCCCGGGCAGGAACGCCTGGGCGAGCGTCTGACAGATTCCGAAGGCGCCAAGCGACAGGCCGATCCAGAGGCCGTTCCACTGGAACGTATCGCTTCCCCATAGCGCCCAGCATACGCCGTAGGCCTCGCCGGTCGCGCTGAAGAGGAAAAAGATCAGGATGATCGGCAACAGGCCCTTCATCGAGAACACCCAGCGCAGCGGCCGCAGCGGGTTGAGCGAGGCGAGGTCGATTTTCTCCCCGCTGGGCGTACGCGACTCTGGCAGGACGAAGAACGCCAGCAGCAAGTTACAGCCATTGAGTGCCGCCGCGGCGATGAAGGGCAGGCGCACCCAATAGTCGCCAAGGGCGCCGCCGAGGACAGGGCCGAGGATGAAGCCGATGCCGAACATGGCATTCATCAGACCGAAGCGGCGGGCGCCTGTCGCCTCGGGCGAAATGTCGGTGATGTAGGCCGTTGCGACCGAGACGTTGGCACTCGTCAGGCCGGCGATAGCGCGCCCGAGCAGCAGCATCCAGAGGTTCGGCGCAAAGGCGAGGAACAGATAGTTGATGGCGGCGCCGGCAAGTGAGATCAGCAACACCGGGCGGCGGCCCAGCCGGTCGCTCAGCGAGCCGAGCACCGGGGCGAAGACGAACTGCATGACCGCATAGAGGGCGGTCATAATGCCGATATAGGGGGCGACGTTTTCGGTGCCGGTGACGTCTTTCAGCAGCGACGGCAGGATCGGAAAGATGAGCCCGATGCCGACGGCATCGAGGACCATGGCGGTGAAGATGACGATAAGCGGTTTGGTCATGCGGGCGTGCTCCGGTCGACGCAAGGCATGCGGCGCCGTAAGGCGCTCATGGCTCGACGATTGGACCTGACGCGGGGTCAGGCGATGAGGTTTTGGGAACGCTGGCCGGGCCATGCGCGGAGAGCATGGTCGGCGTGTGCTTGACCGCCTGGACGACTATTCGTCCACCTGCTTACTCCGCCACTGAGCGGATCAAGGAAAGCGGTCGCTTTTCGCGACGGCCGCCACTTACGCCCTGCCGCGTATCTGCGGCAAGTGCCTTCTTGCTGGCGGTGGTTAGGCGAGGACGTTGCGGCGGCGCCTCAGCGCCCACGCACCATCGTGAAAAACCGGTCCTGCTCGGCCTTTTCCTCGGCGAATACGCCCGTAAAACGCTGCGTCACCGTTTGTGCGCCGTGGGCGTGGACGCCACGGATCGACATGCACATGTGCTCGGCTTCGAGCATCACCGCCGCGCCGCGCGGATTGAGGTGCTCGTTGATGGCGTCGATAATCTGCGCGGTCAGGTTCTCCTGCACCTGGAGGCGCTTGGAGAACACTTCCACCAGCCGGGCGAGCTTCGAAATTCCGACCACCCCGTCATGCGGCAAATAGGCTATGTGCGCCTTGCCGACGAACGGCACCATGTGGTGCTCGCAATGGCTCGAGAACGGGATGTCCTTGACTAAGACGATGTCGTCGTAGCCGCCGACTTCCTTGAATGTCTTGCTGAGGATCGCCTTGGGGTCCTCCTCGTAGCCGGCGAAGAACTCGCGATAGGCTTTGGTGACCCGCCGCGGCGTATCGAGCAGTCCTTCGCGCGCTGGATCGTCGCCGGCCCATGCGATCAGCGTGCGGACGGCCGCCTCAGCCTCTTCCCGGCTCGGCCGGGTCGGGGTTTTGGCGGACAAAGATCTCGCGACGGTGAGCTTGGCGCTGGCGTCCATCGGGCTTCCTCTTGGCTTCGGGCATTGGACGCTACGCGTCGCGAAAAGTTCCGGGCCGGAGTTTGGCCCACTACCGCTGACATCGGTCCGGACGGTGATTATATAGGGCGCGGCGTGAATGCCTCAAGAAACACCCGTGTGACGACAATGGAACTGAGCGATCTTTATTCCCAAAAGATCCTCGAAATCGCGGCAAACCAACCCGTGCCGGGGCGTCTAACCCATCCGGATGCGACGGCGCGGAAGGTGAGCCGGGTCTGCGGCTCCTCGATCGAGGTCGATATTGCGGTCACCGACGGCCGGATTTCGGGCTACGGCCACGCCATTTCGGCCTGCGCGCTGGGTCAGACGTCGACCGCTATCGTCGCCGCCACAATCGTCGGCACGCCGGTCGACGAGGTCAGGGCGTTGCGCGAACAAATGACCGCCATGCTCAAGGCCGACGGCGCGCCACCGACCGGCAAATGGGCCGATCTCGCTTATCTCGAGCCGGTGCGGGAGTACCCGCCGCGCCACGCCTCGACCCTGCTGGTGTTCGACGCTGTGGTCGATGCGCTCGATAAGCTTGAGGCCGGCCAGACGGTTGTGGCGACGACTTGATTGCGGCTGTGAACTGGTTCTGGCGGATCATCGACTTCCCATTCAAGGTCTTGGCCTACGGGCTGATCCAGGGCTATCGCCATTCGCTGTCGATGTTCATAGGACGCAATTGCCGCCACGCGCCGACCTGCAGCGAGTTCACCCGCGACGCCATCTGGCGCTTCGGCTTCTGGCCCGGCGGCTGGATAGGACTCGCCCGCATCACCCGTTGCCGTCCTGGCGGCACGCACGGCTATGATCCGGTGCCCGAAACACTGCCGCCGGGCGCCCATTGGTACACGCCTTGGACCTACGGGGCATGGCGAGCCAT
>CAZNAE010000011.1:0-25937 GCA_964570695.1 uncultured Devosia sp.
CAACAAGACGGCGTTGCTGCCGACGATTGCAGCGGGCGAAGCAAATCCGCTGCGGCTCGACCCCGAACTATCTTATGCAGTCTGCCGGCTCGACCTCAGCAAGGGACCGGGGGAGCTGACCGGTACGCTGCCACTGAGCTTCTGGTCCGTCGCGGTGTATGACCGCGCTGGAACGGTGATCTACAGCACGACGAATCGCGACGGCATCGGACAAAGTCTCGATCTCGGTATCTTCGACCCGGCGCAGACAAGGCTGCTCGCCGAGCAGAAGATCGATATAGCCACCGGCCTGCTGATCGTCGAGTCGCCAAGCGACGATATCTTCGCCGTTGTCCGGCTGGCGCCACCGCAACCCGCAATGCGCGACCGTTACGCGGCGCAGCTTGCCAAGCTCGACTGCAGGAACATCAAGACTTAGCTGGCGTGGAGCGGACCATCGGGCGGGCTGCCTAGGACGCGCGACCGGATCGGCGCTCCGCCGTGGCGTCCGTCGACAGCAGTGATCGGATTGCAGAAATCGCCACGCTCCGCGGCCTCGACATAGACCTCGAGATCGCCGAGCGCACTGTTGGACCCGACGGCTTCCTCGTGTGGTGTCTCGACAAGCAGGTGGTCGAGCGCGTAGCCATAGGAATCGTAGCGATTGCGAACAGCGCGGACGAACCAGTCGATCGTCATGTTGTTTTCGGCCTGTCGCGCGGCGGCGTCGGCACGGACGCTGTCCTCGAGGTTCGGCAGACCATTGGCTGCGATACCACGCTGCCGATCACCGTTTTGCACGGCGCAGATCGAAGCAAACGTGCTCGGCATCGTGCCGATGTCGGCCGTCACGTCGTCGGCGACGCGCGTGTAGCGGACGCGCGACGAGACGAAGCGTTCGGTGTGCAACCATTGGTAATAGAGATCGGTGCGCAACGCCGACCCAGCGGCCGGAACGATCCTCGTGCGTTGCAGCTCGGCAACGATATCGCCGAACCAATCGTAGGCGTGCGGGGCGACGAGATAGCGCCAGACCCGATCGCGCATCTCCTGTTCCTGGTCCGTCAGATTGAAGGCCGACACAGGCTCATGCGTACTTTTGGCGCGCCAACTACCAACTGCGGGCATGACCTCATCGTGCAGTGGATCGGCCTCCGCGCGACCGAAATCGCCGACTGGCCGCGCGCAAGCGGCGAGCGTCATGATCACGGTCAAGACAAGAAGAGGCGCGAGGCGCCTTGCGAGGCTACCCACGTTTGCGCTTGGTGCGCGGCGACGCCGTCGGCTTCGTCGGCGTCGCGGGGATGTCCCGCTCATACCTGACGCCGGTAAAGATCAGGATTTCGGCCGTCGACGAACGGCCGGGCTTGCCGGAACCGGCCGCCCTGCTCTTGGTCTCGAACTGCACGAGTTTTCCCAAATTTCGCTCCGAGGTGTTGGGCGTGTCCCAGCCTCCCAAATCAGGACGACGCTTTTCCCTCATCGAAATCATTAAGAGATCGTCAAGGTTAACAGTCTGCTAACGAATTGCTGGAAATAGTCAGGCATTGAACTTCCTCCCCGGATTTCCGGGTGATTCCAGGCCCAAGATGCTCGGCTTCCAGCCCTACGAAACCTTCCAGCTTCTCATCGAAACCGGCGGCATCGACCGCACCAACACGCTGTTGATTGCAGCATGCGACGCCTATGCGCGGCGCGGCCGGGCAACGCAGCAGGAAACTGAACAGTTCGTCGCTCTTGCCGGGCGTCTCTTCCCGAAGGCGGCGCCATCCGCGCGGGCCAAGGCCGCCGCGGCCCTCGGCCGCTCCGAGTCGCTCTCCGCTCACCTCGAAGAACTGATCGTCTCCAACATCGGCGAGGATCTCGCCGAATTCCTGGTCGGCGCACCGAAGCTCTCCGAAGGGACGATGCTCAAGATCATCAACAGCAACGACGTGGCGACGGCGTCCGCGCTGGCACGCCGCAACGATCTGACGAATGTCGTTCTAGCCAAGCTGTTCCAGATGAACAGCCGCAAGGTCTATCGGGCGCTGGCGACCAACACGATGATCGCGCCCCGCGGCCCTTATCTCGCGGCCCTCGCCCGCTCGGCGCAGATGGATCATCAGGTTGCGTGGTCGCTTGCGGCGCGCGAAGATTTCGATGCGGCGCTGCTCGCTCCGGCGTTCTTTGACCTCAATGAGAGCGACCGGATCAAGGTCATCCAGGCGTTCGCCATGCGCGCAACGCCTGAGGCGCCGATCAAGAAAACGCTCGAGCAACTATCGGTCGCAACGGAAGAACTGACCCGGGCGCTGATGAAACTTTTTGCCGAAAATCGGCGCCCAGAAGTCACCCGCCTGTTGCACCAGATCACGGGACTCGACGAAGTGCGGTGCGGTCAGATCGCCCACGACACCAGCGGCGCGGCGCTGTTCGTCGTGCTGCGCGCCTTCGGCTGCTCCGCCTATGACGGCCTCAAAGTGCTGATCCACGCCACCTCACACGACGAGGATCGTTCGAAGTCGCTGTCGGTGTTCTCTAAAATGTTCGAGTCGGTGAGCGTCGATGCAACGGCGTACCTGATGAGCGCTTGGCGCGGCGAGGTGAACCTGCTCGATCTCGGCAAGGCGGAATACCGGCCGTTTGCCGAGACCCGGCGGTCGGCCGCTGCGGCTGCCGCACAGACGCCCAGCGAGCAGGTCGAGAAGACTATCGAGGCCCTCGCCCGTATCGGCATTCGTCAGGCGAGCTAGACCTTCGCGATCGTCACGCCTGGATCGTTGCCACGCATCTCGAGCGATAACACCCAGAGGTCCGGATCGAATTTTGCTTCGCGCGTGATCCGGTCGCGGATCAGTTGCGGTTCGGCGTGATCGAAGCGCCGGACGAACAGTCGGTCGGCGTCACCATCCTCGCGCGCCGTCGACGGCGCCGGCGTCAGCAGCGACACGGTGCCGTTGAGATGATCGATCTCGACGAAGATCTGGCCCGCAATCGGATCGCCTCTGCGCGACACGACGCAGATATGGCCAATGTCATTGTGGCGCCGCACGAAGGCGGCGGCCCAGAGGTCCGAGCGCAGCATAAGGCTGCCTAGATCACGGCTCCGTTCTGCACAAGCAGATTGACCAGCTCTTTGGTGATCCGGCCGGTCACGTCGTAGTTGTAGTAGACCTCAAAATTGCGGATCGCCTTTGCGGTCGCCTCGCCTGCAACGCCATCGACCGGGATGTGAAGGAATCCGAGGCTGTTAAGACCGCGCTGCACGGAGGCTACGGTGTCAGGGTCGGTCGCAACGTCAGTGCTTTCGGTCGCCGGTGCAAGTTGCGGCGGAATCGGCTGGGCCGGCTCGGCGTGCACGGCGATCGTCGGCACGGAACGCTTAACGACGGTCGCCGTGACCGTCATCGGCAGCGTCTCGATGCCGGTCGAATGATCGATACTGGCAGTTTCCGCGACGTTGGGCGTCAGGTCGTTGGATGACGGAGCATCCGCCGTCGCCGCGGCAACAGGCGCAATAGATGCACTGGTCGACAACGGGGCGGGGGCCGGAAGGGGCTTTACGGGTTCGACGCTGGCTAGCGGCGCGATCGTTTTTGCCACGGCAGCCGGAGCTGGGAGCGCCGCGGTAGGCGCGCTGGCGGGCGCAAGTACCGGGACAGCCGAGGGCGCCGCTGTGGGGGTGGGAATTGCGGCCGCGCTGACAAGGTCGAGGATCTGCTGGGTCAGCAGGCCACGCGGCGGACGGCCCATTTTTGCCTCGAACGCCTTGATGGCTTTTGCCGTGCGCGGTCCGAACAGGCCATCGGCGGTACCGGTGAAAAGGCTGAGTGCGGCGAGCTTCTGCTGCAGGGCCATGACCTGCGCGTTGCCGATCATCGGAGCGGCCGCCGGAACCACGGGATCGATGCTGCCGGTCGTATCGGTGCTGAGTTGCGTCGGCCGCTCAACGGGCATCACCGGTGCCTTGGCGCGGACGATCGGCTTATTGATGGCGGGGGCCGCCGCGCTGAACGAGCCGAACAACGGCGCCGGATGGTGGTGCGATTGCTTGTAGAGCGCGTTGGCGCCGGCCATGGCCGAAAGCCCGATAAGTGCGCAGATTGCGGTATTGCGCAGCGGCTGGCGCATATAGACGCCAATCGCCCAGAGAGCGCCGCGGCCGGCTGCCGCCGCTACCGCACTGCCCACCTGAAAAGGCAGGCCCGAATACGCTTCTACTGTCATAACGCTCGTCTTTGTTCGTCTTGCCACTCGGGCACCGATGGGGCGTCCGGCTCGCGGTTGAGCTGGGCCACCGTTGGAGTTTCCGCCGTTTTGGTTGCTGGACCGTTTATGGGTAGCAAAACAGTGATCGTCGTGCCCTCGCCGGGCGCCGACACGGCTCGCAGGGTCCCCTCATGCAGATCGACGAGACCTTTGACGATGGAAAGCCCGAGCCCGGTGCCCTCGTAGCGGCGCGACAGCCCGTCCTGCGCCTGGAAGAACGGCTCGCCGATGCGGCTGACGGACTCGCGATCCATGCCGATGCCGCGATCCGTTACCGAAATGTTAAGCAGGCTCCCCTGCCGCTTGATAGCGACGGTGACGACGCCGTTCTCGTGGCTGAACTTAATGGCGTTCGAGAGCAGGTTGATCAGCACTTGGCGCAGCGCCCGCTCGTCGCCGACCAGCGACGGTAGCAGGCGCGGAATCTCGGTCACCAGCTTGACGTGACGATCGCGAGCCATCGGCTCGACCATTTGGAAGCACGGCGCGATCAGGGCCTGCGGCTCGAATGCCTCGGTCTGCAGCTCGAACTTGCCGGCTTCCAGGCGACTCATGTCGAGCAGCATCTTGACCACATCGAGCAGGTGGTGACCGCTCTGATGGATGATGTTGGCGTATTCGCGGTGGGCCGGCGACAGCTCGCCGACGACCCCGCTGGTCATCATCTCGGAAAAGCCAACGATGGCATTAAGCGGCGTGCGTAGTTCGTGCCCGATCGTCGCAAGAAACCGCGACTTGGCGTTCGACGCGTCCTCGGCGAGGCGCCGGGCCTCGCGCATTTCGATTTCGTGAGCATGCCGGTCGCTGACGTCGCGTAGCAGCGCCACGACCTCGTTGCGCGGTTCCTGCAGTTCGTCATCGACAACTGGAGTCAGGGCCACCTCGACCCAGACGAACTGCGGGATGCGCGCCGCCTCGGTGGGATCGTCGCGACGCATCCGGACCTCGACCGTTCGCGCCTTGCCGTCGTGGTTGGCTTCCGAGAAGGCCTTCATGTAGGTTGGCCGATCGAGCACGTGGATACGGTCGATCAGACCGGTGCCCGACAATTCATAGCGGTGGCAGCCGAACAGCTTCTCCGCCGACTTCGAGGTGAACAGCACCGCGCCGTCGCTGGCAAAGCGCATCACCGCGTCCTGCACGTTCTCGACCAGGTGCCGGTAAGCGTTCACCTGCCCGCGCTCGTAAACCGCAAATGCCGTGTTGAGCCGGCTCGCAGTGAACGCCACGATGAGCGCCGTGAGGACGAAGGCCAGTGCCGAGATCAGCGCATATTCGGGACGGTTCGGCTCGGGCCAGGCCACGAGACCGAGCGTCGCGAGACAACCAATCGCCACGACCGCCAGCAGCAACACCCACGCACGCTTCTTGGCAGGTGTACGAGAGAGGAGCGACGCCTGCACCGGCGCCAGCAGGGCCACAGCGAGACCGAAATCGACCATCTGCGGGTCGACGATCGTCAGCACCAGTCCGATCAGCAGCGTCGCATAGACTTGCCCGAACGCCGCGCGCTCGAATTGTCCGCGCCTATGAAGCTCAAGCGTCAGGAAGCCGGCGGCGAGCCCGATCATCGTGATGACGAACGGCATCAGCGCGCCGTCGAGCAGCAGATAAAGCGCGCCGGGCGTCGCCAGCATGCTGGCCACCAGGATCATCCGCGAGGTCGTCGCCAGCGTTTTGCGCCGCAATGCTTCCGGACGGCCGCGCGCCGCCTCGCCGCGAGGTGCGCCGGTCTCCCTGCCGAACAGAGAGTCGAGGAGGCTACGCATTACAAAAACCGCTTCCCGGCTACGCCAGTCTGACTTGCCGCTCACCTTCCATCGGAAGACCTAAGACAGCCTTAAGGTGACGTACGCGGAAGGTCGTTGCTTGGCTTCCGGCAGTGCCAACGCGTTGCTTTCTCCGCACAGCGTAAACAATGGATTGACCAAAGGCGGCGGCGCCCGGAACGGGGTCAGATCGATGCATTGCATTTTATCAAATTGTCGCAGCGTGCCTTAATTCGAGGCGAATACCGTCCTCGGTGAACGCTGCGGATACCGGTCCGTCGAGAGGTTGGAATGTTCGTGCTGAAGTCTGCATTCTGGTTGACGGTGGGGTTTCTGCTGGTCGCGCCGCATGGCGTGAACCTCGGTGCCCAGGCGTCTACCATGAAGGATCAGGCGATTGCGGCGGGCATGCAGGCCGGCGAGCAGTTGATCGTCGGACAGATTTTCGCCAACGCCACAACCCAAACGGCTGCGCTGCCAGCCCCAGCCGTGGCCGCGCCATCCGCCGCACTCCCCTTGCGAGACACGGCCGCTCCGGATTTCGTCTTCCCGCGCCAGCGACCCGCCGCGCTGGGCTAGATAAGCCAGGGGGCGCCTCACCTCCCCAGACGCTACCTTACCCAAGCGTCCCCTGGTTTCGAGCCGCAGATGCGCTGCCCCGCATCTGCGGCTCGTTTTTGGCCCTAGGTCCGGCCTGGCATGTGCCTTACATAACCGGCATGTCACAGCCTGCCGCTTTCACGGAAATCGCCGAAAACCTCAGCTATCTCGATGATTGGGAGGACCGGTACAAATATATCATTGAGCTCGGCCAGGCATTGCCGCCGCTGGCGGAGAGCGAGAAGAATTCGGCCACCAAGGTCAATGGCTGCGTCTCGCAGGTGTGGCTGGTCACCGAGCGGATCGGTAACCTGCTGAGCTATCGCGGTGAATCGGACGCGATGATCGTCCGCGGCCTCGCAGCCATTTTGATCGCGCTTTATTCGGGCCGACCGGCCAGCGAGATCGCCGCGACAGACGCTATCGCGCTGTTCGACGAACTGGGGCTGCGCGAGCATCTTTCGACTCAGCGTTCCAATGGCCTTGTTGCGATGGTAAATCGCATTCGTAGCGAGGCTCGAGCACTGGTGGCCTGAGTTCACCCGAACTGATCCGGCCGGGCATCGGCATTCATCCAGTTGCGCGGTCGCCGGCTGGCCTTGCCGATCGCGAACGGCCCGATGCCGAAGTGCTGCGCCAGCTGCTCGAGACCGATCCGCAGGACCAGCTTGGCACTTCGCCGCGGCCACGCCCGATCGCGTTCGACCTCCTGCAGGCCCTTGAGCATGCCGCAGACATCCATCACCACCCCGGCGCAATCAGGCGGCAGCAGCCGGTGAAGTTCGGCAAGCGACGCTCGCGCGTCGGCCGCGAGATCCGAGATGTCGCTGGCCGCCTGCGGCCGGTTCCCCGCCGTGCGCGAGCCCGAGTAGGTCATGATCATTCGCGGCTGCAATTGCGCACGTTCAACGAGCTTACGGACCCGGTCGCCGGCTTCGACATGATGTCGACCAAGGAAGGCTGCATCGCCGGAAGCCAGCCGCGCCAATGGGCTTTCGAGAAGGTTGATCGCGACGCCATTCGAGCGCTGGTCCACTAGGCGGTGCTGAGCGGCAAACGCATCCTCGTCGAGCCGCGCCCGCTTCAGCCATGGAAGGGTCGCCGAGTTCGCGCGACATCCCCGTTGATCCCCCGATAGCGCACCGGCGCTGACGAGTTCCATGACGAGGTCGGATGGCGCTTGCCGCCCATCGGCTGAGCGATAGACGCCACCGTCGCGGACTGCCGACTGGCCATTCAGGAGGGCACGAACAAACCGTTGCAGCGACGCGTCAGGCAGCATGGCCGGCCCCCATGCTGTTCGCGAGAGACGCGGTCAGACTCAGGCGCCGCTCGATACTGATGATTTCGGCTTCGACCTCCGGACAATCGCGCCGCTCTTCCATCATCCGGCAGGCATAGGAGACGGTGGTGCGTTCGCGGCCGAACAGCAGTCCGACCTCTTCCTGCCGCCGGCCCAGCAGCACATGCACGAGGTACATAGCGAGCTGGCGCGCAGCGGCCACCTCCGCTTCACCGCGGGGCCTCTGAAGGATATCGAAAGCGGGGAGGTCGCGGGACTTTGCCACGGCGGCGACGACGGCAAGCGCGTTAGGGTCGCGTCGCAGGCGCCGCATGCGCATCCGACTGCCCGGGCTGCCTTTCGTACCGCTGCCAAACCGCCCCTGCCGCCTCGCCTTTCGCGTCGCCATTTCGCGCCTCCGCAATATAGGAACATATTCCTATATCATGCGCTCGGCTGAGTCAGCGGGGATAAGTGCCGATCGACGGGTAAAAATCCACGCAATTGCATGCTGTTGCCGAAAATGAAACGGCCGCCCCAAGGCGGCCGAAACGAGACAAAATACCTAGCGGACTACTTGCCGGCTTTGCGGCCGAGACCATTGTCCTTGGCAAGCCGCGAACGGGTCGCCGAATAGTTCGGGGCAACCATCGGGTAGTCGGCGGGCAAGCCCCACTTCTCACGATATTCCTCGGGCGACATGTCGTAATGTGTCCGCAGGTGCCGCTTCAGCGATTTGAACTTTTTGCCATCTTCGAGGCAGATGATGTAGTCCGGCGCCACGGATTTCCGCACCGGCACTGCGGGCTTCAGCTCCTCAATGGGCTCGGGCGCTCCATTGGTCCGCAGGCCGCGCAGCGCCATATGCACTTCGGCAATCAGCTTCGGAAGATCAGAGACGCTCAATGCGTTGTGGCTGACATATGCACTAACGATTTCAGTGCTGAGATCGATGAGATCGTTGTCACCGCCGGACGCAGCGCCAATCTGTTCAGTCATTTCGTTTCCTTGTCTTCGGGTTTGCAGCAAGCTGGGCGCGGCCTTGCCATAAGCTCGATTCTCTAGGTCCAAAGCACAGCAATTGCAACTTACGATTCTGCAATGTGCCGCGACAAATGCTGCTTATTGCATGACCTCAAGTTCAGCGATTGTTCTCATACTCGTCAATACTCGTACTACTGGCGAGCGGTGATCCGATTTTGAGCGCCGCGCGCGCCAGCAGATGCGCGGAAACCGGGGCTGTGACGATCAAAAAGACAAGGCCGACCACTGCCCGAATTGCGATTGCCCAGTCGTTCGAGGCAAAGGCAACTGCGAGCAGGATCAATCCAGCGCCGAGCGGCCCGGCTTTCGCCGCGGCGTGGAGCCGGGTGTAGACGTCGGGAAATCGCAAAATCCCCAACGCGGCCAAGGCACTGAACAGGGCGCCGATGACCAGGAGCACTGCCGCGATGTAGCTCATTGATGGCCTCGCGAAAGCAGGTAACGCGCGAAGGCGGCGGTCGACAGGAAGGCGACTAGGGCGAGGCCTACGGCGACGTCGACATAGAGGTAAAGCCCTGTCCGAACTGCGAAAACGCCGATGATGCCGACGCCGAGGACGCTCAGCGCATCGAGCCCGAGGATGCGGTCGGCTAACGTCGGGCCGCGGATGATGCGGATAACGGCCATCAGCATGGCGGCGCCGAGCAGGGCGAAGCCGATAGTGGTCGCAATATCAAGAGCTTGCGCGCTGCTCACCGGAACACCTGCAGGACTTTGGTTTCGAATCCGGCGGCGATGTCGCCAATCAATTTCTCCCGCGACTCGATGTCAATGGCGTGGATGAAAAGGGTGCGTTTGTCGTCGGAAACGTCGACGCTGAGCGTGCCCGGCGTGAGGGTTATCATATTGGCGAACAAGGTTATTTCGGCGTCGCCGGTGAGTGTCAGTGGGTAGGCGATGATGCCAGGGCGGAGGCGCGGTTTCGGGGAGACGACCAGCAGCGCGACCTTGAGAGCGCTGAGGATGAGCTCGCGCAGGAACAGCAGAACCAACGAAATCCACTTGAGGATCATGGGCTTAGGCCTACAGCGGCGATGTATCGGGTGGGATCGAGGAGGTCACTGGCGCCGATGATGCCGGCTTTCAGCAGCAGGCCGGGCCAGAGGCCGAAGATGACGATAGTGCCGGTCAAAAGCACAGCGGCGCCAATAGGTTGGGGGGCGATGGACGACAGCGCCCGAGTGCCCGGGCGCCAGAAGATGTGGGACCAGAGGCGCGTGCCGGCGATCAAGGTCAACAAGGCATTGATCAGCAAGGCGAAAAGCAGGAGCCACGACCAGATGTCGGGCTGTTCGAGAAAACCCTGCAAAAGCAGCAGCTTGGGCCAGAAGCCCAGGAAAGGCGGGACGCCGGAAATAGCGAGGATCAGCACCAGAAATAGACACGATATCAATGAGTTGGCGGCGTAGAGGCCGCCCATTTCACGTGTGTCAGTCGCGCCCGTGACGCGCTCGATGAGGCCGGCGACGAGGTAGAGCGCGGCGAGCGTCAGGATGGCGTGAAACACGTAAATTTCCGCGCCCGAAATTGCGAACATATGGCCTTTTGGGATGCCGGAAACGACGATTCCGATGCCTCCGATGAGCAGGAATCCGATCGCCCGGCGCAGATTGGTTTCGGCGATGGCGGCAAGCGGTCCGACGATCATGGTGACGATCGCGATGACCGCGATGGTCGGGGCGAGGATGTCGCGGGCCGTCGGGAGCAGCATCGTAAGCGTACGTATGAATGCGTAGGCGCCGACTTTCGTCAGCAGACTACCCATCAGGGCGGACACCGCCGCCGGTGGCGTGTGGTAGCTGGCGGGGAGCCAGGCGTTCACCGGGAAGATGGCCGCCTTCATGCCGAAGGCGAGCGCGAACAGCGCGGCGATAGCGGTCAGCGGCGCCGGATCGGACTTTGCCGCCGCGCCAATGATGGCGGCCATGTTGAGCGTGCCGAGGAGGCCGTAGAGCAGACCGAGAGCGGCGAGGAACAGCGCGGTGGCCAGCACATTGAGGACCGCGTATTTCACCGCGCCATCGAGCTGCAGCGGGTTGCCGGCGAGCACGATCAGCCCGAACGAGGCGATCAGCATCACCTCGAACCAGACATAGAGGTTGAACAGATCGCCGGTGAGGAAGGCGCCGCTGACGCCGGCGACAAGCAGCAGGATAAGCGGGTAGAGGCCATCGCGCTGCGCCGATTCGGGGGCGTCGCCGTGAAGATAGAGAACGACCGCCAGGGCGACGAAGGCGGCGGCCAATGCGAAACCGGCTCCCATCATGTCGGCGGTGAAGCTGATACCGAACGGCGGCAGCCATCGGCCCATGGTCATCGACAACGGGCCGGAGTCGAGCACGCGCTGCGCCAGAATGCCGTCGCAGAAGAGGATCAGCAGCAGGACGCCGGCGCAAACCCAGACTTGGGCGCGAACAAGTCGGCGCAGCATCAGCAGCACGGCGGCGCCGAGCAGCGCGAGGACAACGGGCAGGATGATGACCCAGTCGGCAAGCGGCGTGGTGTGCGCGATCACCGCTCAATACTCCAGCGGCGGGTGCGGCTGGTCCTCGGGCTCAGCCAGCCGCATGTGATCGGTGTCGTCGGCATCGAGCGATTGATACGCACGGAAGGCGAGCACGATCAGGAAGGCAAACATCGCGAAGCCGATGACGATGGCGGTGAGGATCAGGGCCTGCGGCAGTGGATTGGCGACTGCCGCGTCCGCAATCTTCTGCCCCGGCGGGACGATCGGCGGGGTTGCGCGGGTCAGCCGGCCGGCGGTGAAGATCAAGAGGTTGATCGCATTGCCCAGCACGACGACGCCGAGCAGGATGCGGACCAGCGCGCGGGAGAGCATGAGATAGACCGCGGCGGCGAGGAACAGGCCGACGAGGAGCGCGAAAACGGCTTCCATCAGTGCCCCTCCCCGCTGTCCTCGAGCGCCAGCGCGACGGCGCTGAGCGTCCCGAAGACGATAAGATAGACGCCGATGTCGAAGGTGCCGGGTGTACCGAACAGGTTGGCGGGCAACCACAGGCCCGTCAGGAACGGATCGCCGAACAGAGCCGAGAGCAGGCCCGACATGGCCGCAAGCGCGAGCCCAGCGCCAGCGAAGACGATCGGGTTGAAGCGCAGGATGCGACGAACGGCACCGACGCCGAGCGCCATGCCGTAGACGGCGGCGGCCGAGGCGCCGATGAGCCCGCCGATGAAGCCGCCGCCCGGATTGTTATGCCCGCGCAGCAGCACGATGATCGAGAACAGCAGCATCAGCACAGCGAGGATCGGCGCCATGGTGCGGAAGATCAGCGTGCTCATGCAGCCGCCTTCCGGCGCGCCGGGCGCCGCGTCTTGTCGGGCTCGGGCAATGGCTCGCGTTTATGCTGGCGGCGGAGCAGCGCCAGAATGCCGATGCCCGCCCCCATCACTACAGAGATTTCGCCAAGCGTATCCAGCCCGCGGAAGTCGACGAGCGTGACGTTGACAATGTTGTGGCCGTGCCCCAGCGCGACGCTGTTGGCCTCGAAGAAGGCGCTCAGCCTTCCGTCGAACGCCCCCTGCACGACGCGGAGCAAGAGGACGCTGGCAGCAGCGCCACAGATGATCGCCAGCGCGCCGTCGCGCAGCCAGTCCTCGAGCGGCCGCGGGTCGTTGGCGCTGAGATGCAGCCGCGTCATCACCAACGCCAGAATGACCACGGACAGGGTCTCGACCATCAACTGGGTGAAACCGAGATCCGGGGCACCAAAGAAGATGAAGACGAGCGCGACAGCGAGACCCTGAATGCCGAGCGCAACGATGGCACCGAGGCGGCTGCGCGCTGCAACGATTGTGACGATACCGATGGCTCCCAGACCGACGGCACCCCACTCGTAGAAGGTCAGATCGCCGAAATGCGGCAGTTCGGGCCAGCCGCCGAGCGTCCAAAGCGGGACGAACAGCACGAGCGCGAGGCAGGCGAAGACGATGACCAGATAGAGCTCCATCCGGCCGTGATGGAACAGCCGCATCCAGCCGGCCCCGAGCCGGATCAGGCCGAACATCGCGCGATCGAAGCCGCGGTCGAGGCTCCAGGTGGAACGCCGATCCAGCATAGCCAGCGCGGTGCGGATCGGATCGAGGGCCGCGTAGATCGCGCCGGCCAGCACCCAGGTGCCAACAGAGAGCCAGAGCGGCAGGCCGAGCGGATCGAAGGCGAGCGAGAGGTGACTTTCGACCGGGGTGCCGGCGATGGCCGAGGCCATCGGCACCAGCAGCAGATTGCCATAGGTTGCGACGGCGAACACCACTGCGAGCCCGAGCAGTCCGAACAGCGCCGGGCCGATCCAGAGGGCGAAGCCGCCTTCATGGGGGGGCCGCGGCGTCGGCGTCAGCGCGCCCATGAAGGGGCGGATGACGACCGCCAGCGCGACCGCACCGAGCAGGGCGTTGCCCAGGACCGTCACGACCAGCGGGACAATGGCCCAGAGGTCGGCGGTGCCAGCGTTGGCGTAGATTTCTTCCTTGGCAAACCAGCCGAGAAAGGGCGGCAGGCCGAACATCGAGATGGCGGCGAGCGCGGAGGCGATGAAGCTGATGGTCAGGTGGTCGCGAAGACCGCCAAGCTGGGAGATGTCGCGGGTGCCGGTACCGTGCTCGATGATGCCGGTAACGAGGAACAACGCCGCCTTATGGAGCGCGTGGGCAATGAAATAGGCGGCGACGGCCATCGCAGCGGCGGGGCCGCCAAGCCCGAGCAGGACCACCAGCATGCCGAGCGAGGCGATGGTGCTCTGCGCCAGCATCTGCTTGAGGTCTGTCTGCCGGAGCGCGATGAGGCCGCCCCAGAGCAGCGTGATACCGCCGAAGGTGCAGAGCAGGCCCTGCCAGAGCGGTGTGCCGCCGAGCAGCGGCGAGAAACGCGCCAGGAGGTACACGCCGGCCTGCACCATGGTCGCCGAATGCAGGTAGGCCGAGACCGGCGTCGGCGCCTCCATGGCGTTGGGCAGCCAGAAGTGGAACGGCGCTTGCGCCGACTTGGTGAAGGCGGCGACGAGGATGAAGCCAAGCACCCACGGATAGGCGGCGCCGGCTTTGTGCAGTGTCGCCGACGACGCAAGCGCCGAGATATCCCAGGTCCCGGCGATGACATGCAGCAGCACGCCACCGGCCAGCAGCGACAGGCCGCCGATGCCGGTGACCACGAGCGCCTGGATGGCGGCGCGGCGGGCGGCTGGACGCTCGTGGTCGAAGCCGATCAGGAGAAAGGAGGTGACGGTGGTCAACTCCCAGAAGGCAAAGAGCGCGACGAGGCTGTCGGAGAGCACGAGGGCCAGCATGGCGCCCATGAACAGCAGCATGAAAGCGAGGAAGCGGCCGCGGTGCGGGTGGCCGTCGAGGTAGGCACCGGAATAGACGAGGATGGCGGCGCCGATGCCAGTGATGAGGAGGCCGAAGACGAGGCTCAGGCCGTCGATCATCAGGCTCAAATGCAGATCGAGGACGGGCACCCACTCGATGCTGAATTTCACCGGGGTGCCGCCGGCGATGGTGCCGACGAGAGTCAGGAGAGCCGCGAACAGGCCGGCAGGCACGATGGCAAGAATCCAGCCGGCGGCGCGGCCGGTTTCGCGCGAGATCAACGGCGCCAAGAGGGCGGCGAGGAACGGCGCAAGCAGCAGCAGGATAGCGAAAGTGTCGAAATCGAGGGTCAAGACCCGCCCCTTCCGGATTCGGCAGGCTGAGCTTAGCCCCAAAGCCCGAGGGGGCAAGGCTGCGGCGGCGCTTTGGTCCACAGAGTTGTGAATGGCGGGTGATCGTTAGTTCACCGGCTCATCGCCCCCACCCTAGCTCTGCTACGTCGCTTCGCTCCGAGCGGCGCTACCCTCCCCCGGGGGGAGGGTGACGGACTGAATGTTTCGTGTTTGTGGCAGCCTCAGGTAAGAACCGGCCATGACCAGTTCCGCCATAGCCCCCCTCGCCCCGCCGATCGCCGAACGCCGCCAGCAGGCGGTGACCCAGTTCGGGGTGACGCGGCAGGACCCGTATGCGTGGCTGCGCGCCGACAACTGGCAGGAGGTGATGCAGGCGCCGGAGGCGCTGCCGGCCGATATCCGGCAGTATCTCGAGGCGGAGAACGCGTATTTCGCCGAGGCGTTCGAGACGCCGCAGGCGGCGCTGATGGAGACGATCTATCGCGAAATCCGGGGGCGGATCAAAGAGGACGACAGCGGGGTGGCGAGCCCGGACGGGCCGTTCGCCTACAATTCGCGGATGCTCGAGGGAAAGCAATATCCGCTCGAGGTCCGGACGGCGCGAGGGGGTGGGGCCGAGACCGTGCTGCTCGACTGCAATGTCGAGGCCGGCGACGGCTATTTCGGCTATGGCGGGGCGGATCACTCGCCGGACCACAAGCTGCTCGCCTGGGCGGCGGACCGGCAGGGCTCGGAGTACTACACGGTGCATATCCGCGACCTCGCGACCGGCAAGGATACGGCCGAGAGGCTGACGGAAACCGCGGATGGCGGGACGTGGTCGGCGGATGGCGAGGCGATCTATTACACCGAATTCGACGACAGCCACCGGCCATACCGGGTGCGCAAGCACCAGCTCGGGACGCCGCAGGAGGCGGACGAGATCGTCTTCGAGGAGGCCGATCCGGGCTTCTTCGTCGGGGTCGGCGAGACGCTGAGCCGGCGCTTCCTCACCATCGATGTGCACGACCACCAGACGTCGGAAGTCTGGCTGATCGATCAGCAGGCGGGCAGCTCGCCGCGGCTGGTGTCGGCGCGGCTCACGGACCGGGAATATGACGTCGAGGAGCGCGACGGCGTGCTCTATCTGCTGACGAACGCCGACGGGGCCGAGGACTTCAAGGTCGTCACGGCGCCGGCGGACGATCCGCGAGCGGAGAACTGGACCGATCTCGTGCCACACACGCCGGGGGTGCTGATTCTCGACATCATCGTGCTGGCCAATCACATGACGCGGCTCGAGCGCGTCGAGGGGCTGCCGCGGCTCGTGGTGCGCGATCTGCGCGACGGGCGCGAATGGACGGTCAAGTTCGACGAAGAGGCGTATTCGCTCGGCATGTCGGCGGGCTACGAGTTCGACACGGCGACGATCCGTTTCAGCTATTCGTCGCCGACGACGCCGAACCGGACCTACGATCTCAACCTCGAGACCGGCGCGCGGACGCTGCTCAAGGAGCAGGAGGTGCCGAGCGGGCACAAGGCGGACGACTACGTGACGCGGCGGATCTTTGCCGATGCGCCGGATGGCGAGCGGGTGCCGGTCACCCTGCTCTATCGCAAGAGCACACCGATCGACGGTACGGCGCCGGCGCTGCTTTACGGCTATGGCGCCTACGGCATCTCGCTGCCGGCAGCGTTTTCGGTGTCGGCGCTGTCGCTGGTCGACCGCGGCTTCGTCTATGCGACGGCGCACGTGCGCGGCGGCATGGAGAAGGGCTATCGCTGGTACAAGGATGGCCGGGCGGAGAAGAAAACCAACTCGTTCAGTGACTTCATCGCGGCAGCCGAGAAACTGATTCAAGACAAATACGCGGCGCCGGACCGGATCGTCGCGGAAGGCGGATCGGCGGGCGGCATGCTGATGGGCGCCATCGCCAACATGCGGCCCGAGCTGTGGGCTGGCATCCTTGCCATCGTGCCGTTCGTCGACGTGCTCAACACGATGAGCGACGACACGTTGCCGCTGACGCCGCCGGAATGGCCCGAATGGGGCAATCCGCTGCAGTCGGAGGATGATTTCCGGCGGATCGCGAGCTATGCGCCGTACGAGCAGGTCGCGGCGCAGGATTATCCGCCGATCCTTGCGCTCGCCGGACTCAGCGATCCGCGGGTGACCTATTGGGAGCCGGCGAAATGGGTGGCGAAGCTCAGGGCAAGCAAGACCGACGGCCGGCCGCTTTATCTCAAGACCCATATGGATGCCGGGCATCAGGGCGCCTCGGGACGGTTCGACCGGCTTAAGGAGACGGCGCTGAGCTATGCGTTTGCGCTCAGTTGCGTGGGATTGGCATAAACGTCCGAACGGCGCGATTGGCGCGCCAATCCAAAAGGCCTATATCCATCGGCGAAGGCCGATATTGCCGACCCAAAAATCCAGAAACTGGAGCGATCCTCATGGCACTTACCCTCCCCGCGCTGCCCTATGCTTACGATGCCCTCGGACCCTACATGTCCAAGGAAACGCTGGAGTTTCACCACGACAAGCACCATCAGGCGTATGTCACGAACGCCAACAAGCTGATGGAAGGCAAGGGACTCGAAGTGCTCGAGCTCGAGGACCAGGTGAAGGAAGTGTTCGGCAAGGATCCGGGCCTCTTCAACAATCTCGGCCAGCATTACAACCACACGCATTTCTGGAACTGGATGAAGCCGGGTGGCGGCGGCGGGGCGGGCAAGGTGCCGGGCGCACTGCTGAAGGCGATCGACTCCGATCTCGGCGGCTTCGACAAGTTCCGCACCGATTTCATTGCGGCCGGCACGACGCAGTTCGGGTCAGGCTGGGCATGGCTCAGCCTCAAGGACGGCAAGCTGCAGGTCACCAAGACGGCAAATGGCGAGAGCCCGCTGGTGCATGGCGACGCGCATCCGCTGCTCGGCGTCGATGTGTGGGAGCACAGCTATTACATCGACTATCGCAACGCCCGGCCGAAATACCTCGAAGCCTGGTTCGACAATCTGGTGAACTGGGACCATGTCGCGTTCCTGTTGGAGGAAGCGCGCTAAGCGCCATCATCGCGCCGAATTGAAGACCCGCCGGCGGGAACGCCAGCGGGTTTTTTGTTACCTGCGACCCCGGTCGCCTTCAACGCGGATCGCCGCCGTGTTAACGATTGGTTAACCACCGGTGGACGCCTTGGCAGAACCGATCCGTACCGTTGCCGTCCTTGTTGCCAATCCGGCGCTGTCGTCGATCCTGTCGATGACGCTGGCCGGCGCAACGTCGCTGCGCGTGCGGCCGTTCGATACGCAGATCGCGCTCACGACCTACCTGCATCTGGCGCCCGCGGATCTGGTGATCGCCGATTTCGACAGCGTGCCGGCGCGCGCCGACCGGCTGGCGCAAGATCTGCGCCACGACGCGTCGGTGCATTCGCGCGACCTGCAGATCATCGCGCTCGCCAGTTCGCTGACGCCGGACGCCAAGGCGGCCTCGATCCACGCCGGAATCGACGAGATCATCATGAAGCCGATGTCGCCGAAATATCTGGTGGAGCGGGTAATGGCGCGGCTGGCGCAGCGCGAGCGGAAGCCTGCGCCCTATCGCGGGCCCGAGCGCCGGGTAGCGCGCCGGCGGGACTGGGCCGGGTTTGGCGATAATGTGGTGCCGTTGTTCGGCAAGAAGCTCGAGCCGCAGCTTTAGAGCACCGTGGCGCCCTGGTCGACGAGCCAGGAGATCTTGGTCCACATGTCATCGGTCGAATCGGCAAACTGCACGTAGCGGTCGTGGTTCGGGATCGAGTTCGAGATGATGTCGGAGGCGTAGCCGCGGATCACCTTGAAGGCGCCGTTGCGGTCGAAGAACACCACCGGCTTGCGGCCGGGGCCACCACCGCCCCTGACCCACGTGCGATAGAGTCCGATCGCCGAGGTGAGTGAACCGGGCAGCGCGACATAGACCATCGAGAGCGCGGCGAGTCGCGCGAGCCGGGCTTCGGCGCCCGGCAGATGCTCGATGGTGACGCCGGTGAGGCCAAGCGGCTCGGCGTAGTCGGCATCGGCGATAACGGTGACCTCGCCGCCGGCGGTGCGGGCGCTGGTGACGAGCGGTACGGGAACCTCGCCGTCCTCCGCGAGGCAGACGAGGCGCGCGCCCTTGCGGGCCAAGAAGCTGCCGACCTGCGACATGATCGAGGCGCGCTCGGCGTCGCCGGGGCCGTGGTCGGAGGCGAAGACGCCGAGGACTGGGTGAGTGTCGGGCGACATCAGAGGCCCTTGCTCAGGCTGCCGAGGATGCCGCGGACGAGCGAGCGGGTCACTGAGCGGGTGAGCTGACCGGTGACGTTGCGCGCGACGGATTTGAGTACGGCCTCGCCGACAGACTCGCGGCTTGAGGTGCGGTGCGCCGGGGGCGGACCACCGTCGGCGCGGCCCGGCGGCGGGCCACTGGAGGCGGAGGCGGGTGGCGCGGACTTGGCCGCACCAGCCTGCGCTGCCGCGTCGGCCTTCTGCTGGGCCTTCTTGCCGAGGACCTCGAACGCCGATTCGCGATCGATGACCTGATCGTAGGCGGTGCCGACCGGCGAGGTCGACATGACGGCGCGACGCTCGTCGGGGGTAATCGGGCCGACGCGCGACGAGGGCGGACGAATCCAGGTGCGAGCAACGACCGAAGGCACACCGCCATCCTGCAGCATGGACACCAGCGCTTCGCCGATGCCGAGCTGGGTGATGACCTCCTCGGTCGAGAAGGCCGGGTTGGGCCGGAAGGTCTCGGCAGCGACCTTTACGGCTTTCTGGTCGCGCGGCGTGTAGGCACGAAGCGCGTGCTGCACGCGGTTGCTGAGCTGCGACAGCACGGCATCGGGAATATCGATCGGGTTCTGGGTGCAGAAATAGACGCCGACGCCCTTGGAGCGGACGAGCTTGACCACCTGCTCGACCTTGTCGACCAGCGCTTTCGGCGCGTCGTCGAAGAGCAGGTGCGCTTCATCGAAGAAGAAGACGAGCTTCGGCTTGGCCGGGTCGCCGACCTCCGGGAGGTTCTGGTAGAGCTCGGACAGCATCCAGAGGAGGAACGTGGCGTAGAGCCGCGGCGAGTTGATCAGCTGATCGGCGGCAAGAACGGAGACGATGCCGCGGCCATCGGTCGAGGTGCGCATCAGGTCGGAGATTTCGAGCGCCTTCTCGCCGAAGAAATTAGCGGCGCCCTGTTGCTCAAGGACGAGCAGCGCACGCTGCACGGCACCGATGGTGGCGCTGGCGATGTTGCCATAAGTGGTCGAGAGCGTGGCGCTGTTCTGATCGACGTCGACGAGAAGGGCGCGCAAGTCCTTGAGGTCGAGCAGCAAGAGGCCATTGTCGTCGGCGTATTTGAAGGCGACGTTGAGCACGCCTTCCTGGGTGTCGTTGAGATCGAGGATGCGCGAAATCAGCAGCGGCCCCATCTCGGAAATGGTGGTGCGGACCGGGTGGCCGGATTTGCCGAAGAGGTCCCAGAAGATCGCCGGGAACTTGTCGCTCTTCCAGTCGTCGAAGCCAATCTGTTTGGCTCGCGCAACGAGAAAATCCTTTTGATCGCCCATGGCGGCGATGCCGCTGAGGTCGCCCTTCACGTCGGCGAGAAATACCGGCACGCCGGCGCGCGAAAAGCCCTCGGCCAGGCCCTGCAGCGTCACGGTCTTGCCGGTACCCGTCGCGCCCGTGATCAAGCCGTGGCGGTTGCCGTATTTCAGCAACAGATATTCGGGCTGGGTGCTGACTCCGAGAAAGAGCCGGTCGTCGAGCAGCATGTTGGGCACGGCGGATCTCCCGGATTCGGTCGCGTAGCGATTTATAGACGGCGCCCCCGCCGCAAACCACCCTGCCCGTTGCGAAGCCGGGGCGGCAACCCCATGTGACGCCCATTGGAGGGCAAGATGCTGCTGAGCACGACCGAGGAACTGCAGGGTTTTACGATCACCGACTATCTGGGGCTGGTGCATGGCGAAGTGGTGTCGGGCGCCAATATCCTCCGCGATGTGATGGCGACGGTGACAGACTTCGTCGGCGGGCGCTCGGCGGCCTATGAGGAAGAACTGGTGCATTCGCGCGAAGCGGTGCTGCAGGAAGTGGGCGACCGAGCGCAGCGGCTCGGGGCCGATGGCGTGGTGGGGCTGGCGATCGATTTCGAGGTCATCGGCAGCCGCGGCGCAATGATCATGGTGACGGCGGTGGGTACAGCCGTGCGGCTCAGGAAGATTTAGCGTTCACCAATCGGCGCGGCGGCGATGGCAATTGCGCCGCGTATTGGCGACAATCGGCCATGAGCATGTTCATCATGAATCGCCGCCGGCTGCTGAGCGGGCTTGCCGCGGGCCTTGCGATGCCCGCCATCGTCACCTCGGCGCGGGCCGCGCAACCGATCGATGCGGCGACGGAATTCACACTCGACGGCCACGATCCGGGTGACCAGACGGCGAAGCTGCAGGCGGCGCTCGACGCCGCGACGGCGGACGCCCGGATGCTGATGCTCCCCGGCGGAACTTTTGTCGTCGATCACCTCGAGATTCCGGATGGCGTCCATATCGTCGGCATCCGTGGCAAGACAATCGTGGCGACAGCCGGCGAACGGCGGCTGGCGCACATCGCGGGCGCGACCGGCATCACCATTGAAGGCATCATCTTCCAGGCGGTGGCGCCCGAGAAAGCGGCGGGCGTCAACGGGCTGCTGGAGATCGAAGACAGCGCCGGGGTAAGCTTCCGCCAGTGTGGGTTCCTCACCGCCGCCGGCAACGGCATCGCGGCAAGCGGCTCGGCGCTCAGCATCGAGGATTGCGATTTCGCGGGCGCCACGGCGGCAGCGATCCACTCGCAGAACGGCAAAGGGCTGATGATCCGCAGCAACCGGATCAGCAAATGCGGCAATGCCGGTATCCGGATCTGGCGCGACGATGCCGGGTTCGATGGCTCGATCATCAGCGGCAACCGGATCAGCGCCATCGACTGGACCGACGGCGGCAATGGCCAGAACGGCAATGGAATCTCGATCTACAAAGCCGATGGCGTGATCGCCAGTGACAATGTCATCGACGGTTGCGCGTTCTCGGCGATCCGGGTCAACACCGGGATGGACACGCAGATCCGCGGCAATACCTGCACCAGTTCGGGCGAGGTCGCGATCTTCTCCGAGTTCGCCTTCTCCGGCTCGGTCATTGCCGACAACATCATCGACGGCGCAGCGACCGGCATCTCGATCACCAATCTCGACAGCGGCGGGCACTTGGCGACCTGCACCGGCAACATCGTGCGCAACATCACGCCCAAATCGGCGACCAACCCGGATACGCAGCCGGTGGGCATCTATGCCGAGGCTGATGCGGTGATCGCCAACAATACCGTCGACAATGTGCCCGGCTACGGCATCGTCGCCGGCTACGGGCCGTATGTGCGGAACGTCGTTGTCGCCGGCAATGTGGTGACCAATGTGCAGACCGGCATCGGCGTCAGCGTGGTGCAGGAGAAGTCGCCGGGACCTGTGCGGGTCAGCGGCAACATCGTCGGCGCCGGCGCCGAGCGCGGCATCGTCGGCATGGAGTGGGACAAGGTCGTGAGCAAGGACCTTGCGAACGACGCCGGACGCTATCCGAATGTGACGGTGAGCGATAATACTGTTGGCTAAGGCATAGTCTTTCGAGGTATTATTGCCCCATGAAGAGAAACTTCTATGTACGGGCGCTTTGGGACGAAGACGCCAAGCGCTGGTATTCCGAAAGTGATATCCATGGCCTCGCCATCGAGACCGATACCCTCGACGAGTTCGAAGAGGTGCTTGGGGACGTCGCGGCCGATCTGGTGTTTGCGAACCACTATTCCAAAGAGGACCTATCGTCCCTATCGCTCAAGGAACTCCTGCCGGCCATTGTTTGGGAGCGTCCCCACAACAAGGCTGCGTGAGTGGTCAAGGGCTACTATCCAGCGCTCACCAAGGCGCTTCACGCCCTAGGCTTCCGTCACACGATCAACGCCAAGGGCAGCCATGAAAAGTGGGTGCGTGGCAATGAGATACTGATCGTGCCCCAGCATCTGCTGTCCAAATTCCTCGCTAACGACCTCCTCAAGATGGCCGGAAGCAAGAAGCGCTTCTAGATCTGCGGCAGCATTGTCGCGGTGGCTTTGGTGACGCCGACGTCGAGGTTGCGGACGTTGCGGACGACCTGCACGGCGAAGCGCTTGAGCAGATGCTCCTGGGCCGGGTTGGGGCTCGAGATGGCGAGCAACAGCGTGGCCACCATGACGTGCGAAGCCGTCATGTTACCGTCGTCGACCTTGAGCGCGTAGCCCCAGCCCTTGTCGCGGATGGCGCCGCACTGGACGCCCTCGGCGCCGCCTTTCTGGAAGACGCGTCCGCCGAACGCCTTCATCACCTCGGTGTCGAGACTGCCGGTCCCGCCGACGAGATGCGGGTGCGCGGTGGCCGCATCGAAGATGCGATGGGCCCCGGCAGCGATTTCGAGCGGCAGCCCCTCCCCCGTCGCCATACGGGCAAAGCCGGCGGCGAAATCGCGGAGCGGCGCGGCCCAGGTCGGGATCGAGCAGCCGTCGGTGCCGCAGCGGTCGGTGTTGAGCGGCTCGTGCAGCACGGTCTCGATGCCGGAGCGGACCTCCTGCTGCACCGGATGATCGCGGTCGACATAATGCGCAGTGGGCACGCCGAGCGCCTCGGCGACGGCCAACATGCCCGAGTGCTTGCCCGAGCAATTGTTGTGGACGGCCGAGGGCGACTGGCCGCTGTCGCGAAGCTTTTCGCGGGCCGGGCCGAAGGATGGCGCGTGGGCACCGCATTCGAGATCGGAGATGCCGAGGCCGATGTGGCCAAGGAATGACGTCACGCCGGCGACGTGAAAATCCTCGCCCTGGTGGCTGGCGCAGGCGAGCGCCAGTTCCTCGTCGGTGAGCTGGAACTTGTCGATGGCGCCAGAAGTAACGAGAGCGATCGCCTGCATGGATTTGACGGCGGAGCGCGGGAAAATCGGCCGGTCGACGTCGCCGATCGAGGCGATGATGTTGCCCTCGGAGTCGGCGACGACGAAGGCGCCGCGGTGGCGGTTTTCCACCCAGTTGCCGCGTGTCATCTCGGCGAGGATCGGATTGGCGTCCATAAGAAAATCGGCCTCCGTGATGTCTTTGGAGGACATCAGGAGGCCGGCAAAGTCAAGAAGAGGGGAGGAAGGCACGTTGCATGGGATCGGCTGGGAGGCCGGGGAGGAAACTCAGGCTTTGTCGGAGAGGCGAAGCGTCAGGACATCGTAGGACGGGCCGGAGAGCTGGGAGGGGCTCTTGGCGCCGGCATACGAGGCCAGCGAAGGCTGAATGGCGAAGGTAGCGGCGCCGGCGATGATGACGCCCGCGAGCACGGCAATCAGCAGCTTTTCGTTGTTCCTGGTCATTTCGAACTCTCCGACGGGAAGTGATGTCGTTGTGGCGGTTGTAGACGGGCGGAGCTGAAACCGGCGTGAGAGGGCCGTTCATTTTCCGTTCATTCGACGATGGCCGCCGGGCCTTCCTTTGGCTTGTCTGTTTTGGGTGCGAATGGAATGATCGCGCCGTGACGGAGGATGACATGACCAAAGTGATCGTAACCGGCGGCAGCGGCAAACTCGGGCGTGCGGTGCTCAAGGACCTTGTGGCCAATGGCTACGAGGTGCTGAACCTCGATCAGTTCCTGCCCAAGGAGGCGATCTGTCCGACGGTGCGGATCGATTTGCGCGATTTCGGCGAGGTGGTGGCGGCGCTGAGCGGGGTGGACGAGCACAAGGGGCCGTTCGAGGCTGTGGTGCATCTGGCGGCGATCCCGGCGCCGGGCCTCTTCGCCAATGCGCGGATCTTCGCCAACAACGTGCCGGCGACGTACAACGTGTTCGAGGCGGCGCGGGTCGTCGGGATCAAGACTGTCGTGTTCGCGTCGAGCGAGACGGTGCTCGGGCTACCGTTCGACACCCCGCCGCCCTATGCGCCGGTGGACGAGGAATATTTCCCGCGGCCGGAATCGGCCTATTCGCTGGGCAAGCTCGTCGACGAGACGATCGCGGCGCAGTTCTGCCGCTGGGATCCTGAGCTCAAGATCGCCGGGCTGAGGTTCTCCAATGTCATGGACGTCGAGGACTACAAGGCGTTCCCGAGCTTCGATTCCGATCCGCGCAAGCGCAAGTGGAACCTCTGGGGCTATATCGACGCGCGCGACGGCGCGCAGGCGGTGCGGAAGGCGATCGAGGCGGAATTCAAGGGCTTCGAGGCGTTTATCATCGCCAACGCGGATACGGTGATGAGCCGGGCCAATTCATCGCTGATGGCGGAAGTGTTCCCCGGCGTCGAGACCCGACCGAACATGTCGTCAACCGGCACGCTGCTGTCGATCGAGAAGGCCAAGCGGATGCTCGACTACAATCCGCAGCACAGCTGGCGCAATCACGTCTGAGTGGCGGGCCATTCGTTGCGGTACCAGTCGACGAAGGCCGCGACGCCCTCGGTGACAGGGGTTGCGGGGACGTAGCCGATCAGGGCGCGGAGCAGCGTCGTGTCGGCATTGGTGCTGGCGACGTCGCCGGGCTGCATCGGGAGGTTGTTGCGGATTGCGGGCTTGCCAATAGCGGTCTCGAACGCGGCAATGAAATCGAGCAGCGGCACGGGGTGACCGCCGGCGACGTTGACGCTGCGCCAGGGGGCGACGGGCGACAATGAGTCCACGGGACCCATCGGCGCGCCGATCACGGGCGGCCTAGCAATGAGCCGGGCCAAGGCCTCTACCAAATCATCGATGTAGGTGAAGTCGCGCGACATGGCGCCGTTGGCATAGACGTCAATCGACGTGCCGCGAGTGATAGCGGAGGCGAAACGGAATGCCGCCATGTCGGGACGGCCCCATGGGCCATAGACCGTGAACAGCCGAGCCGCGGTAGTGGGAATGGCGAAGAGATGCGCATAGGCATGGGTCATCGCCTCGGCGGCGGATTTGGTGGCGGCGTAGATCGAGAGCGGGAAATCGGTGCGCTCGGTCTCGCGGAAGGCGACCGAGGGATTGGCGCCGTAGATCGAACTAGTGGAGGCGACGATCAGATGGCGTGGCGGCGCGGCGCGGAGCGCTTCGAGCAGATTGAACGTGCCGGTGAAGTTGGAGGCGACGTAGGTCTCAGGATGCTCGAAGCTGTAGCGGACACCGGGCTGTGCCGCGAAATGGAGGACGATCTCGGGGGCGAAACCCGCGACGGTCGACCGAACCAGATCTGCATTTTCGAGCATGCCGGTGACGGCACGGAAGCGTGGGTACTGTTGGAGGATGCGTTGGCGCGCCTGCTTCAGCCGGACGTCATAGTAAGGAGTCAG
>CAZNAE010000011.1:26037-40027 GCA_964570695.1 uncultured Devosia sp.
GTGATCACCTGGATGCCCAACGGTAGCTTGTAGGTCTTGAGCCAGATCGGTACCGCCGCAACCGGCAGGCCAATGAAGGAGATCGGCTGGGTGAAGATGCCAAGATTGGGCCGGATGGGTTGCTCGACGCCGCCCAGCATTGCGGTTTTCTGCCCGAGCCTGGGCGCGCGCATCGGGGTCGAGGGCGCCAGAATGACGTCCACATCGTTGAACAGCTCGAGCATGCGCTCGCGGTAGGCCCGACGGAATTTTTGCGCGCGCTCGATCCAGGCGGCCGGCAGCAGGGCGCCGGCGAGCAACCGGTCGCGCACGTCGGCGTCAAAATCCTGCGGCCGGGTACGGAGCCGGTCGAGATGCAGCGAAGCGCCCTCGGCCATGGTGATGAGGAAAGCCGCCGAGCGGGCCGCCTGCGCGTCGGGAATGGTAATGCGGCGGGTGACCTCGAGGGCCTTGGCAACGTGCTCCATTACCTCGCGCGGTTCCGCGTCACCGGCGAAATAGCCGTCGGCAATGGCGACGCGCAGGCCCGCCGCGCCGCGTTCGAGGCGGCCGGCAACGGCTTCGAGCGGCCGCTTGTGCATGGCGGGATCGGCTTCGTCGAAGCCCTGCATGGCATCGTAGCAGAGCGCCAGATCCTCGACCGAGCGCGCCAGTGGACCCACGTGATCGAGGCTCGAGACGAACGGGAACGTGCCGTGCCGGCTGAGGCGACCATAGGTCGGCTTGAGGCCGAACAGCCCGGAGAGGGACGCTGGGACGCGGATCGAGCCGTTGGTGTCGGAGCAAAGCGCCAACGGCACGAGCCCGCCGGCGACCGCGGAGGCCGAGCCGCCCGACGAGCCACCCGACATGTGGGTCAGATCGTGCGGGTTACGCGAGGGGCCGTCATGGGCGTTCTCCCCCGTGAAGTCATAGGCGTATTCGCCCATGTTGAGGGCACCGACGCAGATCGCACCGGCCGCCTCGAGCTTCTGGATCAGGGTGGCATCGGTCGCCGCCGCGGCATTTTCGCGGTTGATCTTCGAGCCAGCGCGGGTAACCAACCCCTTGATGTCGAACAGATTCTTGACGCCGAACGGCACGCCGGCGAGCGGCAGCTTCTTGCCAGCCTGCACGGCCGTGTCGACGGCATCGGCCTTGGCCATGGCGCGGCTGGTGATGGTGTCGGTGAAGGCACCCAGGCGGCCGTTATTGACCTCGATGCGCGCCATGGCGGCGACCACGACGTTACGGGCGCTCGTCTCCCTCGCATTCACCGCCTTGGCGATGTCGGCTGCGCTGGTCGTCGATTTCATGCGCGGTAAACCGGGGCCGGCTCCAAATCATCCTTGAGAGGCGCCTTATCGAGCAGCGCAGCCATCTTGGCTGCGGTTTTCAGATTGGACTTCACGGCAGCGCGATATTCCGGCGCGATTTCGAGCTTGACCAGCGGCGCGACCGCTTCGATCCAGGCGTCGAAATCGGGAAGTTTGGTCACCATTCGTCAAAAGGCCCCGAGTTGGCAAACGTGCCGGCGGCGACCGTAACTGCCTTGTGATCAGGAAAACAGATGCTTGAGGTGCATTCTACAAAAACCCGGGGCGCAAGGTGGAACGTTAGCGACAATTCCACGTTCATGCCCCGACCCAAGCCAAAGAGGAAACCATGGCGCTCCCGAATAATTTGAAGACGGCCGCAAAGGCCCTAGTGCTTACGTTGCTGCTGGCCGGCGTCGCCACCCCGACGTTCGCGGCGCCGCCCCCGCCGCATGGCCCGCCGATGCATACTCCGCCGCCGATGCATAACTCGATGCCGAGTTTCAACTTCAACTTCGGCTTCGACGTCCCGGGCTTCCACTTCGGCGTCGGCAACAAGGCCTGCCTGACCGACCGGCAGATCATCCGCGAGCTGCAGAGCCGCGGCTACACCCGCGTCCAGATCATCAGCCACAACAATCGCCACAACAACTATCGCACGTGGGTGAAAGTCGAGGCGCGGAAGAACGGCCAGACGTACACGTTCTACGTCGACTCCTGCCGCGGCAATGTCGGCTTCTGGTGATTTGGGCCGGCGCTGATTGTCAGCGCCGATCAACACCAACGAGATGTGAGGCCAGCGGCACTGCCGCTGGCCTTTAGAGTTTGGTTCTAGTTGGGTGACCGCGTGCCGGCCAGCATGTGGTACCACTCAGCATGCGTTCGCAGCGCTCACAGCAATGTTACAGCCTTCCGCTTTTTGCATGGCTGCCTTGCACGAACGATAAATATCTTCGCGAGTTGATCTCGATATTTTGCGAGGAAGTGTCGGAGGTTAGCGTCGTGGTATCGAGTCGGGTCGTGCTGTCCCGCCGCCAGTTTGTGCGGACGCTGGCTGGCCTTGCAGCCGCGTTGTCAACGACCGCTCTGACCCCTCTCAGTTTTGCCGACGACAGTGCGGCACCGATCCCCTTCTCATTTGACATTCTCACCGAGACCATGCGGTCGCTGGCAGCAAAACCGTATCAGCCGGATGCGGTTGATCTGCCGGAGGCGCTGAAGTCTCTGGACTATGATGCCTATCGTCTGATCCAGGCGCGGGACGACCGGGCGATCAAGTTCAGCAACGGGTTCGGTTACTTTGCCGAGCCGTTCCACCTTGGCTGGTTGTTCAAGGATCCCGTGCAGTTGTTCGAGGCGACGGATGGGGCCGCGAAGCTGATCCCGTTCAGCGCACGCGATTTCAACTATCACGACCCCGCGGTCGCCGACAAAATGGCCGGGATCACGCTGCCCGGCGTCGCGGGGTTCCGCATCGATTGCCCGTTGAACGAGCCGAACCAGATGGCCGAGCTCGTCTCCTTCCTCGGGGCGAGCTATTTCAGGGCTCTCGGCCGGGGCAACGCCTATGGCGGCAGCGCCCGCGGCGCGGTGATCAATTCGTGGCTCTCGGTGCCGGAGGAATTTCCGCGCTTCTCGTCCTTCTACATCGAGCCCGCGGATTATGGGCAGCCGTTGACGGTTTACGCGACGCTCGAGGGCCCGAGCCTGTCGGGGGCGTTCCGGTTTGTGTTCCAGCCCGGAACTGCCGAGCGCCAGGACACCATGGTCGACGTCACGGCGCGGTATTTCTTCCGCAACGACATCGCCGAGATGGGCGTCGCCCCCCTCACCTCGATGTTCCTTTATTCGGACAGCAACCGCAGTCAGTTCGACGATTACCGGCCGCAGGTGCACGACAGCGATGGCCTGTTCATCGAGTCCGCCAGCGGCGAGCTGGTTTGGCGGGCGCTCAATAACCCGCCAGCGCTCGGCAATTCGTATTTCACGCAGACCAACCCCAAGGGCTTCGGCCTGATGCAGCGGGCGCGGGACTTCGCCTCGTATCAGGATCCGGGCGCCCGCTACGATCTGCGCCCCTCGATGCTGGTCGAGCCGCAGGGCGACTGGGGCGCCGGCAGCATCCGGCTGATCGAAGTACCGGCCAAGCTCGAGGCCGACGATAACATCGTAGCGTTCTGGGTGCCGAAGACACCATTCAAGGCGGGCGACCACGCCGAGTTCAGCTACCGGCTGCGCTGGGGCGATCTGCCGCCTGACCCGAAGGGCACCCTCGGATACGTGGCGGAGACGCGCGCCGGCCAGGGTGGCGTGTCCGGCGTCGCCAACAAGGTAACGCTGCGCAAGTTCGTCATCGACTTCACCGGCGGCCCGTTGAGTGCCGCCGATTTCGACCCGGACTCCGTGGACGCTGTCGCAACCGTCACGGGCACTGGCGGCAAGGTGACGTTCTCGGCCGTCTCGCAGGTCCCCGAGACCGGCATGATGCGGCTGGCGATCGATGCCGAAATCGACAGCAAAGACCCCGTCGAGCTGCGGGCCTACCTCATCGGGGGGGGCCGGCAGCTTACCGAAACCTGGCTCTATCAGTGGCGTGCCGCATGAAGCATGAAACGCTCTTTCCGGTCGAACATCTCCGCCAGCGGGCCCTGCCCGATGCGCCGCTGGTGATGCCGCGGCAAGTGCTGGAGCGGACCTTCGATTGGGGCGGGGTGATGCGTCTATGGAGCTTCGTCCGGTTGCGCCGGGGATGATGCGGTGAGCGCACCGCATCCAGCAATGGTCTGGCTATGGCGCTGACATTCCGGTGGAGCGCGTTCATTGCAAGCGCCGCATCGACCCTGCTCTGCGGCTGGCTCTTCATGGTGCTCGCACGGGCCGATGGCTGGACGCCGTTCGACAGCCTGCGCCTCGTCCTCTCTTCACTCTGTGTGTTCTGGTTGAGCTGGGGCACCGTGGGCGGGATTTTTGGCCTCTTCGCCCGGATCAGCCGGCCGGAAGCAGCGGATGCGGGTGATCCGGAGCGCCGCGTCGCCATCCTGATGCCGATCTACAACGAGGACCCGCCATCGACCTTCGCGCGGGTCGCGGCGATGAGTGCGCGGCTGACGGCGCTCGGGGCACATGCGGATTTCGACATCTTCGTCCTTTCCGACAGCCAGTCGCTCGATTCGGCGGCGCGCGAGGCGTTGTGGTTCGAGCGGCTGCTGACCGACTGCGTGGCGCGCGAGCAGGTGTTCTATCGCCGCCGGCCGCAGAACAGCGGGCGCAAGGCCGGCAATATCGAGGACTTCATCCGCCGCTCGGGCGCTGCATACGCCTACGCGCTGGTGCTCGATGCGGACAGCCTGATGGAGGCCGAAGCGATCCTCGAGATGGTGCGAAGGATGGACGCCGCGCCCGACCTCGGGCTGCTGCAGACATTGCCGGCGATCGTCCACGCGCACTCAATCTTCGGCCGCGCGCTGCAGTTTTCGGCGCAACTCTATACCCCGATCTTCGCGCGGGGCACCGCCCTGATGCAGGGGCGCGAAGGGCCCTATTGGGGCCACAACGCAATGTTCCGGGTCAACGCCTTCGCGCAAAGCTGCGGGCTGCCGCCACTGACCGGCAAGCCACCGTTCGGCGGCCAGATCCTCAGCCACGACTATGTCGAGGCTGCCTTGCTGGCGCGCGCCGGCTATGAGGTGCGGCTCGATCCAGACATTGAGGGATCGTTCGAGGAAGGCCCCGACAACATCCTCGATTTCGCCAAGCGGGACCAGCGCTGGTGCCAGGGCAATCTGCAACATTCGCGGGTGGTGCTGGCCCCTGCCCTCCACACCTGGAACCGGGTGACGCTGCTGCAGGGCATCCTCAACTATCTGATGCCGCCGATCTGGCTGGTGTTGCTCGTCGTCAGCATCGCGTCGGCCGACATGGTCAAGCACGGCCGGAGCCAGCCGGCCCCGGACTGGGCCGGCTGGACGCTGATCTGCTTCGTCGCGGGGCTGCTGATCCTGCCCAAGCTGCTGATCGCGTGTCTCCATATGCTCGGGGGCCAGCCGGGCAGTCCGCTGCGCGGCGCGCTGGTGCTCGGCTCGGTGATCGCCGAGATCGCGCTGTCGACGGTCGTGGCGCCCATCGTCCTGATGTTCCAGGTGCGGGCGGTGCTGCGGGTGTTACTCGGCTTTGACGGCGGCTGGCCGCCGAGCAATCGCACCGACGGCGTGCTGAGCATTGGGCAAGCCTGGGCCGGGAGCTGGTGGATCGCCTGTTTCGGGGCCGGCGGGCTTGCCATGGTGATGGCCGCGGCTCCGGCGTTGACCATCTGGAGCTTGCCGGTGGCGCTGCCGATGATCTTCGCGCCGCTGGTGATCGCGGCGAGCAGCCGGCCGGTCGCCGCGCTGCGCGGGCTGTGGCGCGTACCGTCGGAGGCCGCACCGTCGCCCGTGTTGCAGGAATGGCGAGCCATCCACGACGGGTGGACGGGGCCGGCGCATCAACTGGAACAGGATTTTGCGGGAGGCACCGCAGATGTCCTCGGTTGATGCCCGCAGCGCCGCATTGCCGAGGGCCCGCGATCAGCGTCTCGACATGTTCCGGGGCCTCGCGCTGGTGATGATCTTCATCGACCACGCGCCGGGCACGCTCTACGAGAACTGGACCAGCCGCAATTTCGGCTTTTCGGACGCGGCGGAGGCGTTCGTGCTGATGTCGGGGATCGCCGCGGGCCTTGCCTATTCGCCGCAACTACGCAGCGCGCCCTATTGGCCTGGCGTCGCGCGGGTCTGGGCCAGAGCACGGACACTGTATCTGGTCCACGTCTCGACGACGGCGATGGCGCTCGGCGTCTTTGCCGCCGCGGCCCTGTGGTTCGGCGTCACCGCCCCGCTCAGTACCAACAATGTCGCGCCGCTGTTCACGCAACCTCTGGGGGTGATGATCGGCCTGCCGCTGCTGACGCACCAGCTCGGCTATTTCAATATCCTGCCGCTCTATTTGACGCTGCTGCTGGCGACACCCGTGATCATCTTTGCCGGGCGGCGCTATCCCGGGCCGACGCTCATCGCGTCGGTCCTCGTGTGGGTGGCGGCCGGGCAATGGCACCTCAACTTTCCGAACTATCCGGTGCCCGGCGGGTGGTTCTTCAATCCGCTGTCGTGGCAGTTGATCTTCGTGGTGGGCCTGCTGTCGGGCATCGCGATGCGCGAGAAGAGCGCGCTGGTGCCGTTCGACCGCGCGCTGTTCTGGGTGGCGGCGGGCTTTGTGATCTTCGTCGGCTTGTGGGTGCAGATCGACGCGCTCGGGACTTTTGGGCGCGACTATCTGCTCGCACCGATCTCGCATCTGGGGTTCCCTGACTATTTCGTCTGGTTCGACAAGACGACGCTGGCGCTGCCGCGGCTGCTGCACGCGCTGGCGCTGGCCTATGTGCTGAGCTCGATCGCGCAGGTCCGGACATTTGCCGAGAGCCGCTATGCGGCCCCCTTGACGCTGCTCGGTCGGCACGGGCTGCCGGTGTTCGCCACCGGTTCGGTGCTCGACATGGTGCTGCAGGCGGTGAAGGCGGCGATCGGCCAGGATCCGGTCACCGACGCGCTGCTGCTCTGCGCCGGGCTGTTGATCCTGCTGGTGCTGGCCTACGTTCTCGATCGCAACCGGCAGGTGAAGAAGCCGATTGCGGTAACAGCCGCGACGAGCGCCGCCGGCGACTTTGCGGTGAGCCGGCCATGACCGTCGCGCAGCCGGAGATCGTTGCGGTCGAGCGGAGCTGGCGGCTGCGCTGGCCGCTGGCCGCGACACTGGCGCTGATCCCGCTGGCGTTCGCCTTTGTCGGCCTCGCGATCCGCTATTTCGGCTACGCGATGACAGTGTCGGACCCTAGCCTTGCTGGCTTCCCCGACGGCCTGTGCCGATGGGACTGCAGCTGGTACGTGCACATCGCCGAAAAGGGCTATGATGTCTTCCCCGTCGCGACGATGATCTCGGGGGGCAACTGGGCGTTTTTTCCGCTGATGCCGTTGCTGGTCGGAGCGGTGCATGCCGTCACGACGCTGCCGACGATGGCGTTGGCGACGGGCATGTCGATCGCGATGTCGTACGCGACATCGCTGATCGCCTGGCCGTTGTTCAACAAGAATCTGCGTGCCTACACGCTGTTCAGCGCCTACCTGCTTGCCGGCCCGTGGTCGATCTACTTCACCACATTCATGACCGAGGCGCTGTTCATCCTGCTGACGACAGGCGTGCTGGTGGCGCTGCAGCGGCGCGCCTATTTACCGGCCGGGATGATCGCGGCTCTGCTTTCGGCAACGCGCATCGTCGGCGTCTTCATGTCGGTGGCGATGCTGGCGCAGTTTTTTGCCGAGCACCGGGCGGAGGGAAAATCGGTGCGATCGTTCGTACCAGCGCTGCTGAGACGGCCTGACGTGGTGCTCGGCCTGCTCCTCGCGCCGCTCGGGGCGTTCGTCTACATGGCGTTCCTCCGCTGGTGGATGGGGGACGGTCTTGCCTTCCTCCATGTGCAGCGGGCCTGGGCGCGAGCCTATGGCAACCCGCTCGGCTTCATCTGGACGGCGCTGACCAATTTCCCCAAGGATGGCTGGATACCGACATCGCCCCAGCAGCTCGCGGTCGCCGTGATCACCGGCTTCGTGCTGATCGGCGTGCTCGCCTGGCGGCGCCAATGGGCGGGCGCGACGTTCAGCTTCATCTCGCTGCTGGTGCCGCTGTTTGCGGGCATGGCCTCGACACTGCGGTTCACCGCGGGGCTCGCGCCGCTGGCGGTGCTCGGCGCGCAGATTCTCGGGCGCAACCGCGTCGTCTTCGTGCTGGCGCTGCTCGGCTTCTTCGTCGCCGATTATTATGTGGCCTGCGGCTGGATCACCGGGGCACTGAGCCTTGTCTAGCCTCGCCGCCCCATCCGCCAATAGAACCTTGCTTTACGCCGCCGCAGCGCTGGTCGCGGCGTTCGAGCTGGCGGTCCTCTGGCAGGCGCTGCATCCCAGCGTCCCGGCCGACTATCGCGCCTATTTTCTCGACCAGACGACAACCTGTCTCAATGAGCCGGAGCCGGGCACCTATGCCTTCGGCACCGAGATCGCGACGGTGTCGGGTAGCGAAAAGCTGGTGAAGCCACTCAACATCTGCGGCTGGGAAGGTCCGGTCGGCGACGGCCTGCATGCGGTAGGCGAGAGTTCGCGGCTGCGCTTCGCCCTGCCCGCCGATGCGCATGACCTGAAGCTGATGCTGCAGATGGTCGCCGTCGACATGGCGAAGGACAAGGGCGAGGCCGTCACGGTGGTGGTCAACGGCCAGACCCTGCGCACGGTGCAGGTGGCAACGGGGACGCCACAACGGTTCGATTTTGCCGTGCCGCAGGCGGCTATCGCGGGAAGCAAGGCACTCGACGTCGAGTTGCACTTCCCCGAGGCGATCACGATCGACCCGCAGGACTCGAACACCCGCAAGCGGTCGATCAAACTCAGCGCCGTGCAGGTCGCCGAACAGTCACAAATGGGCGGCGCGGCGAGCTGAGACTATTTCACCGCCAGTGATGACGTTGCCGTTTGGCGGCGACGCAAATTGCCCCGGCGCAGCAGATCGAGCCCCGCAGCCCAAGCTGTCACGATGGCGATGAGGCCGACGGCGAGGATCGGCGTCCACCACCACGCGCCAATCTGATAGCGCACGGCCCACCGCAGCGAGAAGATGATCAGGTTCGAGACGAGGAGCGCCGCAAGCACGTGGCGGCCGGCTCCGAGCAAGATTGGCGGGATGGCGATTGTGCGAGTCAGCCAACGCGCGGATGCGAGGTAGACCAGCAAGATCAGCGCCGGGCCGACGACCCAAAGCACCGTTGGCGGAAAGCGGCCGGGTAACTCGCCCCCGTAGTGCCAGACGTCATAAGCGAATGCCGCGCTGGCGGCCGCGGCCATGGCCGAAGCGACAACGCCCGGCTGCTCGGGGCGGCGACCGAATGCGATGCCGACGAGGAACCAGGGCAGATAGGCGAGCAACGGGAAGCTGGCGAAGTCGGTGGTGCCGACAAGCGTGGCGAGCAGCGGCACGTCGAGGCTGATGACGATCCACGTCGAGGCGAAACAGACCAGAACCGCCACGAGCAGCGTCAACCAGTTCGACGCGATGGCCACGAGCAGCGGACGGATGAGCGCGATGATCAGATAGAGGACGAAGAAGCTCGCGAGGAACTCGCTCCAACCGTAGAGGCGGCTCAGCGAGAAGACGGAGACCAGCAGATCCGAGGTCAATAGATGCCGGTCGACGAGGAGAGTGAAGGCAAGCTCGGAGACGTAGGTCGCGACCAGCAGCATCAGCACCGGCTTCAGGCGCTGCCCCCAGCTTTTGCTGCCGCCCGATTTCGACAGACCGATCCCATAGCCGAAGGCAAAGAGGAAGCCCGAGAAGGTGATGAGGTTGATGACGTCGCTGATCACCTGCTCGGCCAGCGGCGGCCGCAGCGTCAGAAGCTGGATACAGTGCGCCGTGATCATGCCCCAGACGAGCAGCGTCTTGAACAGATCAAGGTCGGCGGAGCGCCCGCCGGCCGGCTTTTGTATGTCGCTCAAGCGCTAGACCACCTGGCCGAAGCTGACCCGCAACGCCTTCTGCCGGGCGATGTCGAGCTTCTCGGTCGGAATCGCGGCGCTCGGCTGCCAGATGATTTCGCGCAGCCGCTCGATGGGTAGCTTGGGTTTGCGATTCTCGTCGTAGAGACCGTTGGTCTCCTGCAGCGTGTCGGTGATCTGGGTGTAGCAGAAGCCGGCGAGATCGGGGCTCGCGTAGATCGCGTCGAACAGCGACTGCATCATGGCGAGATATTCTTCGTCATTGCTGGCTGTGGCGTAGCCGAACCAAGCCTTGCCTTCCTTGGGATGGATGGAGAGACCGCCGAATTCGGTGAGCATCACAGGCTGGCCGCGCCGATCCTCGGGCCGGAGCAACAGGCGTTTGCGGGTCGGGCGCATCTCGGTGAGGGTTTTCTCGATGGCCTCGAGCGAGCCGTAGCGGTCGACGATCTGCTCCTTGTGCTGGGTGTAGTCGTGGATGCCCCAGATGTCGGAGATGGTGTGCTCCCAACCGTCGTTGGAGATCACCGGCCTGGTCGGATCGATCGCCTTGGTGAGATAATAGAGCGACGTCGCAAAGTCCTGCTGGTCCTTGCGCAGCGCAATGTCCGACACACCCCAGCTTTCGTTGATCGGCACCCAGGTGACGATCGAGGGGTGGCTGCGGTCGCGCTTGACGGCGCTCAGCCATTCCCGGGTCAGGCGGTCGACCGCTTTGGCATTGAACTCGTAGGCGTTGGCGATCTCGCCCCAGACCATCAGGCCGAGATGATCGGCCCAGTAGAAGAAGCGCGGATCCTCGATCTTCTGGTGAATGCGCACGGCGTTGAAGCCGAGCGATTTGATGAGCTCGACTTCCTCCTTGAGGGCATCGGCGCTCGGCGCCGCAAGATGCGACTTTGGCCAATAGCCCTGTTCCAGCACCGAGCGGACGAAGACCGGCCGGTCGTTGAGGAGGAAGCGGCCGTGCGAGATACCGACGCTGCGGAGGCCAAAATAGCTCTCGATGGTATCCAGGACGGCGGAGGACTTGGCGTCGAGCAGGCTCGCGGTGACGCCGATGAGGTTCGGGCTGTCGGGCGTCCAGTGCAGATCGTTACGGTGGACGCCGTTCTGCTCGGCGGGGATGACGATGACCGTCTCGACCGCGTCGCCATTGACCATCACGCGCTGCCGCGCCAGCGTGACGTTGCCCTTGTGGAGTACGATATCGAGGTGGCCCGAAAACGTCTGGTTGAGGTTCGCCTCGACTTTGACGCTGCCGGCAACAAGATCGGGCGTCAGCTGGAACTCACTGATGTACGTGTCAGGCACCGGCTCGAGCCAGACCGCCTGCCAGATGCCGGACGTGCGGTTGTACCAGATGGCGTGGGGCTTCTCCTGCCAGTCCTGCTTGCCGCGCGGCTGGGTGACATCGGTGGGGCTGTCCTCGGCGCGGACGACGACGACCTGTTCGCCAGTCTTCCTGAGACTGGCGGTGATGTCGGCGGAGAACGGCGTGTGGCCGCCCTCGTGCGTCACCACCAGATCGCCGTTGACCCAGACCTGAGCGCGATAGTCGACGGCGCCGAAATGGAGGAGCAGCCGGGTGCCCGGTGCGGCTTCGGCGTGGAAGCTGCGGCGATACCAGAGAACTTCGTGAAAGCCGGTGTCGCCGATCCCCGACATCTCAGACTCGGGCGGAAACGGCACGATGATCTTGCGGTCGAACTTGCCCGCATCGCCCTGCCAACGCTCGACGATCCCGGCATTGGCGTCGTCGTAGGCGAACTGCCACTCGCCGTTGAGGTCGATCCATTGCGTGCGCTGAACGCGTGGCCGGGGATGTAGAGTGCTGTTGTCCTTGACCATCGTTTCCTCCTTCGGGCGCGCTGGTCGTCGCACCCGGTCAAAGCGTGGGACCGGGTGGCGCCGGGAGGCTCGCCATCCGATCCCGCTCGTCCCGGTCAGCGCCGCCGCCGGGTTACCGCCGCGTGAGTGAAACGCGGCGGAGTGGGTTTAGCCCAGCTTCACACGGATCATCTGGTAGGAATAGGGCGGCAGCCTGCCGGTCAGGCGGTTGCCGTCAACCGCCACGCCGCTGCCTTGCTTTGGAAGAACCGCGTTCTGGTTGCCGAGGTTGTTCACCGCCCGCAGATCGGCGTGCGTCATCACCTGGTGGTCGATGACGCGCGCGGTGCCGAAGCCGTGGAGGTCAATCGACAGGTCGAGGCTGTCGGTGGCATGGCGATTGACCGCGAAGAACGCCAGCGTGCCGTGGGCCTCGTTATGGACGCCCGAGATGTCGAGGTAGGGCACGTTGTCGGCGACGTCGGCATCGTAGCCGGCACAATCGACGCCGAGGTTGAGGGCGGTGCCGCGGCCGAAGATCGAGGCGAAATAATACGGGTAGTAGGTCGTCTGCTTCCAGGCCGCGCCACCGGGTTCGGTCATGATCGGTGCGATGACGTTGACGAGCTGCGCGATGCAGGCAATGCGCACCACATCGGAGCGCCGCACAAAGGTGTTGAGGATGCAACCGACCTGCAGCACGTCCTCGAAATTGTAGGCGTCCTCGAGCAGCCGCGGCGCGTGCGGCCAGCCGCCCCGTCCATCTAGCACCTCGCGGTCGGCAGCGTTCGAGTGGTACCAGACGTTCCATTCGTCGAACGAGATGGTGACCTTTTTCTTCGAGCGCTTCTTGGCCTTCACGTAGTCGATCGTCGAAGCGACGGTTGCGATGTAATTGTCGAGCTTGTGGTTGAGCGCCAAATAGTTCGCCGTGTTCTTGGCGCGGTTGGCGAAGTACATGTGCAGCGAGATATGGTCGACGGACTCGTAGGTGTGCTCGAGCACCGTCCGCTCCCACTCGGGATAGGTCGCCATATCGGCATTGGACGAGCCGCAGACGATCAGCTCGAGCGACTTGTCGAAGGCGCGGAGCGTCTTGGCGGTCTCCGACGCGAGGCGGCCATACTCGTTGGCGGTCTTGTGGCCAACCTGCCAGGGGCCATCCATCTCGTTGCCGAGGCACCAGAGCTTGACGTCGAACGGCGCGGCGCGACCGTTCTTCTTGCGCAGGTCACCCCAATAGCTACCGGTTGGGCCGTTGGTGTACTCGACGAAGTTGCGGGCCTCGTCGAGGCCGCGCGACCCGAGGTTGATGGCGAGCATCGCCTTGGTGCCGACGGTGTCGCACCAGTCGACGAATTCGTGCACGCCGACGGCGTTCGAGTCCGAGGTGTGCCAGGCGAGATCGAGGCGGGTTGGCCGGCTTTCTCGTGGTCCGACGCCATCTTCCCAGTTGTAGGCCGAGACGAAATTGCCGCCCGGATAGCGGACGTAGGGGATCTTCAGGTCGCGCACCAACTGGGCGACGTCGCCGCGCATGCCGTTCTTGTCGGCCGTCGGGTGGCCCGGTTCGTAGATGCCAGTGTAGATCGCCCGGCCGAGGTGCTCCAGGAACGCGCTGTACAGCCGGTCGTCGATCTTCGACACGGTGAAATCGCGGTGCGCAGTGACGCTGGCACGCATGAAAATCCTCCCCAGGAACCCGAATGTTTGATTTGTATCGGGTAATTCGGACTATTGGAACCGAACTCCCCGGGGCCCGTCAAGCGCCAATCTACATGATCGACGGGATCAGGTCAGACTTGTTGACGCACTCCTGAGCGGTGCGACCGGGATCACGGCCGGTCCCCTCGATCATCCCGCTGGCTACCTGGAGCCCCCGGCTCGCATGGGATTATTGCGGCAAGCTGCCAACGGCGCGTCCGGCGGCACGTGTCGGCCGCACTGCGCTCCCGCTTGGGAAACGTTTCTCTATCAGCCCTTCTGCAACACACGCGGAGTGTAGCAATCGTCTTGATCCAAATATCCGGTATTGATCAATATTTCTGATCTGCTTATGGTCCGGGTGAACGACCCTTGCCGGAGGAGGCAGGGCGCTCGTCGGTAGGCCGCATCAGGCGGCAGCCGGCCTTTTCAACACGGGAGGGATTCGAAGTGATCCGGAGCATTATTAAGACAGCGCTGCTGACGACCGCGCTGGATGCCGAGAGCGTCGTCGGCGCGCTCGCCGAAGACACGATAGTCTGGTGGGACTTCCAGGGCGGCGGCGATGGCGTCCGCATGAAGTCGCAGAAC
>CAZNAE010000012.1:0-39472 GCA_964570695.1 uncultured Devosia sp.
ATGGCCCGAAGGCCGGCGGGCTGTTCCGCATCGCGGTGGCCGCCGCCGACCGCGACACTGTTCTCGCCGATCTCAAGGCCCGTCCGGACCTCGTCGGCTTCGCCGGCCCGAGCAAATAAGGAGACCATCGATGCCTGCCCGCTTCAGCCGTCTTGCCGCCATCGTGGTGATTGCACTGGCCGGTTCCACCATGCCGGCGCTGGCCGATCATCATCCACAGTTCGGCGATATTCCAGATGCCAGCCCTGCCCCGGCGGCGCCCGCGGCGGCGACCCCGGCAGCAGCAGCAAAGCCTGCGGCAAAACCGGGCGTCGCCAAGCTGCCGTCGAAATCGGAAACGCGGCTGCTGGCGAACGAGGTTCTGGTCGAGACCAAGCCGGACATCGCGCCGGCAGATCTCGCCGCCATCGCCAAGCGCAACCGTCTGACGCTGATCGAGACGGCGGACAATGTGCTGCTGGTCGCCAAGGTGCATCGCTTCCATATCGATGACGGTCGGCCGGTGCGGACGGTTCTGCTCGGCCTAAATGCCGAGCGGCTGGTGCTGCTGGCGCAGCCGAACTACAGCTATACGTTGACGCAGACCGCTACCCCCGCCGCGGCACCGGTGCCGCAATATGCGGCGGATTTGCTCCATCTGCCGGCGGTGCATGCACTGGCCACCGGCCGCGCCATCAAGATCGGCATTCTCGATACCGGCATCGCCGACCCGATGGCCGAGCTTGCCGGGTCGGTCGCGCTCCGCTTCGACGCCACCGGCCAGCCGCCCGCCGACGATCTTTCACATGGCACGGCCGTTGCGGGGATCGTCGCCGCGCACGTGACACTACAGGGCGTCGCGCCGGCTGCCACGTTGCTCTCCGCCCGGGCGTTCGTCGCGGCGGATGGCCAGCCACCCGGCAGCACTTCCTTCGTGCTGCTCAAGGGGTTTGACTGGCTGGCGAGCAGCGGCGCGCAGATCGTCAATATGAGCTTTGCCGGACCGGCCGACCCGCTGTTTTCGAAGGAGCTCAAGGCGGCGCACGACAAGGGTATCCTTGCGGTGGCCGCCGCCGGCAATGACGGCCCGAAGGCGGCGCCGGATTTTCCGGCCGCCGATCCGAACGTCATCGGCGTGACCGCGGTCGATGATGCCGATGCCGTTCTGCCGGAGGCAAATCAGGGCGACTATATCGCCGTTTCAGCGCCGGGCGTCGATGTGTTGGTGCTGGCGCCGGATGGCAGCTACGTCACCGATTCCGGCACCTCGATGGCGGCGCCGCACGTCGCCGGCATTGCGGCGCTGCTGCTCGAGCATGATCCGACGCTGACGCCCGATGCGCTGGCGAAACTGCTCACCGGCACCGCGGACGATCTGGGCAAGAAGGGCAAGGACAAGGTGTTCGGCGCTGGCCTCGTCGATCCGCAGAAGGCGCTTACATCAAAGCCCTGAGGAGCCTATTGCGCCGCCGGCTTGGCGCGTTTTGGCGCTGAGCTGGCGCGGGCGACGAGGCGGGGCGTAACCACGAAGTGTTCCGCGTGGTCGCGGCCCTTGATGCGTTCGATGAGGAGCCGCGCGGCCTGCAGGCCGAGCACCTGGCCGGACTGGTCGATGCTGGTGAGAGCGTTTTGCGCCAGGTCGCACCACGCGGTGTTGTCGTAGCCGACCACCGCGAGATCGCCGGGCACCGACAAGCCGAGCTCGCGAGCGACGCTCAGCACTTCGAGGCCGATGAAATCCGTCCAGCAGAAAATCGCTTCGGGCCGATTGCGCGACTGCAGCAAATGGCGTGCCACGCTTTGCACTTCGCGCGAGGTTTGGGGCGCCAGCACCACCTGCAGGTGCTTGCCGAGGCCGGCCTCCTGCATGGCCCGGCGAAAGCCGATCTCGCGCTGCGTGGTCACCATGGCGTCGCCCGGGTGGTCTTCGAGGAACTGGCTGATGAATGTGATATGCTTGTAGCCACCCGCGACGAGATGCTGCACGACGAGCCTCGCGCCGAGCTGGTCGTCGTTGTTGACCGTGTCGAAAGGGTCATCCGGTTGCGGGTGATAGGCAATGAGAACGGTGGGGATGCGCTCTGCCATGCGGGTCCGCTCTTCGGCCGACATCCGAGGACCGATGACCATAAGGCCATCCATCTGCCGGTCGATCATCGCGTCGACCAGAGCGGTTTCGATCTGCATGGTGGAATCGGAGACGCCAAGTAGCGTCTGATACTGGGTGCGCTCGAGCGCGGTGTTCACGCCGGCAAGGATGTCGGCAAAGAACGGGTTGTGCAGATCGGGGATCAGGAAGCCGAGCGTGTAAGTCTGGCCGCGCATGCCGCGGGCCGCTGCGTGCGGGCGGTAGTTGAGCTTGCCGATCGAAGCCTGGACCTTGGCGCGGAGGCCCTCGCTAACGCCGTAGGCATCGCGGAGGACCTTCGAGACGGCGGCGACGGAGACGCCGGCGTCCTCGGCGACGTCCTTGATGGTGATCCGGCCGGTCTTTTCGCGCGCCACGATGTGCCCCTCGATGCGCGCGTCTTAGCAAAGCCGCAGCCTGCCGTCGAACGTGAGCGGTTCTGCTCGATGTTGCACGAAAGTGCTTGATCGGTCCGTAGAACGGTGCACATATATCGATCTACGTAGAACGGTGCACGTAGATGCATCGAGTGACCCGCAAGTAGGGTCCGAGGGAGGATTGTCGTGAACGAAGTGGTGCTCGCACGGGCCAGCGAAGCTATGCCCAAGCGCGGTGGACAATGGGCCGCCCAGATGGTTCGGCCGCTGGCGGACAAGGGTGTCGGCACCCGGGCGTCGTTCCTGCGCAAAAGCTTTTCAGTTTCCTCCCCGAGCGGGGCCGAGACGCTGCGGATCAGCGCTCTCGGCCTCTATCGGGCGTTCATCAACGGCGTGCGGGTCGGCCATGACCAGCTGACGCCGGGCTGGACCTGCTATCTCGAGCGGCTGTCGTACCAGACCTATGAAGTCGGCAAGCTGCTGCGGGCGGGGGAGAACGTCATCGAGATCTGGCTCGGCGACGGCTGGCTGCGCTCGCAGATGGGGTGGGTTGCCAACCCGGTCTACAACACCTGGGGCTCGGAGATCGCGGCGATCGCCGAAATCCGCGGCGGCAACGGCGACGTCATCGTCGCGACCGACCCGAGCTGGCAGAGCGGGCTGCTGCCGATCCTCAAGAGCGGCATCTATTTCGGCGAGATCTACGACGCCCGGGAAGAGCAACTCGTGGCGGACCACGGCAGCGCACCGGTCAGCGGTTTCGACATGGCGCGGCTCATTCCGCACGAGATCGAGGCGGTGCAGGAGCTGGCGGCGCTGAAGCCCATCGGCCAGAGCAGAGATGCCGAAGGGCGCACGATCTACGATTTCGGCCAGAACAGCGGCGGCTATGTCCGCTTCACGGTGCGCGGCAAGCGCGGCGCCAGGGTGATCGTCGAGCACTCGGAGATTCTGGACAAGGAAGGGGTGTTCTACAACACCAACCTCCGCTCGGCCGAGGCGCGGCTCGAATATACGCTCAAGGGCGGCGGCGACGAGACCTACTCGCCGATCTTCACGTTCCAGGGTTTCCGCTATGCGCGGGTGACCATCGAGGGCGACGCGGAAATCACCTCGATCGTCTCGGTGCCGATCACTTCGGCGATCCATCCGGCGGGAACGTTCAGCTCCGCGAGCCCGCTGGTCAACCGGCTGGTCGAGAACACCATCTGGTCGCAGCGTGCCAATTTCATCGAGGTGCCGACCGACTGCCCGCAGCGCGACGAACGCTTCGGCTGGACCGGCGACGCGCAGGTGTTCGCGCCGACGGCCTGCTACCTCAACGACAGCCACCAGATTCTCGCGAAATGGCTGCGCGACGTGATGGCCGACCAGCGGGCGGACGGCGGCATCGCGCACGTTTCGCCCGACCCGTTCCGCAAGCAGGGCGCCGCCTCGTTCTATGGCTCGACCGGCTGGGGCGATGCGATCGTCATCGTACCGTGGGTGCTCTACACGCATTACGGCGACCGCGGCATTCTCGAAGAGACGCTGCCGGCGATGCTGCGCTGGAACGATTTCGTCTGGTCGATCAGCAACGCGCCGATCGTCCGGCCGCCGTCGGACTGGGCGGGCCGCGGCTTCACTTTCGGCGACTGGCTGCAGCCGCAGGGCGATTTCGCGAAGCCCTATCCGACGATTGGCGACGATGCGGCGGCGACGATCTATCTCTACATCTCGTCGTCGATGATCGCGAAGGTCGCCGAGGTGCTCGGCGATGCGGCGCAGGCCAAGCGCATGAGCGAGCGGGCCGAGCAGGTGAAGAAGGCGTTCCAGAAGGAATTCATCACTGGCTCGGGCCGGATCGGCTACGACGACCAGACCTCCTACGCCCTCGCCTTCCTGCACGATCTCATCCCGGCCGAGCACATCGAGGCGGCCAAGGGCTACTTCAAGGCGACGGTGGCGCGGGCGCACAACCGCATCGGCACCGGCTTCATCGGCACGCCGGCGCTGTTGCCGGCGCTGGTCAAGATCGGCGAACCGGAACTCGCGGCGATGGTGTTCCTGCAGGAGGAAGTGCCGGGCTGGCTTTATCAGGTGAAGCGCGGCGCGACGACGATCTGGGAACGCTGGGACGCCATCCAGGCCGATGGCGAGATCTTCAACCCGCATATGAATTCCTACAACCACTACGCCTATGGCGCGGTGTGCCAGTGGCTGTTCGAGGGCGTCGCCGGGTTCCGGCCGGACCCGAACCTGCCGGCTTTCCGCCACATCATCTTCGAGCCGACGATCATCCCGAAGCTATCGCCCGTGAAGGCGACACACGACTCCGAAGCGGGCCGGATCGAGGCCGGCTGGAGCGTCGAGGACGACCAGGTCACTTACGACATCGTGGTGCCCGAGGGAGCGACCGGCACGCTGGTCCTCGCCACATCCTATAAGGACGCCAAGATCGACGACGAACCGCTGGCCTGGGCCGGCGGCACCGAAAAAGCGCGCAGCCTGCTCGCGCCCGGAACACACAGAATCACGTTCCGTATCAGCAGGACCGGCGGTTGAGGAGACCGACGACAGCCGACTTCAGCCTAACTCATGGCCGGAATGGCCCAACGGGAGGACTAGAATGACATTTTCGACCACCAGGCGATCACTGATCGTGACCGCGGCGAGCCTGCTGCTGACGACGGCATTCGCCTCGCCCAGCTTCGCCGATGCGACGACACTGAGCTTTTTGATCGACAACGCGCCGAACACCGTGGCGTGGGCCAACCAGCTCAAGACCGATTTCGAAGCCGCCAATCCGGACATCAAGATCGACATCGAGCAGCGTCCCGGCGGCGCCGACGGCGACAATCTGATCAAGACCAAACTTGCGACCGGCGATATGTCGGACGTATTCAACTACAACTCCGGCTCGCTGTTCCAGCAGATCAACCCGACGCAGAATCTCGTCGACCTCAGCAATGAGCCGTGGGAAGCTGACGTGCTGCCCTCGTTCAAGCAGGTGGTGACGGCAACCGACGGCACCGTGCGCGGCGCCCCTTTCGGCGCGGCCATGGGCGGCGGCATCCTCTACAACATCCCGATCTACAAGCAGCTCGGCCTCTCAATCCCCAAGACCTGGGCCGATTTCATGGCCAACAACGAAAAGATCAAGGCAGCCGGCAAGGTGCCGGTGATCCAGACCTTCGGCGACACCTGGACGAGCCAACTGTTCGTGCTCTCCGACTACTTCAATGTCGCAGCCGCGGCGCCGAACTTCACGGCCGACTACACCGCCAACAAGGCGCACTATGCCGATACCCCGGCGGCGGCAGCCGGATTCCAGCACCAGGCCGATGTGCTCAAGGCCGGCTACCTCAATGCCGACTATGCGGCGGCCAAGTTCGAGGACGGCGTCAAGGACGTGGCGACCGGCGCGGGCGCGCAGTATCCGATGCTGACCTTTGCAATCAGCACGGTGCAGACGCTGGCGCCCGAGAACCTCAAGGACGTTGGATTCTTCGCGACGCCCGGCACCGACGCGGCCAAGAACGGCGTGACGGTGTGGGAGCCGGCCGGCCTCTACATCCCGGCGAGCAACAAGGACCATCTCGACGCGGCCAAGAAGTTCGTGGCGTTCGTGGTCAGCAAGCAGGGCTGCGACTCGCTCAACAAGGCGGGCGGCGGCACCGGTCCTTACCTGATCAAGGGCTGCACGCTGCCGGCAGACGTGCCGCCGGCCGTGGCTGACCTGCAGACCTACTTCAATGCGGGCGACACCAACTCTCCGGCGCTCGAGTTCCTGTCGCCGGTCAAGGGGCCGTCGCTGGAGCAGATCACCGTCGCGGTCGGATCGGGCATCACGACGCCGACGGACGGCGCCGCCCAGTACGATGAAGACGTCAAGAAGCAGGCCCAGCAGCTCGGCCTGCCCGGCTGGTAAGCCGGCCTGCTTCGGTCCACACTGAAAGAACCCGGCGTCGGCGTGGCGCCGGGTTCGTCTTCGAGGGGAGGACGGAATCGCCAGCATCGCTTCCATCGTTGCCGAGACGGCGCCCCCGGCGCGGGTCCGCCGCGCGCCATCGCCCTACCCCAACTGGTTTTATCTGCCGGCCGCGATCGTCTTCGGCGTGCTGTTCCTGCTTCCCACCTTCGCCTCGCTGTTCTTCAGCCTGACGCGCTGGAATTTCCAGAGCGCGACCTTCATCGGGCTCGATAATTTCAGGCAGTTTTTCCACGAGCAGAACCTCTACCAGAGCCTGATTAATACGCTGATTTATGGCGCGCTGACCTCGGGGCTGAAGGTGGTGCTCGGGCTGCTGCTCGCCATGCTGCTGACGAGCCGGATCGTGGCGCGCGGGTACCTCCGCGCCGTGGTGTTCTTTCCAGTGCTGGTGTCGACCGTGGGAGTCGGCATCACCTTCACGGCGATGATGCATCCGACCGCGGGCGTCATCAACACGACGCTGGCGCTGTTCCATATCCCGGGCCCCGGCTGGCTGACCGATCCGCACCTGGCGCTGATCTCGGTGGCGCTGGTCGATGTGTGGAAAGGTGTGGGCCTTGCCACCGTCATCTACATGGCGGGGCTCGTCTCGATCCCGACCGACTATTACGAAGCCGCCTCACTCGACGGGGCAACGAACTGGCAGAAATTCCGGAGCATCACCCTGCCGCTGGTGATGCCGGCCACGACGACAGTGATCATCCTGAGCCTGATCGGCGGGCTCCGTTCGTTCGACCTGATCTGGGCCATGACGAGAGGCGGACCCGGCTTCACTTCCGACGTCATCGCGTCGGTGATCTACAAGCAGTACCAGGCCGGCTTCTACGGCCTCTCGACTGCCGGCAACGTCGTGCTGTTCGCGGTGGTGGCGGCGATCATCGTCCCGCTGTCGCTCTTCCTCAACCGGCGGACCACCGAAGCATGACCCGGCGCCTCAGTGACATTGTCGTCGGCGTCGTGGCCGTGCTCATCTCGATCGTCGTCTTCCTCGTGCCGTTTGCCTTCATCGTGATCCAGGCGTTGAAGGATGTGCGCGAGTCCTCCGACCGCAGCTTCGCGCTGCCGACGAGCTGGCACCTGTGGGACAATCTGGTCGAGGTGCTGTCGACACGCGACTACATGCTGGTCACCGCCTTCATCAACTCGATCATCCTGACCGTCGCGAGCGTCACGCTGCTCGTGGTGTTCGGGGCGATGGTCGGCTTCGTGCTGCAGCGGCGGCCGTCGCGCTGGACGGGGATCATCAACTTCTTCGTGCTGGCCGGGCTGATCATTCCACCGGCCGTGGTGCCGACGATCTGGGTGCTACAGGGCCTTGGGCTGTTCAAGACGCTGCACGGGCTGGTGCTGATCGAGGTCGCCTATGGGCTGAGCTTCAGTGTGCTGTTGTTCCGCTCGTTCATCGCCACGGTGCCGCGCGAGCTCGACGAGGCGGCGATCATCGATGGCGCTGGGCCGTTCCGGCTGTTCTTCACGATCGTGCTGCCGCTGCTGAGGCCGGTCGTGGTGACGCTGATCGTCACGCAGTCGGTGGCGATCTTCAACGACTTCACCAACCCGCTCTATTACCTGCCGGGCAACAAGAACGTCACGCTGCAGCTGACGCTGTTCAATTTCCAGAGCCAGTTCAACACGTCGTACAATCTGCTGTTCATGAACATCCTCCTGATCACCATCCCGCCGCTGATCGTCTACATCTTCTTCAACCGGCAGATCGTGGCCGGGCTGACCTCCGGCGCGGTGAAGGGTTAGCGGCGCGAAAGTCACAGTTCCGAAGCATCGCGGGGGCCGCGTCATAAACACGATGTGATCGCCAAGTTTTGGCCCTGTTAACCCTGAAGGGGGTAGGGAACTTCCAGTGCCCGCGCCGAGTTGATGGACGGGCAATCCAGTTCCGACAGAGTTCTTATTAATGACCGCAGACGTTCTCGTTCCCTCGCGCCGCAGCTTTCTGGCTGGCGCCGCGAGCCTTGCCGCCCTGTCGCTTGCCGGCTGCGCCACGCAGCGCATGCGAATCGAGACGCCGCAGTTCTCGGACTACTACCTGGCGATGTACGGCCCGCTGCCGGACGAGCAGTTCCCGGTGCCGGCGATCGATCTGACGCAGCTCAACCCGACGATGTTCCGCACCGAAGTCGCCGATCCGACGGGCGAGCGGCCGGGAACGATCGTCGTCAACACCTCGGAGCGGCATCTTTATCTGGTGCAGGAAGGCGGCCAGGCGATCCGCTACGGCGTCGGCATCGGCCGAGAGGGCTTTGCCTGGTCGGGCACGGCCGCCGTGGGCCGGAAGGCCGTGTGGCCGACCTGGACGCCGCCGATCGAAATGCAGCAGCGGCAACCGGAGACGCAGGAATGGGCGCATGGCATGCCGCCGGGCCTGACCAATCCGCTCGGCGCGCGCGCCATGTACATCTACCAGAATGGCCGCGACACGCTCTATCGCCTGCACGGCACGCTTGAGACCTCGACCATCGGCACGGCCGTGTCGAGCGGCTGCGTGCGGCTCTTGTTCCACGACATCATCGACCTCTACGGCCGCTGCCCGGTGGGCACGCCGATCGTGGTCAACGCCTGAAGCTAGCCGGCGATGCGCGTCGTGGTGACAACGACCGGGCAGACGGTCTGGCCGTTTTTGTTCTTGGTGCAATGATCGAAATCGATGCACCGCATGGTGTGGTTGAACGGATCGAGTGTGCAACCACGTCCGATGGTGCCGCCACCGCCGCCGTTCGACGAGGCAAAGGCGGGCATGGCGCCAAGGGCGCTGGTTACCAGAAGAACTGCCAAAGTGAACTTAAGCATTTGAGTCTCCTCTCGGGTTTCCGTGAGGATGATGCTCGGCTCCGGCGCCTGAACGGCCGCTGAAGCCCGCCTTCAGGGAACCGTGACGGACGCCAGCCGTTTTGCTTCCACACAGGAGGCGATCATGATTATCGATCCGACCGAACATCGCGAGGCAAAGACCTCACCGATGCAGATCGCGCACAGCCCGTTGTTCACCGCGCGCGAAAAGCTCGAAATGCTTAGCGAGATCAAGGCCGAGGTGACCGGGGAACGCGTCAATCCGGACAATCTCGCCTACGATCCCGACGAAATCGACGCGGCGATCCAGGAGATCAAGCTCGAGGTGCAGGACGGCGACGGCCCGAGGTTTTCCGGGATCGGAGACGCCGATGGCCGCGATGACAACTAGGTTCGATTCCCGCGCCAACGATCATCTGAGCGCCGCCGACGAAGAGCTGAGGCTCGAAACAGAGGTGGCGCAGGCGACGGGTGTCAAAAGTCCAAAGGGCTGGTGGCGGCTCGGGCTGGTCGCCCTGATGATCCTCGCCATCCTGCTGCTGGCGCTGCAATATCTCGGCGGCAACAGGGGCACGGATGTCATTCCGGGGACGCCGGTGGCGGCGCCGCAGACGGAGACCGGGAAGTAAGCGGGGGGTGCCAGCCCAGTCACAGGGTTACCCCGGCGAAGGCCGGGGTCCATCCACAGCGGGTTCTGCAACCACTGGTCCAGCTGAACGCGTCCGGGATGGATTCCGGCCTACGCCGGAATGACATCGTGGGGCGGGCAAGCCCGCGTGTCAGATAAAGCGTTGTTCCAGCTAGCCCTGCTGGATCGGCGAGATTTGGATTTCGACGCGGCGGTTCTGGGCGCGGCCGGTTTCGGTGGCGTTCGACGCGATCGGGTCGGTCTCGCCCTTGCCCTCGATGTAGAAGCGGCGCTGGTCGATGCCCTGGTTGGCGAGGATCGTCGCCACGGCGACGGCGCGGCGCTGCGACAAATCCTGGTTGTGGGCGTCGGAGCCGGTGTTGTCGGTGTGACCGTAGACATCGACGATGGTCTTGTTGAACTTCTTGAGCACGAGGCCGACCGAGACCAGCGTCTCGTTGAAGCTCGGCTGCACCGTCGCCTGATCAACGTCGAAGGTGATGTTGGAGGGCATGTTGAGAATGATCTGGTTGCCGGCGCGCGTGACCGAGACGCCGGTACCCTGGAGCTGGGCCCGAAGCTCGGCTTCCTGCTGATCCATGTAGTGACCGACCGCCGCGCCGGTGAGGCCGCCGATGCCGGCGCCGATGAGCGCCGCGATGCGCGGGTCGGTGCCGGTCGCAGAGCCGGCGACTGCGCCGAGGATCGCGCCTGTGCCAGCGCCGATCATCGCGCCGCCCGCCGTGCTCGAAAGCTGCTGGTCGCCAGTGTAGGCGTTCATGGTGGTGCAGGCGCTAAGCGAAAGCACCGCGAGACCGGCGACGACGATCGAAGATTTCATTGGGATCCCCTGACGGCAATGTGCGCCTCTCCTGACGCGAGAATGCGGCAGCAAGGTGGTTCGGACAAGCGCTTTCGACGACCAGCTCAGCCGTGCGCCCAGCCGCCATCGACGACGAAATCCTGGGCCGAGATCATCTGGCTGTCGTCGGCGGCGAGGAACAGCGCCATGCGGGCGATGTCGACGGGAAAGACGCGGGTCTTCAGGGCCTGGCTCTCATCGATCAGCTTGTTCTCGGCGGGGCCGACCCAATGGGTGAGCTGGCGTTCGGTCATCACCCAGCCTGGCACCAGTGTGTTGACGCGGATGCCGTGCGGGCCGAGATCGCGGGCGAGCGAGCGCGACATGCCGTGCATCGCCGCCTTGCTCGCGGTGTAGGCCGGCATATTGCCGACGAGGATCATCCAGCTGATCGAGCCGAAATTGATGATCGATCCCTTCTTGGCCTTGATCATGCCGGGGATCACCGCCTGCGCGGCGAAGAAGGCGTGCTTGAGATTGACGGCGATGCGATCGTCCCACATCTCGGAGGTGAGTTCGTCCCAGCCATGGCGCTGATCGTGCGCGGCGTTGTTGACGAGCGCCAGCGCGGCGCCGTGTACGGACTCGAAATCGCGGATGGCGGACTGGTAGGCGGCGACGTCGCGGATGTCGCATTCGGTGAAGCGGACGGTCTGGCCTTTGGCGCTGAGCTCGGCTGCGAGCTTTTTGCCGAGATCGGCGGCGATGTCGACGAAGCCGACCTTGCTGCCCTGCGCGGCGAACTCGCGGACGATCGATTCACCGATGCCCGAGGCGCCGCCCGAGATGACCACAGGCATGCCGGCGAGACTGGGATAGCTGGCGAAACTGGACGGCACGATAGGCTCCCTCGGTTTTTCTTTGAGGGTAGCGGCGGGGGATGGAGGGGGCAAGGTCGGGATGGTCTAGTATGTCGAGGGCAGGATCGGGTTGGTTGCTCCAACCCTCAGTCAGCGAGATAAACGGAGATCCCCGCGCGTTCGCGAGGATGACCTGGTGGAGGATGGCGGTGAGGAAGCTAAGCGGCTTCGTCTTCGCGGACGGACTTCACCGGCGCGGGGATGTCCATGGCTTCGGTGCGCTCGAGCAGTTCCATGATCTTGGGGACGTTGGCGATGTGGCGCTCTTCCATCGCGAAATTGAAGGTCACGTAATCGCGGCCGGGGCAGAAGGTGGCGATGTTCATCGAGTCGTGCCAGGCGCCGCAATAGATCGGCTCGACCAGGCCGTTGGTCATCGGGCCGTAGGTGCGGTGCGGCGGCACCAGGGTCAGCACGATGCTGAGGCCGGCGTTGAAGCGCCAGAAGCGCTTGCCGGGCAGCCACGACGCCAGGCGGTTGAGGCCGCGCAGGGTCTTGAAGACGCCGTTCATCATCACCTGGAACTTGGTGATGTCCTTGTTCTCGATCTTGCCGACGGTGTCGTCGATGATGTGGACGAACTCGACGAAATCATCGGACCATTTGAAATGGGCTTCCAGCGCACGGACGCGGAAAAAGTCGTCGTCGGCATTGTTCCGCGCACCGTCGAGCATGGTGTACGCGGCGCCGATCACCTTCTTGTTCAGCGCCTTCTCGGTGCCGTTGAGAGCATGGGTGACGAGCGCGAAATAGAGCGAGCGCTGGCGCACGCCGAGACGGTTGGCAAGGCGGCGCAGGCGATGGCGGCTGATGGCGAGGGTCTTGAAGCCGAACGGTTTCTCGGCCGGCGCCATGATGAGGCCGATGACGACATAGAGCAGCGTGATCGACCAGGCCTTGAGCGAACCGGTGATGCGCGGCCAGAGCCCGACCTTGTTGTTCTTGTCCGACATGATGCCCTTGCCCGCCGACTGCGAGCGGGTGAGCAGTGCGGAATCGGAGCCTTCCATCAGGGCGTGCGAGGAGCGGACCTGGATGATCGACTGCCGGCCCTCGGCATCGGGGCCGCCCTTGCGGACGGCGGCCATGACGCGGAACAGCGGCAAATCGGGCTGCACGAACAGATCCTGCGACTTGCCGAGCCATTTGTCCGGGTAACCGTCGAACTCGTCGACGTACTCGACGCTGCTAATGGCATCGAGCAGGTGTTTGGGGAACGGCTGGCCCGGGCGGGCGCCGTAAAAGCCATGCGTCAGCTGCGGCGCCAACGCCACCATCTCGGCAACGAGATTGGCGATCGTGTCCTTGTCGAAGCTCTGCTTGGAGAACGCCGTGAAGAAGACGGTGTCGCGGCCTTCGTAAAGGAACCACTGGAAATCGGTGAAGAGCGCCTGCGGGTTCTTGGTAACCGCGGCCAGCGCGAGGTCCAGAACTTCGGCATGATCATTGGCGAAGCTGGACGAGGAAAAGCTCTTCAACGGATGGACCCCCAGAAATTAGCGACTTCTTAACACTGACATTCGGCTCAGTAAAACTCCCGGTCAACCAACGCCCGGTGTTGGCGTTAATGCGTGACCGAAACTCATCACTGGCCCGGGGCGAGGCTTAGCGGCCGAAATCTGAACCGGGGATGAGCGTCCGAAGGATCGCGTCGAGCCGGGAAACGGACGGTAAGAGCTTCTGCTGAATGTAGAAATTGAAGGTCACGAACTGCCGATTGGGGACGATGACGCAGGCATTGGCGCCCTCGAGCGCGGCGCCGGCAAACACCGGCTCTATCAGCCCGGCGGTGAGCTTGCCGCCCAGCCGATGCGGCGGGATGAGGCCCAGCACCGCGTCGTAGGGCATGAACTGGAACATTTTGGGCGTGTAGGCGCCGGGTAGGACGCGGCTCAGCTTGCGATGCAGGCGGATTCCCTCGGCGTTCAGCTCGGCGTTGAAGCCGCTCTCCTTGGCTTCGGCCTCGGTCAACCGCGCATCGAGAGCACGGACGAAGGTGGGGAAGTCGGGGGCGTTGTGGAAGACCGCAAAGCGCATCCGCATGCGCATGAAAGCGTCGCGGTCGGCGCCGCCGCCTTCGTCGATCGAGGAATAGGTCGAGCTGATCTGGCGCTTGCCGGCCGGCGTGCCGCTCTCGAACAAAGTGTGGAGCGCCAGCGCATAGAACAGAGCGCGCTGGCGCACTCCCCAGTCGCGGGCCAGCTGCGAGAACAATGCGCGGGGGTAAGCGCGGCTGACGTAACCGAACGGGCCGGGCCGCACAGTCACAAAATTGCCAGCGAGAAGATGGAGGCTCGCAAGCACGGCACCGAGGCCGGTGGCCGCGGCCTTGACCAGCGGCGCGGTCTCGCGGGTGCTTCGGCTCGTGGGGTGCTCTGCCGACTGCGAGCGGCTGAGCAGCGCCGAGTCGGCGCCCTCGACCAGCGCGTGCGAGACCTGCACGAGGATGAAGCCGGCGCGTCCTTCGGCCGTCGGCGTCGCCGCCTCGGCGTAGCGGATGCGGAAGAGCGGCAGGCCCGGATCGGACAGCACGGCGTCGCCGCGGTCGACCCAGCGCTCCGGGAAGCCGTCGAGCGTCGCGACGCTCTCTTTATATGTAAGGCGTCGCAGCACATCGTCGGGAATGGGACGATCCGCGGCGGCGCCGGTATAGCCGAGACGCAACTGCGGCGCGAGGTCGACGAGGCTGCGCGCTGCAGCGAGCAGGTCGGCGTCGCTGAAGGCGCGGGCCGTGTAGGCGGCGAAGAACGCGACATTGCGCTGGCGGTACATGTACCACTGCATGTCGGTGAAGCCGGCGGTGGGGTCGGGGGTGGCCATGCGGAGACGGTAGAGACGGGGCTGGGGGTCGTCTACTGGTGTCTCGGTTGCACTCCCGCTCCTCATCGCCGTGGCTATGCAATCCAGCGCCCAAACTTTAGAATGCATCCAGACTGCGTTTCGGCTTTGGTGCGGATTCAGGCACTTAGCGGACGCGGGCGCGCGGCGAATTGACCTATGTCAACGCCGGCGCGCCGAAACTAGGGTCCCTTCCGCCGGTCACCGGGGCGAGCACGACACATGGACTATCGCGGCATCTTCGAAGACGCAGTGGATACGCTTCGCCAGGAGAAGCGCTACCGCGTGTTCGCCGACATCGAGCGCGTCGCCGGCAAGTTCCCGACCGCCATCTATCGCGACCAGGCCGACAACAGCCGTGAGATCACCATCTGGTGCTCGAACGACTATCTGGGCATGGGCCAGCACCCCAAGGTGATCGCGGCGATGCAGGAGACCGCGGCCAAGCTCGGCGTCGGCGCCGGCGGCACGCGCAACATTTCCGGCACCAACCGGCCGCTGGTCGAGCTCGAGCGGTCGCTCGCCGATCTCCACCGCAAGGAAGCTGCGCTGGTCTTTACCTCGGGGTTCGTCTCGAACGAAGCGGCGATCTCGACGATCGCGCGGCTGCTGCCCGACTGCGTGATCCTGAGCGATCAGCTCAACCATGCCTCGATGATCCAGGGGGTGCGGCAGAGCGGCATGGAGAAGAAAATCTTCCGCCACAGCGACGTAGCGCATCTGCGCGAACTGCTGAGCGCGATCGACCGCAAGCGGCCGAAGCTGATCTGCTTTGAGTCGGTCTACTCGATGGATGGCGACGTGGCGCCGGTCAAGGCGATCTGCGACCTCGCCGAGGAGTTCGGCGCGCTCACCTATATCGACGAAGTCCATGCCGTGGGCATGTACGGTCCGCGCGGCGGCGGAATCGCGGATCGCGAAGGGCTGATGGAGCGCATCGACATTATCGAGGGGACGCTCGCCAAGGGTTTCGGCGTGATGGGCGGCTATATCGCCGCCAACAAGGCGATCATCGATGCGGTGCGCTCATATGCGCCGGAGTTCATCTTCACCACCGCCCTGCCCCCCGCGCTCTGCGCGGCGGCGCGCGCCTCGATCGAGCATCTGAAGGTGTCGGGAGAGGAACGGCGTTCGCATCAGCGGCAGGCGCGGCTCGCCAAGGACGTGCTAAGCCAGGCTGGGCTGCCGGTGCTGGCAACCGAGACACACATTGTGCCGATCATCGTGGGCGATGCGCGGCTGGTGAAAGCGGCGAGCGACATGCTGCTCGAAAAGCACAACATCTACATCCAGCCGATCAACTACCCGACGGTGCCCAAGGGCACCGAGCGGCTCCGCATCACGCCGACGCCGCTCCACACCGACGAGATGATCATGACGCTACGCCAGGCGCTGGTGAGCGTGTGGGCCGAGCTCGAGCTGCAGCACGAGCACCCGACGCAGAAGCTGACGTCGGAGCGGCTGACGACCGGCGACCTGACGCTGCCGACGATCGGCGGGTAGTGCATCGCGCGCCTTAAGGAAACCCCGCGCAGCGCCGTTAATCCATCACCTTTTGTTTTTTTCCAGGCCGGCAACAGTGCCGTCGCGTCGACGTTGGTCCGCGCCGGGAAAGCAGTTGCGCGTCGCCAGCGGCGCCCGGAGCAAGAGGAGATGACAATGCTTAGGATCATTGCAGGAGCGCTGCTCCTGTCGACACTGTCTTTCGCGGCCTACGCGGCAGACGATCCTGCCAAAGTCGCCGATTCAAAGAGCGGCAAGATCTGGGTCGATGCCAACGGCATGACCCTCTACACGTTCAGCAAGGACAAGAAGGGCGAAGCCGCGTCGGCGTGTACGGGCAAGTGCATCGCCGAGTGGCCGCCGCTGCTGGCGGCGGCCGGCGCGACCGCGAGTGGCGACTGGACGCTGCTTCCGGTCGTCGACAAGGACGGCAAGACCAAGCAGATGTGGGCCTATGACGGAATGCCGTTCTATCTGTTCGTCAAGGACAAGAAGGCCGGCGACATCACCCGCAACGGCGACGACGGCTTCCACGTGGCCAAGGCGACCGAGTAGCATTTTGGCAGCGGGGCCGCCGTCGACACGGCGGCCCCGCCCTATCGGAGTCGGCCCTTACGCCACCAGCGCTTCGCCGCCGGCCACTCCGCCGGGCCGCACGTCGATGTTCCGCGCCCACATCGTTCCGGTGCCGATCAGCATCACGCCGTAGAGGATCTTATCTGCCGCTTCGGGGACATCGAGGACGATCTCGCGGGGCGTCCAGTCGAAGCTGCCGGTGAGCGGGCCGTCGCGGAGGCGGGACTGCAGATTGTCGAAGCGCAGCGGCTGGCGCGGCTCGGCGGAATCGATGCGCATCCAGATCGCGGCGTTGGTGCAGTCGGAGCCGGTGAGCTCGGCTCTGAAGCGGATCGTGCCGCCGCGATACTCGGCGGCGGCGATCGTATGGGCGAGCGAGCCGAAGGCGCTGCCAATGGTCTCGGCGTCGGCCAGAGTTTGGATCTTGAGCGTGCCTGGCCGTTGCGGGTCCGGCCCCATGCGATGCAGATTTGGGCTGGTGATGCCGGTGCGATACCAGCCGGCAGGCAGCGCCGGCTGTGCCGAACGCTCGATGGCCGCTGCTAGCGTGTTCCAGTCGGCCAGGCCGAACTGCTGGGCAACGAGCTCGAGGCTCTCGCTGTGGCTAATGGTAACGCCGCGTTCGGCGAGGGCCCGCCGCACGATGCGCGCCATGGTCTTGGAGTCGAGGAAGCTGTGCATGGTCGAACCTCTCAATGGGCAAGGTCCTGAAGTCAGTGCTCGCATTGCCGACGGCTTGCCCGAGGGGTCAAACCATTTGCAGAGACGTGCATTCACCTTTCCCCGAAGGGCGCGAGCGGCGGGCTGCACGAGCCGAGGCCAAGGTTAGCCGAGGCCCGCAATGTGTCAACTCTCACTTGCCTCTAATCGCGGTGCCCGCTAGGCACTCGACAGAGGCGATCGTGAGCGAACCGGCGAAAATCATTATTCTCCATGGTGCATCGAGCAGCGGCAAGTCGACGCTCGCGCGGGCGCTACAGGCGGCGATCGAGCAACCGTTCTGGCACATCTCGATCGACCATTTGCGCGACTCCGGCGTACTGCCAAGCGCTCGGATCAAGAGTGGCGAATTCGATTGGCGACAGTTGCGCGCCCCGTTCTTCGACGGCTTCCACCGCTCGCTCGCTGCCTACGCCGCGGCCGGCAACAATCTCATCGTAGAGCACATCTTCGACACGCCCGGCTGGGTTGGGCAACTGGCCAGGCTGTTCGCGCCTTATGACGTCTTCCTTGTCGGCGTGCACTGCCCGCTGCCGGAACTGATCCGCCGCGAGGCGGCGCGTGGCGACCGGCGCGTCGGCGACGCCGAGCGCGACTTCCGGACGATCCATCGCGGCATTGCGTATGACTGCGAGCTCTCAACGGAGAGGCCACTCGAAGCGAACGTAGCCACCTTGCTGGCCGCGTGGCGCCGGCGCGGCCGGTCGTTTCTGTTCGATCGCGCTGGCTAGCTGGTCAGCACGATGCGCATCAAGTCGGCGGTGTTCCTGGCGCCGAGCTTTTCCATGACGCGAGCGCGATGCATTTCGATGGTGCGTGGCGAGATGCCGAGCTCGCGGCCGGCCTCCTTGTTCGACTGGCCGTTGGTGATGAGCTGCAGCACTTCGCGCTCGCGCGGCGTGAGCTGGGCGAAGCCGCGGACCTCGACGAGGCGGCGGCCGGCCTGCACGGCGCCCACGTGGATGTCCTGACGCAGGGCGTCGCGGACGACGCGCACCAGGTGCTCGGTGTCGACCGGCTTGGTCACCACGTCGGAGGCGCCGGCCTTCATGGCGGCGACGGCGGCCTCCACCATCGGGCGGTCCTCGAGCATGAACACCGGCGTGCCCATGCGGAGGCCCTTGACCCGGTGCAACAGCTCCAGCCCGTCATCGCCGCCGAGCTCGAAATTGGTGATGACCACATCCGGCCGGCGGCGATCGAGGGCGGCGAGGAAGCCGCCAAGGTTCACCGAGAACGCCGTCTGGAAGCCTTCGAGGCGAAACAGCACGCTCAGCTGTTCGCAGGTCGACAGGTCGGGATCGACGATGTGGACGATGCGGTCGCGATTGAGAAAGGCGTGATAGAAAATCTCTTCAGACATTATCCGTCTCTTGCCAACGGCCGTGATGAGGCCGGCGCGGCGGACCGGAATGTCATTCCGGGGAGGACGCTCCGCTGCAATTGCGGAGCCTTGATCTCCAACCGAACGCCGCTGGCCCCGGATGAATCACGCTGGGAGATTGCGCTAAGCAGAGTCGCGACCCCAGCGTGTCGTTCCGTACCGAACACCCCCAATGGGAGATAGGCAATTATTCCTATTTAGGACGATTGTCAATCTAAGAGGATTATTTTCCAAAAGAATAGGGCCAGCACCCCGGGGGACGCTGGCCCTATTGTGACGAAATCCAACCGGCCTAAATGGCCGGATGGACGTTACTTCTTGGCAGCCGGCTTCTTGGCAGCGGGCTTTTTGGCCGCTGGCTTCTTGGCAGCGGCTTTGGCCGCCGGCTTCTTGGCGGCAGCGGCTTTGGCCGCCGGCTTCTTGGCGGCGGGCTTCTTCGCAGCCGGCTTCTTGGCAGCGGCTTTTTTCACCGGCGCCTTCGCAGCGGTTGCGGGCTTGGCAGCCGGCTTCTTGGCAGCGGTCTTCTTGGCTGCCGGTTTGGCGGAAACCGACGGGGCCTTCGCAGCGGCCATCGGCATGGACTTGGCTTTGCCACTCGCGCGGAGGGCGTCACGGATTTCGGTCAAGAGAACTTCTTCCTTTGTTGGTGGAGGTGGTGCGGCTGGTTCGGCCGCGGGTTTCTTCTTCAGACTGTTGATGCCCTTGACGACGAGGAACAGCACAAAGGCGACAATGACAAACTTTACAACCGCATTGATGAACAAACCGATATTAAGCGTCGCCACGCCAGCCGTCTTGGCAGCTGCCAGGGAGGTAACTGGGACGTTGTTCGGGTTGCTCAGGACGACGAACAGATTCGAGAAATCGACGTGGCCAAGGATCAAACCAATGATCGGCATGAAGACGTCATCGACGAGGGAGGAGACGATGACACCGAACGCCGCACCGATGATGACACCGATGGCGAGGTCGACGACGTTGCCCCGAAGGGCGAAGTCACGAAATTCCTTGAACACGGGGACCCCCTAACTGTCCGTCTGGTCCGCGTCGCCGACCCTCCCGGCGGCGCACTGCAAAAGAGATTCGCAGTGCGCGGAGAATCACGCAGTTCGCGCCGGAATGCAATGGTCCGACTTAGTGTCAACTTGCCGGAGCCCGGCCAACGCGGGATAGTCGACCCAGCGTCGCTCTAGAATGCCGACTGGAACCCGATCATGGACGCCGCCGCCGATCTCGAAATCTCGCTGCGCCAGGCCGTCGATTTCATCCCGCAGGGACTCGCCATCTTCGACGCCGACCTGCACCTGGTGGCGTCCAACCAGCGCTATCGGGGGCTGCTCGACCTGCCGCCGCGGCTGGTCGAAGCTGGAACAGCACTCTATGACATCGCCCTTTACGTCGGGCGGCGCGGCGATCTCGGCCCCGGCGACCCGGTGGGATTGGCCGCCGCGCGGGTCGAGACGTTGACCAGCGCCTCCGGCTCGGTGACGCAACGCCTTGGGAAACAAGGGCAAACGCTGGAATTTCACTCATCCCGCCTGCCCGATGGCGGCCTGGTGATCAGCTTCGCCGACGTATCGGCGCGGGTCGACGCGGAGGCCGCCCTGGAGCGGGCAAACACCACCCTCGAGGGCCGGGTGGCGGAGCGCACGGCGACCCTCCTGAGGGTCAATTCCGAGCTCGAAAGCGCCCGGAAGAACGCCGACACCGCCAACCGCGACAAGACCCGCTTCCTCGCTGCGGCGAGCCACGATCTGCTGCAGCCGCTGAACGCCGCCCGGCTCTACACGGCGACCCTCATCGAGCGCAGTGCCGGGTCGGAGACGGGTCCCCTCGCCCACTCGATCGAGGCCTCGTTAAATGCTGTGGAAGAAATCATGTCGGCCCTCCTCGACATGTCGCGGATCGACTCCGGAGCGCTGATCCCGCAGCCCGGACCGTTCCAGTTGCGCGACCTGATGCAGAAGATCGCGGTCGAGTTCGGTCCCCTGGCGCGCGAGAAATCGATCGAGCTGACGCTGGTCGGCAGCTCGGCGGTGGCCAGCGCCGACCGGACGCTGGTCGCCCGCATCGTCCAGAACCTCGTCTCCAACGCCATCAAGTACACCCGCCCTGGCGGCCGGGTGCTGGTCGGCTGCAGGCGCCGCGGCGGCCGGGTTCGGCTCGACGTGGTCGACACCGGCATCGGCTTCAACCGCGACCAGCATGGGTTGCTGTTCGCCGAGTTCTCGCGGCTCGAGCAGGGGGCGCGGATGGCGCAGGGGCTCGGCCTCGGGCTGTCGATCGTCGAGCGGCTGGTGGCGGCGATGGGGCTGACGCTCGAACTCGCCAGCGTCGAGGGCAAGGGCTCGCGTTTCTCGCTCTATTTGCCGCTGGGCAAAATCCAGAAGCCGGTTCTGACGGGCACCGAGCGTGGCGAGAGTACGGCGAGCCTCGCGGGCCTGCGCATCCTCTGCGTCGACAATGAGCGGTCAGTGCTCGACGCGATGGAAGGGTTGCTCAGTGGTTGGGGCTGCGACGTGCGCTCGGCACGCTCGCTCAAAGATATCGACAAGGACGGTATCCTTGTCGGCTGGCTGCCGGACCTGGTGCTGATGGACTACCACCTCGACCAGACCTCCGGCCTCGATGCGGTGGAGTGGCTGCGCCACAATGTCGGTGGGCATCTGCCGGCGGCGCTGGTGACGGCCGACCGCACCGCCGCCGTGCGGGCGCTGGCCGAGGAACGCGGGATTTCGGTGGTGACCAAGCCGGTGAAGCCCGCGGCGCTGAGGGCGGCGATCAGCGGCTTGGCGGCGCAGCGGCCGCTGAAGCGGCGGTAGGAAGATTGTCTCGAAAGGGAACGTTAACCCTGCCGGCTAGGCCAGCAGCTGCTCGAACTGGCCCTGCTCGATGCGGGAGGCAGCAATGACGGCCTGGGTGCGGCTGTCGACGTCGAGCTTCTGCAATATAGAAGAGACGTGCGCCTTGACGGTCGCCTCGGAGATCGAGAGTTCGTAGGCGATCTGCTTGTTCATCAGGCCATCGCTCAGCATCATCAGCACGCGGATCTGCTGCGGCGTCAGCGTCGAGAGACGGCGGATGAGCGCCGTCTGCTCGTCGTCGACGGTGAGATTGATGCCCTCGGGGACCACGACTTCACCGCGCAGCACCGTGTCGATGGCGGTGCGGATCTGCGCCGGGCCGACGGATTTGGGCAGGTAGCCCGCGGCGCCAAGCTCGAAAGTGCGGCGGATGACCTTCTGATCCTCAATGGCCGAGATGATCATCACCGGCACCTCGGGATATTGCGCGCGTACCAGGAGAAGCCCGGAGAAGCCGTGTGCACCCGGCATATTGAGGTCGAGCAGCACGAGGTCGCAGTCGCGGTCGGCCTCGAGGCTGGCGCTCAGTGCAACAAGGTCGCCGGCCTCGTCGATCACGATATCGGTGTCGCCGGCCAGCGTCTGACGCAGCGCGGCGCGGAACAGCGGGTGGTCGTCGACGATGATGATGCGGCGGCTCATCGTGTGCTTCTAGCAAGGGGCGGTGGACGGTACCAACCCCACTTAGGGCGAAGTCCGGCAGGCGCGCGGTTGCAAATTGCATCGGCGCTTAACGCCTTCTTTACCATGTTCTTTAAGAGTGCAGTGTGAACCCGGCCCCTCGGATTGGGCTGCGGCCCGTCTTATTTGGTGCTTGGGATACCTCCATGGCCCGCGCGTATCAGCAGTCCCAGCCAGTCGATTACGATCGCGACCCGGGCGAATGGCAATCGCTCCGCAGCGAACTCGCAGCGTTGCTCGACCAAGTCGACAGCCAGGTGGCGCGGCGCGCCGAGCCGTCGCTGTCGGAACGGGTGCGTGACCTCCGCTATCAGGTGGCCGACGTCGAACCGGACACGCGGCATCGCGATGCGCTCAAATCGGTGCAGCGCGCCATCACGCGGTTCGAGGAACCGCCCCAGCCGATGCCGCCCAATCCGCGCGACAGCCTGCAGAACGCCATCAACCAGATCCGTTCGCGCCAGGGCGAGCCGCGGCCGATGGCAGCGCCGCAGCCGCAATATCAACAGCAGTACCAGCCTGTACCACCGCCGCAGCAGCGCGCCTCGGACGGCCCGATGCTCGAGCGCTTCGCGCAGTCGGTGAATGGCCTGTCGAGCCGGCTCGAGCGGCTCGAGGGCGAGATCAAGGCGCAGATCAAGACCGGCGCCAATGTGAAGGACGTCGCCGACCAGGTGGCGCAGCTTGCCCATGTGGTCGAGCTGCTGGCCGGCGCCGTCGGCGAGACCGGACAGGTCAAGCGCCTCGAAGGACAGATCGCCAGCCTCGGCAAGATCATGGCGCAGGGCCGCGAGATGGATATCTCGACCCTGACGCGGCGGCTCGACGACGTTGCCTCAACGGTGGGCAAGCTTGCCGAGCTGCAGGTCCACTATGTCGACAAGGTAGAGAATCCGGTCGCCAGCCAGGCCTTCAAGGACGGCATGCGCTCGATCGAGAGCAGTGTGCGCAACGTCTATGACCGCATCGACTCGCTGGAGCGGCAGTCGTCGCTGTCGCCGGCCGACCTCGACCACGTGACGGCCGAGATGGCGCGCTTCACCGAGGCACTGCGCGAGACTGGCTCGCCGCCCGCCAACCTCATCGAGCTGGTGGACGCGCTCAACAGCCGCATCTCCGATATCGAGTCCGGCGACCGGCTGCTGCATGGGCTGCGCAAGGACCTGACCTCGCTGCGCGATGCGGTGATCGTGTCGCTGGCGCCGCGGTTCGAATCGATCGAGCAGCGCATCGAGACGCTCGGTACGCACGACGACATGGCGGAGATCGGCCGGCAGATCGGCATGCTGGGCGACCGGATCGGCGAACGGCCGATCGATCCCGGCCTCGGCCAGCTCGAGGCGCAGGTGCGTCAACTGGTGGCGCGGATGGACCAGACCGGCGAGCAACTCTCGGGCCTCGCCAAGCTCTACGCGACCGAGCCGTCGCAGATGCCCGATATCGAGGCGATGGCCGAGATGGTCGCGTCGCGCACGGTCGAAGCCGTCAATCGCGGCGCGCCGGACCAGTCGCTCGCCGATACGATCGGCGGGCTCGAAGGCCGCATCACGGCGATGCTGCAGTCGATGCGGCAGGACCCCGAGGTCGGCGATTTCGGCGGCATGCAGGCGGGCATCAGCGAGGTCAACGAACGGCTGAAGCGGCTCGAGAGCTCACTGATGGACCGCTCGTACGCAGCGCCGGACATGGTGCGGCAGACCGATATTGCGTCGATCATCACGGCGGCCGAACAGCAGCCGATGCCGATGGCTGCGCCGCGGCCACGCGCCGACGTCATGCCGCGCAGCCCGGCCGCCGAAGCGCCGCTGGCGCCGCAGGTGTTTGCCGATCCCGGTCCGGTGCAGTCGGCGCTCGATGCCAAGGCGCCGCGCAAGCGTCACCCCGGCCTCGATGAGGAAACCTCGCTCGCGGCACGCTATGATGCGAAGCCGCCGGCACCAACCGCGCCGGCGGGTTTCGAGCCGGAGAAGGTCGCCGCCCCGCCCGCGCCGCAGCCAAGTATTGGATTTGCCGAGCCAATGCCGGCCGCCGTGCCGGACGCACAGCCCGTCCCCAATGCCGTGCGCAACACCTTCATCGAAGCGGCCCGCCGGGCGCAGCAGCGCAAGACCACGCCGGCCCCCGAGGCCGCATCCAATTCGCTGATCGGGCGCGCGCTGGCGCGGTTCCAGACGACCGGCACCGACGACAAGCCGAAAGCCGAAAAGAAGGCGAAGGAACCGCGCGTGTTGCCCGGCGACATGCCGACCCGGACGGCGTTCAAGCCCGAGCCGGTGGCGCCCGTCGTGGCGCCGCAACCCTCGCTCGAGCCGCAGGTGGCGGTCGATGGTCCGGCGCCGAAGCCGGAGGCGAAGGAAAGCTTCCTGCTGCGCAATCGCAAGGTGATCCTGCTCGGCGCCGCGGTCGTGGCCCTCGCGCTACTGACGGTCAACCTCGTGGTGCAGCGGCTCAACCAGAATGCGGCGCCCGACGCGCCGGCCGCCGATACCGCGACCCCTGCTCCGGCGACCGATGCGGCACCCGCCACGACCGGTGACATTGCGCCGATTCTCGAAGCGCCATCGGCCACTGACGACGACAGCACGGCATCGTCAATGCCGCCGCGCGTCATCCCGATGGTCGATTCGCTGAAGACCGGCTCGATCGACCAGTCGGCGGCGCAGGGTTTCAGCGCCAGCCCGGCGCAGGCGATGCCGAGCGCCTTCAGCAGCGCCCCAAGCGATGTCGCCAGCGCGGATCCGGCGCCCGACACGGCCTCATCGGTCGAACCGCCGACCGCCGATACCAGCCCGGTCAAGGTCGACATGCCGCCCGAAAACATCGGGCCGATCGAGCTCAGGCAGGCCGCCGCCAACGGCGATGCGCGCGCGCAGTTCGAAGTCGCCGCGATCTACACCGAAGGCCGCGCTGTGCCGCAGGACTATGCCGCCGCTGCGACCTGGTACGAACGCGCCGCCGCGTCCGGCTTTGCCCCGGCCGAATATCGCCTCGGCAGCCTCTACGAGAACGGCAACGGCGTGACCAAGAACCTCGACACGGCACGGCTCTGGTATGAGCGCGCCGCGGAGGCCGGCAACCGCATGTCGATGCACAATCTCGCGGCGCTCTACGCCGGCGGGCAGCTCGGCAAGCAGCAGTTCGACTCGGCCGCGAAATGGTTCGAGGAAGCAGCGAACCGGGGCCTCACTGACAGCCAGTTCAACCTCGGCATGCTCTATGCCCGCGGTCTCGGCGTGCCGCAGAGCCTCAAAGACTCGTTCAAGTGGTTCGGCATCGCGGCGCTGAGCGGCGACAAGGATGCCGCCAAGGCGCGCGACGACATCGCCCGCTCGCTCGATGCCGACACCGTCAATGCGCTGACCGCCGAGGTGAATGCGTTCAAGCCGGCGCCGATTGATCTCGCGGCGAACTTCGCGCCGATCGGCACCTGGATGAAGACCTTCGATCCGGGCGTGACGATCAGCAGCAAGGACATCGTCGCCAGCGTGCAGAAAGCGCTCGGCAAGCTCGGCTATGACATCGGTACGCCGGACGGCATCGCCGGCAAGAAGACGTCGGACGCCATCAAGTCCTTCGAGGGGGCGACCGGCATGAGCGAGGTCGGCCTCATCAACCCGCGGCTCCTGGCAGTGCTCGGCAGCCAGCCGGTCTGAAGTGGAATGGAAAATGTCTCATTGTCGTCGCATCTGGGGACGATGGTGAGAACGAGTTGAGGGGACGCGGAACGCCGCGCCCCCTTACGTCTATTTAGTCGTCACGCGCGAGCGGCACCGCCCGCTGCCCCGCGCACCCGTTTAGGCCCGCCCGTGCAGATCTACCTGCCGATCGCCGAGCTTTCGATGAACCTCTTCTTCCTGATCGGAGTGGGAGGGGCGGTGGGATTTCTTTCCGGCCTGTTCGGTGTCGGCGGTGGTTTCCTCTTGACGCCGCTGCTGATCTTTTCGGGCGTGCCGTCGGCGGTGGCGGTCGCCTCGGTGACCGGCCAGGTGGCGGCCGCGTCGACCTCCGGCGCCCTCTCTTACTACCGCCGCGGCGGCATCGACCTCCATCTCGCGATGTATCTGATCCTGTCGTCGACGATCGGCGCGATGGCGGGCGTCGCGACGTTCGCGGCGTTGCGGGCGGCCGGACAATTCGATCTCTTCGTCTCGGCCTCGTATCTGCTGCTGCTCGGCTTCGTCGGCACGCTGATGATGATCGAGGCTATGCGCACGTTCCTCAGGCGCCGGCGCGGCATCATGATCCCCGACAAGCTGCCGAGCCAGCACAACTGGATGCACGGCCTGCCGATGCGGATCCGGTTCAAGAAGTCGCGGCTCTATATCAGCGTGCTGCCGGTGCTAGGGATTGGCCTCTTCATCGGCTGGGTGGGCGCGCTGCTCGGCATCGGTGGCGGCTTCATCCTGGTGCCGGCGCTCGTCTATCTGCTGAGAGTGCCGGGCAATGTCGTGGTTGGCACGTCGCTGTTGCAGGTGGTGGCGATGATGTGCGTGACGACGATCCTCCAGGCGCTGACCAGCCAGAGCGTCGATATCGTGCTCGCCTTCTCGCTGATGGTCGGCGGCACGGTCGGGGCGCAGTTCGGCGCCTCGGCCGGCAAATATCTGCGCGGCGATCAGTTGCGGGCACTGCTGGCGCTGCTGGTGCTGGCCGTCGCCATTCGCTTCGGGCTGACGCTGGTGCTGCCGCCCTCCGATCCGTTCTCGATGGCGATCGCCGCGGCGGGAGCTGCATCGTGAGGCGCCTGCTGCTCGCGCTGGCGCTGCTACTCGCCGCCTCGCCGGCCGGCGCCGAGAAGCTCGCCTCGACGGTGTCGACGCCGAACGTCCAGATCACCTCGAGCTTCGATGGCGCGACGCTGAGCCTGTTCGGGACCATCGAGCCCGACACGCCGGGAATCCCCCTGGCTGGCCCCTACAACATCATCGTCGTCATCACCGGCCCGCTGCAGGACCGGGTGGCGCGGCTCAAGACCAACAATTTCGGCATCTGGACCAACACCGAACAGCAGAGCTTCAAGCAGTTCCCCTCGTTCTACGAGGTGATCGCGAGTGGCAAGCTGGAGAACGTCGCGTCACCCGAAGTGCTGGAGGCCGAGCACATCCCGCCGGTCGATCAGGCACGGCTCACCGCTGTCGGCGGCGACACGCCCACGGCGCTGCGCTTCGGCAACGAGCTGGTGCGGCTGATGACCGAAGAGGGCCATTTCGAGGTGACCGAGGATGGCGTGCGGTTTTTGTCGGACACGGCCTATGTGGCACAACTGACGCTGCCGAGCGACGTCGCCAACGGCCCGTTCCTTGCCCACACGCTGGTGCTCAAGGACAAGCAGCTGGTGGCGGAACGGACCGAGGGATTTTCGGTCCGCAAGACCGGCTTCGAGAACTTCGTCTTCGTTGCCAGCCGGCAGCAGCCGCTGCTCTACGGGCTGGTGTGCGTGGCGCTGGCGCTCGGCACGGGCTGGCTCGCGGGCGTGGTGTTCAAGCGGTAGAGACCGGCGATCAGTCCGGAACGAAGCCGGTGCAATCGCCGTCCTTGCTGCACGCCACCATGGTGTTCTTGTTCTGGTTGAAGCAGCCCTTGCCGCCCTCGCCGGATACAGGGACGCCGTTGACGTCGTCGCAGGCCTTCTTGATCTCGGCCTGGGTGTGCTTGCCGGAGATTTGCACAGCATGCGCGCTGGCGTCGCTGGCGGCGGCTGCGCCGGCAAGGAGGATGAGAAGCGCGCCGAGGCGGCCGACCTGACGAAGGTTGATGGTGTTCATCTGAATTCCCGGCTGTGTGGCGAGCCCGATGCCCGCCGGTGTGAGGAAAGACTGCAGCGTTGGAGCTGAAGCGAAGCTGCACTGCGTGTGCAGGAAGCGAGGTTGCGGCCGCCCTGGTCGCACCCTCGGTTGGTTGGGCCGGCGCCCCCCTCCACCGCCTTCCGGCGGTCCCCCTCCCCCGCTTCGCAGGGGAGGAAACAGACTGCTAGAGTCCCGGCACCAGCCGCTTCGTGCTCACCGGATAGAGCCGGCTCCGCCCCAACATCGTCACCTCCAGCGTCGCGTAGTCGAAGAGGCCGTGGAACGGGTGCGACAGGATGTTGAGGCTGCCGGTGCCGGCGCCATAGGCGGGGAGCAGCAGCAGGCTGCCGTCGTGGACGAAGCAGGGGCGGCGGGTGGTGTGGCCGTTTGAGTGGACGGTCGCGGCAGGATGGAGATGGCCGGCGACCATGCCGCGCGTGCCGCGGCGCGGTTCGTGGATCAGGGTCAGGCCGCGATGCTCGAGGCCGCCGACGCAGACGCCGCCGAGGGCATGCGGAGCCGGATCGTGGTTGCCGGAAATCCAGGTCCAGTGCGAACGACCGAGCAGCGCCATCAGGCGCAGGCGGTCAGCATCGAGCAGCGTCGTCGTGCCCTCGTCGCGATGAAATGAATCGCCGAGCGAGACGACGCGCTCGGCCTTGGTGGCTGCGAGGTCCTTCTCCAGCCGGTTCAGCGTCAGGCCGGTGTCGTAGGGCGGGAGCATCTGGCCCTTTTTGGCGAAGGACGAGAATTTCTCGAGGTGGAGATCGGCGACGAGCAGCATGGATTCGGCGCGCCAGAACAGGGCGCCCGAGAGCAGAGGCTCGAAGGTATGACCGGCGAACTGGAGGAGCACGATCGCCTCCTCAGCCTCGGACGCGGCTCTTGCCGCGCTGCTCCACATCGCTTTGCCCCAGGGCCTCCCGCATTAGCTCCTCGGCGGCATCGACCATCGCGCTGTCGCGGGCCTCGCCGAAGATCGGCGTTTTGCCGATATCGAGCAGAATCGGTACCGCAAGAGGCGAGATTCGGTCGAGAGGCTTGTGGAGGATGTTGTGCTGGATGCGGCGCAGCATGGCGCCGAGGCGTTCGATGTCGAGCAGGCCGCGGGCGGCGTCGCGGCGGGTCGCCTGGATCAGAATGTGGTCGGGTTCATGCTCGTACAACACGTCGTAGATGATGTCGGAGCTGACCGTTACCTGGCGGCCGGTCTTTTCCTTGCCGGGGTGGCGGCGTTCGATCAGGCCGGCGATGATCGCGGCATTGCGGAAGGTGCGGCGCATCAGTTGGCTTTCATAGAGCCAGGCCTCGAGGTCGTCGCCGAGCATGTCTTCGTCGAAGAGATCGTCGAGCGACAGGCGGCCGGTGCGGATCAGGCCGCCGAAATCGCCCAGCCCCCAGACGGCGAGCGAATAATCCGAGGCGACGAAGCCGAGCGGGCGGGCGCGGGCGCGCTCGAGCCGGCGGGTCAGCAGCATGCCGAGCGTCTGGTGCGCGAGGCGCCCCTCGAACGGATAGCAGACGAGATAGTTGAGCGTGCCGCGGGGAAAGGTCTCGACCAGCATAGAATTGGCGGGCGGCAGCACCGAGGCTTCGTGCTGCAGCCGCAGCCAGTCGCTGACCTGGTCGGGCAGGCCATGCCAGTTGTCGGGATTGCTGAGAAGCCGGCGCACGCCGTCGGCGAGGTAGGTCGAGAGCGGGAATTTGCCACCCATATAGGAGGGGATTTTCGGGTCGGTGGCATTGGAGCGCGAGACATAGGCCTCGGTCTCGAACATGCCCTCATAGGCGACGATCTCCGAGCCGAAGACAAAAGTGTCGCCGCGCACCAGCTGGTCGATGAAATATTCCTCGAGTTCGCCGAGCACGCGACCATAGCGGCCGATCGGCCCGGTCGCCGAACCGGTCTTGAAGCCCCTGCCCTTGACCAGCCGGACTTTGATCATCGGGTCTTCGACGATGGTGCCGACGTTGAGGCGGTACTGTTGCGCAATTTGTGGGTTGGCGATGCGGAACTTGCCGTCCGGGGTTTTCTTCAGCTTGGCGTAGCGCTCATAGGCGCGCAGCGCATAGCCGCCGGTGGCGACGAAATCGAGCACGCGCTCGAAGGTCTCCCAGCTGAGGTCGCGATAGGGCCAGGCGCTGCGCACCTCATCGTGGAAGGCCACGGGATCGAGCGGCGCGGCGCAGGCCATGCCGAGGGTGTGCTGCGCCAGCACGTCGAGGCCGCCGATGGTCGGGTCCTCGGAGTCCTGCGCGCCTTTCTCCACAGCTTCGAGCGCAGCTTCGCACTCCAGCACCTCGAAGCGATTGGAGGGCACGAAGATCGCCTTGGACGGCTCGTCCATGCGGTGGTTGGAGCGGCCGATGCGCTGCAGCATGCGCGAGGCGCCTTTGGGCGCGCCGACCTGCACCACTAGGTCGACATCGCCCCAGTCGATGCCGAGATCGAGGGTGGAGGTCGCGACCACCGCCTGCAGCTTGCCGGCGACCATGGCGCTCTCGACCTTGCGCCGCTGCTCGACGGCGAGCGAGCCGTGATGGAGCGCGATAGCGAGCGAATCCTCGTTGATGGCCCAGAGATTCTGGAACAGCATCTCGGCCTGCGACCGGGTGTTGACGAACAGCAGGGTCGTCTTGTGCTGCTTGATGATCTGATAGAGCTCGGGCACGGCGTAGAGCGTCGAGTGTCCGGCCCAAGGAACGACGACGTCGGAGGCGAGGATCGAGACATCGGGCTTCGCGCCAGCGCCGCCGATGAGCAAATCGACGGTTGCATGTGGCAGCGGCGCCGCGATCCAGTCGCGCAGCAGATCGGGTCGGGCGACGGTGGCCGACAGCGCCGTGATGCGGAGCTTCGGCGCGTAGGTGGCAATGCGCGCGATGTCGAGCGACAGCAGCTCGCCGCGCTTGTTGGTGACCATCGAGTGGAGCTCGTCGAGGACGATGCGGCGGAGGTTGGCGAAGAGCCGGAAGCTGTCCTCGTGGCTGAGGAGAAGCGCGAGTTGCTCGGGCGTCGTCATCAATATGTTGGGCGGATCGCGGCGCTGGCGGGTGCGACGCGAGGCAGGCGTGTCGCCGGTGCGGGTCTCGACCGTGATCGGCAGATGCATCTCGTCGACTGGAGCGTTGAGGTTGCGTGCCACGTCGACCGCCAGCGCCTTCAGCGGCGAGATATAGAGCGTGTGGAGGCCCTCGCGCGGTGCATGCGCTAGATCGTTGAGCGTCGGCAGGAAGCCGGCCAACGTCTTGCCGGCGCCGGTCGGGGCGATCAGCAACGCCGAGGCATCGCGGTCCCAGCTGGCGAGGACATCGAGCTGGTGCGGCCGCGGCGACCAGCCTTTGGAGGCGAACCAGTCAGCGATGGCGGGGTGGAGGGACATGGGTGGGGCAATGTAGGGCGCGGCGGGGCGGAAGCCAAATGACGCCGGCCGTCAGGTTCCCTCCTCCTTGCGGGGAGGAGACACTGCCATCAGTGCGAAGGGCTCCAGCACTCTTTTGCAATATCGCGCAACAGCAGCGACTCTTCCCAGCGATCGGTCAAATCCATCCCATCCGCGCCGGCGATGGCATAAGGCTGGGGGCCGAGTTCGCAGAGGAAGGTGAGCTCTGCATCGGCCGCGGCGCGCTTGCGCCACGACGCGAAGCCATAGCTCCACCAGGATTTGAACTGCGCGATCCAGGGCGCGGCGTGCGGGAAGGTCAGCGGCAGTTGCACCTGCTCCGAGCTGGCGACGCGGCCGTGGAAGGCTTCGGTGTGATCGAGAATGCGGCGGAGCTGCGCTTCGATCTCTGCGGCGACCGGCAGCTCGATCTCGCGGCCGACGACGTAGTGCGAGAGGTCGGCCGTGAAGCGGAGGTTGGGCAGCGCGTCGAGCAGGTCGAGCGTGAACAGCAGATCGTTGGTCAAGCGGTTGCGATGGGTCTCGATGTTGACGGCAAAGTCCACGGTCTCGGCGAGACGCTGCCAGCCTTCGAGCACGGTGATGGCGTCGCTCAACTTGCGCGGCCGAAGGTTGGGCTGGATGTTGAGGTGGTGCGCACCGAACGCCATGCCCCATTCGAGCGCCGGCTTCAGGCTGTCGATGTCGGACGGAAAGCAGAGGCCTTCGACCACGAGGTTGCCGGCGCGGGCGAGATCGGCGACGCGGCGCGCCTCATCGCGATCGATCCAGAGGGCGGCGGCGCCGTCGAAGCCGGCCGCCGCGATGCGGTCGAGGGTCTGTTCCAGCGGGGCGTCCGGCGTGCCGCGGAGGCCGGACATGGTCCAGAGGGACTGGAGGACGAGCAGGGACTGCGCCATGGCGAGCATTTACCTACGGAGTCATTCCCGCGAAAGCGGAATCTCTGTTTGAACGGCGGCATCGCAAACAGAGATTCCCGCTTTCGCGGGAGTGACCCGGTTGTTAGGGAGGGATATGGAGCTCGAACCTAAATCACTGTCCCTCACGCCGGACGCTGCCCTTGCGCATTTGCGGGGCGAGGCCACGGCATTGCTCGCGCAACCGGGACGTCGCGTATTGGGGATTGCCGGCGGACCAGGCGTCGGCAAGTCGACGCTCGCGGTGCAGCTTGTGGCGGCGATCGGCGACGACGCCGCCTACGTGCCGATGGACGGCTTCCATATGAAACACGCCAAGCTCGAGGCGTTGGGGACCGCAGCCGACAAGGGGATGCCGCATACGTTCGAGGCGGCGGCGTTTGCGGACTTCCTCGCCAGCCTCAAGGCGGCGACGGGACCGATGAGCGGGCCAGGCTATTCGCGGAAGATCGAGGACGTGGTGGAGGACGCGTTCACGGTCTCCGCAACGGCGCGGCTGCTCGTCGTCGAGGGCAATTATCTGCTGCTGGCGACGGCGCCGTGGTGGCGGGTGAAGGCGCTGCTCGATCGCGCGGTGTTCCTCGAGGTGCCGCGCGAAAAAGTGCGGACGCGGCTGATGAAGCGGCACGCCGAGGAAGGGCTGTTCAGCGAGGAGCGCAATCGCGCCCATGTCGAACGCGTCGACCTGCGGAACTACGATCTGGTGATGCGTTCCAAGCCGCGCGCCGATATCGCCATCGCGCTGGTGACCGACGCCTGATGGACACGCGCCCGAGCTTTCCGTTCACGGTGACGAGCCGCGATGTGTTCCGCATCGCGCTGCCGGCATCGCTCGCCTTCATCACCGAACCGCTGGTCGGCTTCACCGACATCACGGTAATCGGCCGACTGGGCGAGGCGGACCTCCTCGGCGGGCTGGTGCTCGGCGCGCTGCTGTTCGATTTCCTGTTCTCGCTCGCGTATTTCCTTCGGATGGGGACGGCGGGTCTCACCGCGCAGGCGGTAGGCGCGCGCGATCCGCGCGATGGGTTGCTGCATGCGGCGCGGGCGCTGATCCTCGCAACGATCATCGGCGTCGCGATGATCGTGCTCAGTGCGCCGCTGCTGTGGGTTGCTGAGCTGGCACTGGCGCCGCAGGGCGGGGTGCGCGACGCGCTGGCGCTCTACTTCTATATCCGCATCTGGGGCGCGCCGTTCGTGCTCATCAACTACGTCATGCTCGGCTGGTTCTACGGCCGCGCCGCGGCGCGCACCGGCATGACCATCCAGATCCTGCTGCACGGGGTGAACATCGTCTCCTGCGTGCTGTTCGTCTATGGGCTGCACTGGGGCGTCGGCGGCGCCGGCTTCGGCACGCTGCTCGGCGAGGTGATCGCGACGCTGACGGGGCTGGTGCTGTTCGCCCGGCATTTCGGCGGCGTGCGGAAGCTCCTCGCGCTGATCCAGCCGGGGGAGCTGCGCGAGATCAAGGCGCTGCGCCGGCTCGTCGGGCTCAACCGCGATTTGATGATCCGCTCGGCGGCGCTGATGAGCGCCTATGCGTGGTTCGCTGCGCAGGGCTCGCGCATGGGCGAGATCCAGCTTTCGGCCAATGCGGTGCTGCTCAACCAGCTGATGATCGTCGCTTATTTCCTCGACGGCATCGCGCAGGCGGCCGAGCAGCTGAGCGGCAAGGCGCTCGGCGCCAACTACAGGCCGGCGTTCGACCGCGCCTATGTGCTGTCGTTCCGCTGGGGGCTGGCGATTTCGCTCGGACTTGGCGTCGTCTGGTATCTTGGCGGCGACGCGCTGGTCGCGCTGATGACCACCAACCAGGAGGTGCGCGACGCGGCACACAGTTATCTCTGGATCGCGGCGCTCGGCACGCTGACCTTCATGCCGGCCTTCGTCTATGACGGCATCCTGATCGGGCTGACGCAAAACGCGGCGATGCGCAACGGCATGGTTGCGTCGCTCGTGGTGTTCCTCGTCGCCGCAGTGGTGCTCAAAGTGCCGTTCGGCAATCTCGGGCTGTGGCTGGCGCTGCATTTGTGGTTCATCGCGCGCGGCGGGTTGTATTGGTGGCAGTTGGAGCGGCGGCGCGCGGGGTTGTTCGCTTAGATAGAACCCCTACCCGCCCCCCGCGTGGGGCACTGTTTACTTGAAGGCGATCCTTCTGGCCGGCGCCGCGATGATTTGGGGTGAGATCTGTCCCGGCTGCCGGAGCGGCGATCTGCGGCGCAGCGGTCCCAAGAACGGCGCAGCGTTATCAACGCAGAGATGCCGGCACTACTGCACCGACAAGCCGCGCGCTTCAGTGTCGAGGTCAAGGCGCGGTGGGTGGGGGGAGCCGTTCGCGTAAGAACTACTAGGCCCGTCTCAGCCGCGCCCGCGCCGACGCCTCGATCGCCGCGGCCACCAGCCCATCCAAATTCAGCTTGTCGCGCACCATCTCGAGCAGCCGCAGCTCCTCCTGCTCGAGCCTGAGGTCCACTGCCGACACCTCGACCGCCAACGCGTAAGCGGTGTCGTGCAGCCGCGGCGGGATGGCGCCGAGCACCATGTCGAGCACCTTGTCGAGGCTGGAGCTGTCTTTGATCAGGTCGATCGCCTGCGCCGCCACCTCGCCAAGCTGCGTCTGGTCGAACCCCTCGAACACCGGCGAGCGCAGCACCAGATTGCCGATGGCGCCGAGCTCGCGATCGCTGACGGTCGCGTCGGAGGTGGCGACGATCACCATCAGGTGGATCAGCGCGTCCTGGGAACTAAGGGGCATGGATCGGCTCCGGTAGCGGAAAACGCCGCATACCTAGGAAGTGGGGAGGCCTTTGTCCAGCCGCCATTGACTTTGCCCCGGCCCGTGGCGAAAACCCGGCCACTCCAGCAAAAGGCCAGTTCTGCCGTGTCCACCGTCCCCGTTCCTCCACTCGATCCCGCCTTCTTTGATGCGGCCCAGACGGCGAAAGCCTGGCCGTTCGAGGAAGCGCGGAAGCTCGTCGAGCGGCTCAAGAAGACCGGCAAGACCGAGGCGTTGTTCGAGACCGGCTACGGCCCCTCGGGCCTGCCGCATATCGGCACCTTCGGCGAAGTGGCGCGTACCACCATGGTTCGCACCGCCTTCCGGCTGCTGACCCGCGACGAGATCCCGACGCGGCTGCTGTGCTTTTCCGATGACATGGACGGCATGCGCAAGATTCCCGAGAACGTGCCCGACCGCTCGTTCCTCGAGCCGCATCTGCACAAGCCGCTGACCAGCGTCCCCGATCCCTTCGGCGGCGACTATCCGAGCTTTGGCGACCACAACAACGCCATGCTGCGGCGCTTCCTCGACACTTTTGGCTTCAACTACGAATTCGCCAGCGCCACGCAATACTACAAGTCCGGCCGCTTCGACGCCGCGCTGCTCAGGGCGGCCGAGAAGTACGACGCCATCATGAAGGTGATGATCCCGACGCTCGGTCCCGAGCGGCAGGCAACCTATTCGCCCTTCCTGCCGATCTCGCCAAAGAGCGGGCGCGTGCTCTACGTGCCGATGAAGAACGTCGATCCAAAGGCCGGCACGATCACCTTTGACGACGAGGACGGCAGCGAGACGACACTGCCCGTCACTGGCGGCCATGTGAAGCTGCAGTGGAAGCCGGACTTCGGCATGCGCTGGTACGCGCTTGGCGTCGATTTCGAGATGTTCGGCAAGGACCACCAGACCAACGCGCCGATCTACGATCGCATCTGCGAGATTCTCGGTGGCCGTGCTCCCGAGCACTATGTCTACGAGCTCTTCCTGGATGATGTGGGCCAGAAGATCTCGAAGTCGAAGGGCAATGGCCTCACCATCGACGAATGGCTGACCTACGCATCGCCCGAAAGCCTCGCGCTCTACATGTTCCAGAAGCCGCGCGTCGCCAAGCGCCTTTACTTTGATGTCATTCCGCGCGCGGTCGACGAGTATTATCAGTACGTCTCCGGCTATAGCGGTCAGGACGCGGCGGCGGCGCTGGAGAACCCGGCCTTCCACATTCATTCGGGCAAGGTGCCGGTCGTCGATATGCCGGTGAACTTCGGCCTGCTGCTGAACCTCGCCTCGGCGGCGAATGCGCACGACAAGTCGGTCGTCTGGGGTTACCTCACGCGCCGCCTGCCGGGCACGACCGCCGCGACCAACCCGGAGCTCGACCGGCTCGCCGCCTACGCCGTGAGCTACTTCAACGACGAAGTGAAGCCCACCAAGGTGTTCCGCGCGCCCACCGACAAGGAACGTGCGGCGCTGCAGGATCTGCACGACCAGCTCGATGGCAAGGAAGCGCTCGCCGCCAAGGACCTGCAGGACATCGTCTACGCGGTCGGCAACGCGCACCACTTTGATCCGCTGCGCGACTGGTTCGGGGCTATCTACCAGGTTCTCCTCGGCGCCGAGCAGGGTCCACGCTTCGGCTCGTTCGTGGCGCTCTATGGCGTCGCCGAAACGCGCAAGTTGATCGAAGATGCGCTGGCGGGGAAACTGCTGAAGCCAGCCTGAGGCTGCAGCCCGCAGTCAGGAATCCTCCCGCAGCGGGAGAGGGAACCATGCGAAGCATGGCGGGTGGGGGCCGTGGCGTCCTCTGCGCCTAATAGAACCCGACCGGGAACCACCGCAGGTACAGCTCGTCCAGCGTGCCGTCTTTCTTGAGACGCACGAGGCTGTAGTCGATGGCCTGGCGGACCGGGTCGTGGCCGGCCGCGACGGCGACCGAAAGGCCCTCGCCGAAGAGATCCGGGCGAAAGTACGGATCGCCGGCGAAGGCGCAGCAATCGGGATTGGCGTTGAACCAGAACGAGGCCCGCATGGCGTCGCCGAAATAGGCGTCGACCTTCTTGTCGCGCACGGCTTCCAGCGCCTCGATCTCGCTGTCGAACTCCACCAGCTTCGCCTTGGGCAGATAGCGCCGGACGAATTCGGCATGGGCCGAACCCTTGCGCGCGGCGACACTCTTGCCGTCGAGCTCGGCAGGGTCGAACTTTGCCGCCGCATCCTTCAGCATGACGAAGCGGCCGGGCAGCTCGAGATAGATATTGGTGAAATCGTAGAGCGCGCCGGTTTCGGGGGTCATGGCGATGCCGGCGATCAAGGCGTCGCCCTGGCCGTCTTCCAGCGCCTTGCCGGCCTGCTCCCACGGCCAGGCCTGGATGGTGCAGGTGATGGTGAGGTCGGCGCAGATGGCGCGGGCGAGATCGACGTTGAAGCCCACGAGTTCGCCGGATTTGTCGCGATAGTTGAAAGGCGGGAAGTCCGCCGTGGTCAGGAAGCGGATATTCGGCACGGCGGCAAGATTGGGCACCTGCTCGCGGGCGCTTGGATCGGCGTGGTAGGGCAGCGCGGCCGCTTGGGTACCGGCGAGGCCAGCGACAAGGAAAAGCAGAGCAAAAACAGCGCGCATCGGGGGTCCGCAACAGATCCAGCGCGCTTATCGCGCACTTTTCGCACGCTGGCGAGCGGCGGGATGGCGCAGCGACCGTAGGAGTACGGTTGCAAAACGCCGGCCGGCGTCTACCCATGTACGGATTGATACTTAGTCTTTTTGTTTGAGCGCGTCGCTGCGTGGGGGCGAGCGATGTTTGAGGCAATTGAGGCGACCGCGTTATTGCGGGCGGTGCTCCGCGACAATTGCGGGTCGGACGCGATCGCGCGGAAATATCTGATCGAGGCGGCGCGGCAGGGCGTCGATCCGCTCGATTATTGCGCGCACCGCTTCGGCATGGGCAATGCGCTGGTCTGGCAGCGGGCGGCTGAGTGGGCCGGATTTCCATTTGCGGCGATCACGCCATCGCGCATCCCCGCCCCGCCGATCCGCCGGCTCGAGCATCTGGGCGAAGCGCGGAGCATCAGGCAAACGGTGCTTGGCGAGGAGTTGATGTTCTGCGCGCCGGGGTTCGAGCGCGTGCTCAATCTTGCCGTCGCGCGACGCGGCAGACCGGAACTGACCCGGCATCTGCGCTTCGTGCCGCCCGACGCTATCGAGACCGGGCTTGCGGCGGCGGCAAGCGAGCAGCTCATCGACGAAGCGCGGCAAAGGGTGACGCGGCTCTGGCCGCGGGCCAGCGCGTCGCAGGACTTGCCGCTTGGCGCGCGTGTGACGTTCGTCGCGGCGTTGTTCGGGCTGATCGTGCTGGTGCTGGCGGCAGGTCTGGTGGCGCGACCCGTGCTGGTGCCGGTCGTCGCGTTGCTGCTGATGACGCACGGGCTGCTGCGGCTGTTCGCCGCCGTCCCGCAGCCGGTTCGCGAACCGCCGCGGCTGTTGGCCGACACCGAACTGCCGTTCTATACGGTGCTGATTCCGCTCCGCGACGAGGCCGCGATGGTGCCAATGCTGCACCGCGCGATGTCGGCGCTCGACTATCCACCGGAAAAACTGGACATCAAGTTCGTCGTCGAATCCCGCAGCGCGCCGACTGTCGCCGCAGTGAAGCGCCTGCTGGGCGATGCGCGGTTCCGGCTGGTGGTCGTGCCGGACTGCAAGCCGCACACCAAGCCCAAGGCGATCGACTACGCGCTGCCGCTGGCGCGCGGCGAATATTTGGTGGTCTACGACGCCGAAGACGTGCCCGAACCCGGCCAGTTGCGGCTGGCAGCGAGCATCTTTGCCGCCGACCCGAGCCTTGCCTGCTTGCAGGCCGAATTGATCCCCGAGAATGCGAGCGAGAACGCACTGACGGCACTGTTCGCCGGTGAATATGCGGGGCTGTTCGGGCGCCTCCTCCCTGCCCTCGCTCGCTGGGGGTTGCCGGTGCCGCTTGGCGGGACCAGCAATCATTTTCGCACCGATGTGCTGCGCGGCCTCGGCGGGTGGGACGCGTTCAACGTCACTGAGGACGCCGATCTCGGCGTGCGCCTGGCGCGGCGGTGGCTTAGGGCCGAGATGTTCGCGAGCCGCACCTATGAGGAGGCGCCGCTCGGCATGCGCGCGTGGATGGCGCAGCGGACGCGCTGGATGAAGGGCTGGATGCGCCTTTGTCAACACGGGCCAACCTCAAGATTTCTCAGTCTTTCCGCGGGTCTACATGGCGCCTCGTCGGCTCATCGCAACTCCATCGCAACAGAATTTTGACGACTGCTTTGCGCCGCTAATTCGCGGGGTTTCGACCTATTAGTCCGCGTGCCCAGACTGCTGTGAAGGCCTGAACATCTTACGCGGCGCTGGCAGGAGCCAGTTGGCGATCGTCGGCGTACGCAC
>CAZNAE010000013.1:0-21067 GCA_964570695.1 uncultured Devosia sp.
TGAGCACGACGATGATCGCCATGACGCCGATGGCGAGGCCGATATCGGTCGAGCGCAGCGTCTTGTTGATCGCCGCAAGCGTCGGCCAGCGGAAAGCGGCGAGCTTCAGCGGCGCGGAGTCGACGTCAGCCAGCACAGCCTCCACGAGTCGCAGTCAGGTCCCCTCTCCCCTGAGGGGAGAGGGTGGGGTGAGGGGTGAGGCGCCGCAGCGCGCGCCTCGTGTCAGCAACGCGCCGGCGGAAAAGCGATCGCGATGCGCGGAGCGAGAGAGCCCACGGAAGCGTCTCACCTTTCACCCGTCCGACTGTTTCGTACCGAGACCGCCGGGCGACCTCTCCCCTGAGGGGCGAGGTGCGCCGATTACTGCGCTGGTGAGCTTTCACGCGCTCTTCCGCTGTTCGCCCGGACCGGGCACGCGCGTGCCTTCGTCGGAATACTGGTTCAGCTTGTTGCGGAGCGTGCGGATCGAGATGCCGAGGATGTTTGCGGCGTGGGTGCGGTTGCCGAGCACGTGGTCCAGCGTTTCGAGGATCAGGTCGCGCTCGACGTCGGCGACAGTGCGGCCGACCATCGAGCGCGAAATGGTCTCGGCGACCTGCGCCGCCTGCGTCGCGAGGCTTGCGGTGCGGACGACATCGCTGAGGCCGGCGCCGTCGGGCATGACGATGGCATCGGGACCGATGTCGTCGCCCTGCGACAGCAGCACGGCGCGATGCAGCGTGTTTTCGAGTTCGCGGACGTTGCCGGGCCAGGGCGCGCGGAGCAGCGCCTGGCGGGCATCCTGGGTGAGGCGGCGCGGCGGCAAGCCGTTGGCTTTGGAATACTTTTCTACAAAGTGATCGGCGAGCGCCGTGACGTCGCCCGGCCGCTCACGCAGCGGCGGAAGTTTGAGGTTTACGACGTTGAGCCGGAACAGCAAATCTTCGCGGAAAGTACCGGTGCGAACCGCATCGTTGAGGTTGCGGTTCGAGGTCGCGAGGATGCGGATATCGACCGGCACCGGCCGAGTACCGCCGACGCGGTCGATCAGGCGCTCCTGGATGGCGCGAAGCAGTTTGGCCTGCAGCCGCACGTCCATCTCGGAGATTTCATCGAGCAGCAATGTGCCGCCGGTGGCCTCCTCGAACTTGCCGATACGGCGGGCGATGGCCCCGGTGAAGGCGCCCTTTTCGTGCCCGAACAGCTCGCTTTCGAGCAGGTTCTCCGGGATCGCGGCGCAATTGACCGAGATGAACGCGCCATTGGCACGCTTGGATTTGGCGTGGAGGTATTTCGCCATCACTTCCTTGCCAGTGCCGCTCTCGCCTGTGATCAGGACCGAGGCGTCGGAGCCGGCGATCTGGTCGGCAAGATGCACGACGCGGGCCATGCCCGGATCGCGGAACAGGAAGTCGGAGCTCTCGCGCGCCACCGCCGCGATGACCGCGGCGATCAGCTCGGCATCCGGTGGCAGCGGGATGTATTCTTTGGCGCCGGCGCGGATCGCGTTCACGGCGGCGGCGGCGTTGGTCTCGGTGCCGCAGGCGACGACCGGAATGTGGATGCGCTCGGCATCGAGCGCGGCGATCAGGCCGGGGATATCGACCATCACGTCGACCAGCAGCAGATCGGCGCCGCGGCCGGCGCGGAGGCTCGCCAGCCCGATCTCGATCGTCGCGGCGTGGGCGACGCGGGCGCCGCCCTGCATGGCAAGCTTGGTGGCTTCCGACAGCTGGCCCTCGAGGGCGCCGATGATCAATAGACGCATGTCAGCCCGCCTTCACGATTTCGGTCATGGTCACACCGAGCCGGTTCTCGACGAGGACGATTTCGCCGCGGGCGACGAGGCGCTCGTTGACGAAGATTTCGACCGCCTCGCCGACCTGGCGGTCGAGCTCGACTACGGTGCCGACATCCATCTTCAGGAGGTTGGCGACCGGGATGCGGGTGCGGCCGAGCACCACCGAGATGCGGACCGGAACGTCGAACACCGCCTCGAGGTCGCTGGCGGTACGTTCGATCACCTGGGTCGGACCGTCGCGATGCGGCGCGTCCATTTCTTCGAGGCCGAGGCCGCCTGCGCTGCCGGGTTCATTGATCATGGCGTCGTCCCTCCGGGACCGGTGTCATGGGAGTGGCCGCGATGGACCGCGAGGTAAGCGGTGATGCGCTGGTCGACTTCGGCTTCGAGCGCGGCGCGGTCGCGCGCCACGCCGCCGTCGGCCCATTCGATGCGCGCGTCGTCGATGCCCTTGTCGGGATCGCCGAGGACGACCAGCCGGCCGGTGAAGCCGGAGGTGGCGATGCGCGAGGTGGCGATCTCACGCACGGCGTCGGCGAGTTCGGGATTACAGCGAATGACGAGATGCGGGACGGTATCGATTGATGTGAGGCACTCGGCGATCAGTGCCTCGATCTCGGCTGTTGGTTCGGCTGCGAGTAGATGATGCGCGAGCTTCTTGCCGATAGCGGCGGCAAGGCCGACGGCGTCGCCGAGCGTCGCGTGGCGGTTGTCGTCGAGCGCAGCGTTGAGCGAGGCGGTGCGGTCGGCGATCGCCTGCGCGGCGCTGGCGAGGCGCTGCGCGGCCGCCACGGTGGCGCTGCGCTGGCCCTCGGCAAACCCCTGCTGATGACCTTCGGCGCGGGCATTGGCGACGAGCGTCGCCATGGCGCTTTCGGTCAGCACCGAGTTGCGCTCGGCGCGGTGGCCGAGGTCGAGGTCGAAGCGGAATTTTGCTGGGGCGGCTGACATCAGGCGACCATCTGCTCGTCGGATTTCGACTTCTGGATAACGATCTCGCCGCGTGCCGCGAGGTCCTTGGCGGTCGAGACCATGCGGCCCTGCGCTTCATCGACGTCCTTGAGCCGCACCGGCCCCATGGCGTCCATGTCGTCCTTCATCAGCTTGCCGGCGCGCGCGGACATGTTGCTGAAGAAGAACTCCTTGACCTGATCGTTGGCGCCCTTGAGCGCCATCGCCAGCTCTTTCTTGTCCATCTTGGCGAGGAGAGTCTGCACGGCGGACGCGTCGAGACGGGTGAGATCCTCGAAGGTGAACATCAGCGCCTTGATGCGCTCAGCCCCGTCACGGTCGTTCTCCTCGAGCGAGGTGATGAAGCGCGCCTCGGTCTGGCGATCGAAGGAGTTGAAGATCTCGGCCATCTGCTCGTGGCTGTCGCGGCGCTTGGCGTGACTCAGCGTCGACATGAATTCGGTGCGCAAGGTCGTCTCGATCTTTTCGAGGATTTCCTTCTGTACCGGATCGAGGCTCAGCATGCGCTTGACCACGTCCATCGCCAGTTCCTCGGGCAGCACGGCGAGGACCCGGCTGGCATGGTCGGTAGCGATCTTGCTCAGCACGACAGCGATGGTCTGCGGGTATTCGTTCTTGAGGTAGGAGGCGAGCACGTCTTCCTGCACGTTACTCAGCTTCTCCCACATGTTGCGGCCGGCTGGACCGCGGATTTCCTCCATGATCGCATCAACGCGATCGGCGGGGAGGAAGGAGAGCAGCAGGCGCTGCGTGCTGTCGGAGTTGCCGGCGACGCTGCCGTTGGCCGAGATCGAGGTGACGAATTCGGCGAACAGCGAGTCGAGCATTTCCTGGGTGATCGCTCCCATGCGCACCATGGTGCGCGACAGCACCTTGATTTCCACCTCGTCGAGTTCCTCGAGGATCGGCCGGCCGAAATCGGGGCCGAGCGAGAGCAGCAGCACCGCCGCTTTCTCGTCGCCCGAGAGGTCGCGCTGCGTCGCGTCGCCGCCGATGACGAGCTGGCGGCCCAGGGCACTGCTGACGGGGGGGGCGGCGATGGCGGCCATGGGTCAGATCACACTGCGCTCGAGAGCCAGTCGCGCACGATCAGCGCGGCCTGCTTGGGGTTTTGTTCGACGAGATTGCCGACGGTCTTCAGAGTCTGCGCCTGCGCCGCGCCCTGGTTGCGCGCGTCGCTCATCCAGCCGGGAATGCGGGGCGGCGTGAGCTGTTCCTGCTCTGCCTCCTGCTGCTGTGGCGTGTTGTTGTTGTGCGTCGCCGGCGCTGGCGTACCGATCTCGGCGCTGACGGGCAGCGCCAGCGGCTGGCTCTGCTCCGGCGACAGCACGCGCTTCAGCAGCGGGCGCATGACGAAGAACACCAAAGCCAGCGCGATGATCAGCGTCACCAGCATCTCGGCGCCGTTGATCAGGTCGTCGCGGGTGAAGTCGAAGAGGCCGGGCCCCGATGTGCCGACGGTCGGTGGGGTCGGCCCCTGCGCGAACTGCAGATTGGCTACGGTGATCTGGTCGCCGCGGGTCTGGTCGAAGCCGATGGCCGATTGCACCAGCGCCTTGATCTGGTCGAGCGTTGCCTGGTCGCGCGGCGCATAAGTCGAGGCGCCATTGGCGCCCGTGGTGTAGGTGCCGTCGACGACCACCGCCACCGAGAGGCGCTTGATGGAACCCGGGTCGGTCATCGCCGTCGAGGTCGTCTTCGAGATCTCGTAGTTGGTAGTCTCCTCGTTGGTCGAGCCCTGCTCGCCCGCACCAGCGGTGGAGGCCGTCGTGCTGGTCGCCCCCGGCAACTGCGTCGAGGCGCTGACCTGACCGTCGGTGCCGGGCGAGGTCGATGAGTTGGTGACGTCCTTGGTTTGCGTCGAGCGGACGACCTGACCGTTGGGGTCGAAGGTCTCGTCGGTCTTGGTGACGTGGGTGAGGTCGAGATCGGCGCTGACCTGGACGCGGGCACGGCCGTCGCCGACGACATTGGCGAGCAAATCCTCGATGCGGGTCTTCAGCCGGTTCTCGACGCTGACGATGCGGTCGTCGTCCTGGCCGGCGAGCACGGTTGCATCGTCGGTGCCGTCGCCGATGCCGGCCGCCAGGAGGTTGCCCGCGTCGTCAGCGATGGTCACGCGGCTCGGCGTCAGGCCTTCGACTGCCGAGGCGACGACATGCTGGATGGCGCCGATTTCCTCAGCCGAGAGCTGGCCGCGGACGGCGACGACGATCGACGCCGTGGGGTCCTTCTTGTCGCGCGAGAACAGAGCGCGTTCGGGCAGCACGAGGTGCACCCGCGCGGTCTTGATGCGGGCGAGCGAGGTGATGGTGCGGGCCAGTTCGCCTTCGAGTGCGCGGACATTGTTGAGGTTCTGCACGAAACTCGTGGCGCCCAGCGTCGATTGCTGGTCGAAGATTTCGTAGCCGACCTGGCCGCGTGTCGGCAGGCCATTCTCGGCGAGCGACATGCGGACCGTGGTGATCTGGTCGCGCGGCACGAGGATAGTGTCGCCGTCGCCGCGAATCTCGTTCGGGATGTTCTGCTTTTCGAGTTCGGCGACGATCGCCGAGGAGTCTTCGAGACTGAGGCCGGTATAGAGCGGCGCCATCTGCGGGCTCGAGGCGCGGATGATGAGAAAGGCGAAAAACCCCAGCATCAGCACGGCGACGACGGCCATGGCGGCGACCCGCTGCAAGCCGAGACGGTTGAAGAGCTGCGTTAGACCGTTCACAAAGTGACCCGCCGATTGCCCCTGAGCCACCGGCGAACACCCGGTATACTCACTAGGCAAAAACTACCTAGCTGTTGGTAAAGAAGGTCTTAACGCGGGCCTGCAAAGTGCGAAAACCGGCAGGAAATGCCGTTTTGGATGAATGACCTATGACCAAACTCCGCATCCTTGGCCGTTTCACCTCGATCAACGTGCGCAAAGTCCTGTGGGCCTGCGATGAAATGGGGATCGCCTACGACCGCGAGGACTGGGGGTTGCCGCTCCGCGATCCGAGCGTGCCCGAGTTTCTGGCGCTCAATCCGAACGCGCAGGTACCGGTGATCGTCGACGACGGTTTCGTGCTGTGGGAAAGCAACGCGATCCTCCGCTATCTTGGTGATCGCGAGCGAAGCGATCTCTGGCCGGCCGACCGGCAGGAGCGGGCGCGGGTCGATCAATGGCTGACCTGGCAGGCGAGCGAACTCGGACCGAGCTGGACTTACGCGGTGCAGAACATGCTGCGGCACAACCCGGCCTACGGGAATGCCGACGAGGTCGAAAAATCGCTCGGCCGCTGGACCAAGGCGATGCGGATTCTGGAGGGCCATCTCGCGGCGGCCGGCGGCTTCGTCGCCAATGGACGCTTCAGTCTCGCCGATATCGTGTTGGGTGTGTCGATCCACCGCTGGATGATGTTGCGCTTCAAGAAGCCGCAACTGCCGGCGATCGAAAGCTACTATGCCGCGATGCAGGCGCGGAAGGCGGGAGCGGTGGTGCTGGGAGCGGCGACGCCGTAGGCGAGGGCCTCAGCCCTCGCGGTAGTGCTGGATCCAGGTGGTACGGAGACCGGCAAGACCATGCTTGTCGATGGCCGCTTGCCAGTTGAGAAATTCATCGACACTCAGCGTATAGCGGGCACACGCTTCCTCGAGCGAAAGCAACCCACCGCGCACAGCGGCAACAACTTCGGCCTTGCGGCGAATAACCCAGCGACGTGTGGTGCTGGGGGGAAGATCGGCGATCGTCAACGGACTACCGTCCGGACCGATCACGTACTTCACGCGGGGACGCATTTGCACGGTCATTCTACTCACTGACTCAACCTGACCTGAGTTGAGCCTACCGGATCGCGCTTAAAATTTGCCTAAGCTAACGTCTACAAGCCGTTAAGATTGCGCCGGGGTGCCGAGAGGAATCACCGAGGAATCATGGAGTTGGCGACGCTGCCCGATTCCGGCGACGGCGGAATCATGGCGGACCCGTGACAGGGTAAACGGCGCGTTAACTGCCGGAGCTGTCGGTCGCGCTGACGGCCGTTACGCCGCTCAAATTGAGCCGTGTGCTGCCGACGAGCAGCACCGGCTCGGAGCCGGTGAAGTCGACGCCGGTCACCACGCCGGTCGCGAGGGTCGAGACGTTGACGGACTTGTTTTGATTGTCGGTCGCCTGCATCGAGATCGAATAGGTGCCGTTGGGCTGAGCGTTGCCCTGACTGTCCATGCCATCCCATGTGAAGGTGCCGGCGCCCTGCTTGAGATCGCCGGTTTCCGTGTAGACGACGTTGCCGTTGGCATCCTTGATGTTGACGTTGACCGACGCATCGCTCGGCAGGGAGAAGCTCCAGACCGCCTTGCCGTTGACGAGCTCGGACCGCGTACCGGAGGCGGTCACGGTCTTGCCGATATAGCTGACGGCATTGGTGTTGACCGTGTTGGCGTTGTTGGCGACCAGCGACGACAGATAGTCGTTGGTCTTGAGCTGCTGCTCGACGCCCGAGAACTGCACCAGCTGGGCGGTGAACTGGTTGGTGTCGAGCGGATCGAGCGGATTCTGGTTCTGCAGCTGCGTCGTCAGCAGCGACAGGAAGGAGTCGAAATTGCCCGCAATGGTCTGGCCATCGGCGCTGCTGAGCGAGGGCGAGGAGTTGGTCGAGCCTGAGACGCCGCTGACGGTCATGATGGTCTCCTAGACGAATAGATTGACGCCGCCCGCAGAAGCGGTGCCGCGATAGAGTGTGACGGAAGGGATCGAGGTGGCATCGTCGTCGTTGCCGTTGGCGGCAAAACGACCGGCGCCGCCATAGCCGCTGTTGGCTCCGCGCTGGTCGCTGCCGGTCATGCCGGCGAACGGGTTCTGCTTCAGCGAGAATTCGAGATTGGTCTTGCCGGTATCGACGCCGGCTTGGCTTAGCGCTTTTTCGAGCGAGCCGCGGTCGCGCTGGAACATGTCGAGCGTTTCCGAGCGCTCGACGGTCAGCCGGGCATTGACGTTGCCGGCGCCATCGACGTGCATCTTCACATCGACGCGGCCGAGCTCGGGCGGGTCGAGGCGGATCGAGAAGCGCGACTGGCCCTGTTGCACCTGCCGCACCATCTCGAACGCCACCTGCGCCATGTTGATGGGATTGGCGGCGGCCTGGTAGGCGGCGGGGATGGCCCGGGGCGCCGCGGCGGCAATCGGAGCCGGTGTCGCGGCTGCGCTGGCCGCACTGGTGCTCGACGCGGCGTCGGTCTTGTCGGTGACGCTGGCGGCGATCGCGGCGACGGCCTTGGTGTCGGATTTGTCGGCGGTGGCGGGAGCGTCGTCGATCTTGATGGCCGGCGCGCCGGCAGTCGTCTGGGCCACGGGCGTCATCGTGATCTTGGGGGCAAGCGTCGGCGCTGCCACCGGATCGAGCGTGGGATCGTTCGGCTTCGACGGCACCAGCGCCGCAGGAATGTCGAGCTTGGTGGTGCTGGCGAGCTGCGGCGTCGCGGCCAGCGGATCGGCCGGCTTTGGTGCAGTCAGCGCAGTGATGATCTTGTCGAGCGGCGTTCCAGCCTGGCTGGTGGCCACGTCGCTGGCGACCTGCGCGGTGAGCGTCGGATTGGCCTCGGCGGAGGCCAGCTTGGCAGTGAGGGCCGCCAGCTTCTGGCTGATCTCGGGCGAGGTGGGCGCGATGTCCTTGGTCGAATTCGTCAACTTCTGTACGAAGTCGTCGAGTGCAGCGAGTGGCGCAGCCGGCGCGGTCGCGGCGACGGGGGCGACACTATCCGTCGTCGTCACCGGTGCCGGGGTCGCAGTCTGCTGCGGGGCGGCCGGTGCCACACCAAGCGCGGCAAGCAACTGTGCCATCTGGTCGGCCGGCACCGACGGCGTGGCGTCGCCGTCCGATGGCGCCGGGGCGCTGTCGTCGGTCGGCGCTGTCGGGCGCGCCGGATCGGCCGAGGCGATCGCTGCGAGCGGATCGAGCGCGGTCTTCGGATCGATGGCCGGCGGAGTGGTCTGTGGCGGCGGGACGTTGATCAGCGCCGCCAGGGCGTCGGCGGTTTGCCCGAGCTTCTTCAGCAGGTCTGTGTCGGGCTTCTGGCCGGCGTCGAGCTGGCTCTGCAGCGCGCTCAGTTCATCGTTGAGCTGCTTCAGCAGCGTCACGCCCTGCGGCGAGGCAGTTGCCGGTGTCTGGCCCTGCACCTGCAGACCGAGGTTGAACAGGCTCGGCGTGCCGGCAGTCGTCGGAGCACCGGCGGTGGTCGCCATCGCCGTGGTGTCCGTCGCCGCTGCGCCGCCGCTCAGCAACTGATCGACCAGCGCGGTGAGGAAACCCAGCGGGCTATCCGTCGCCGTCGTATCGGCCGTCGGCGCCGCGGCAGGGGTGCTGCTCGCGGTCGGGCTTGCCGAATAGCTGATGGTCAGATGCGACGTCAGGTTCGCCTCGCGGGACGGATTGATCCGACAAAGACGATGCAAGCGCCGGGCCAGATGGTGGAGGCGTGCGTTTTCAACGAGTTAGTGGCTATCACCAGCCGCCACGCTCGGCAGCTCCTGCTCCATCCGGCAATTATTGCCGTACGTTGCGATTGCTTCTATACAGCCGCCGTTCACCGCGGCCTTGACCCGCAGCTGGATGGAAAAGATGGAACTGAATTCGCTTGATTTGCCCAAGCGTCCTCAGGACACGCGTGTGGTTGTCGCGATGTCCGGGGGCGTCGACAGCTCGGTGGTGGCCGGGCTGCTGGCCCGCGAGGGCTACGACGTCATTGGCGTCACCCTGCAGCTTTACGATCATGGCGAAGCGACGCACCGCAAGGGCGCCTGCTGCGCCGGTCAGGATATCCACGACGCGCGCCGGGTCGCGGCTGCCCTCAATATCCCGCATTACGTCCTCGACTATGAGGAGCGGTTCAAGTCGGCAGTGATCGAGCCGTTCGCCAATGCCTACCGGCAGGGCGAGACGCCGGTGCCGTGCATCGCCTGCAACCAGTCAGTGAAGTTCGTCGATTTGATGGAGGTGGCGCAGGATCTCGGTGCCGACGTGCTGGCGACCGGCCACTACGTGCAGAGCCGGTTCGAGAACGGCAAGCGGCGGCTCTACCGGCCGGTCGATGCCTCGCGCGACCAGAGCTATTTTCTCTTTGCCACCACCGACGCGCAGCTCGACTTCCTCCGTTTCCCCCTCGGTGGCATGACCAAGCCGGCGGTGCGCGAACTGGCGCGCGAGTTCGGGCTCGAAGTGGCGGAAAAGCACGACAGCCAGGACATCTGCTTCGTCCCGCAGGGCAAATATGCCGACGTCATCGCCCGCATGCATCCCGAGGCGGTGGCGAAGGGCGAGATCGTCCATCTCGACGGGCGTGTGCTCGGCACGCATGACGGCATCGTCAACTACACCGTCGGCCAGCGGAAGGGCCTCGGCATCGCCGCGGCCGAGCCGCTCTACGTCATCAAGCTCGAGCACCGCACCGGTCGAGTGATCGTCGGGCCGCGCGAGGCGCTGATGACCAAGACGGTGCGGCTGCGCGATGTGAACTGGCTCGGCGATGTGGCGCTCAGTGCCGCCGCCGGCGGCAACGGCCTGCCCGTCGAGGTGAAGGTCCGCTCCACGCGCCCGCCGCAGCAGGGCGCGGTCCAGCTCGTCGGCGGCGAGGTGTTCGTCACGTTGTTTGCCGGCGAGTACGGGCTTTCGCCGGGCCAAGCCTGCGTGTTCTACGCCGACGAGAGCGAGACCAGCGAAGTGCTCGGCGGTGGCTTCATCGCCGAGGCGGTTCCGACGGCGCTGGTTGCTTAGGGGATCGTGATCGAGTCGGCCGGAGTCGGATCGGGCATCTGCAGCGTCTTGTCGCTGATGATGCCGGTCGAGATGCCGAGGATGCCAGCGATCAGCACCATGATCATGAGGACGAGCACCGCGGTTCGCGCCGCGTTTGCGCCTCCGGAGTTGTAGGGATCGTCGATCATCATGCCGGGCCGCGGTCAGGATGCGCTGGAGGGCGCCGCCGGCTGCTGGCTCGACGACGCCGCGGACTGGCCGAGCTCGGCGTAGTTGGCGACCCCGCCGAGCAGCGCTCCGGTGATCATGACGATCGCCAGCACGCCGAGGATGAGGAGCGTGATGCGCGCCGGGGTGAGGGTGAAGGGCCCGAGGGGCTTTTCGTCGGTCATGCCTGGCATTATCGCCCCGGCGCTGCTGGCTGCAAGCGTCTAACCACCGCACCCCCGACCCGGTTTGCCGCACCGGTTGCCGAAAATAATCGCAAATCCGCCCCAAGGATGCCTCCGGGCTTGGCGTCTTACCTGCAAGATGCCACTTGAAGGGCGCTTAGCGTGATCGGATCCCTGGCTTTGACGCCCCAGTCTACTGAGGCCCCCCCGCGGTCGGCGGCGACCGGTAACGACTATGCCCTGGTCGATCGAGCCAAGGCAGGCGACAGGCTGGCTTTCGGCCAGCTTGTCGAAAAGCACTACGATTTCATCTACCGCACTGCCTGCAAATGGACGGGCAAGAAATCCGACGCCGAGGATATCGCGCAGGAGGTGTGCATCAAGCTCGCCACCGCCATCCAGAGTTTCGACGGGCGCTCGGCGTTCACCAGCTGGCTTTACCGCGTCACCATCAACATGGTGCGCGACATGCAGCGCTCGACCACGCGCCGCAACAAGAACGTCGATGCGTTTGCCCTGGTGCATCCCGAAGACGATCCGGGCGGCCAGGAAGAATCGACGGCGGCGAGGGAGCTCTGGACCGCCGTCGGCGAGCTGCCGGACAAACAGCGCGAAGCCATCATGCTCGTCTATGCGGAGGACATGAACCATGCCGCCGCCGCCGAGATCATGGGGTGCAAGGAGGCGACCGTCTCCTGGCACATACACGAAGCCAAAAAGACCCTCAGGGGCCTTTTGTGATGAAGGACGAAGAAATGACCGACGAAGCTCTGTACCAGCTCAAATCCCTCAGCGCTCCCGCTGCGTCCGCGGAAGCGAGGAAGCTCGCGCTCAATGCCGCCATGGTGGCGTTCGATGCCGCCCAGATCAAGGCCAGTGCGCCGGCCGCGAAGGCTGGCTGGTTCGACAAGATTTCGACGCGCTGGAAGATCGGCGCCGGGCTCGGCGTGCCGCTCGGCACGGCTGTCGCGGCGCTGCTGTTGTTCCCGCTCGGCACCCAGCTCTACACCGCCAGTTCGCGTCCGGTGATCGGTACGCCCCCGGTGCTGCGTGATGCGACCATCGTCTCCACCGGCAAGCCGATCGCCACCGATGCCGATGGCAGCAATGCCCTGGTCGCGACGCTTGCCGCACCGGCGAAGCCGAAGGAGGTCGAAGCCGGCCGCTTGCCTGCGCCGCCGATGCAGACCGAGGAGGCCAACACCCAAGAGGCGCCAGTGGCAGCTGACGAGTTGGCGACGGTCGCCCCGGCGCCTCAGGCCAAGACAACGGTGCGGGCGATGGCCGGGCCGTCGCAGGGGATTGCCAGCTTTGACGCTCCCCTTCCGGCGAGCGCCGTCGGCGGCAAGGTTTCGCCGAACGCCGTGCCGCTCGAACCGTCGGGCGACACTTTCCAGAAGTTCGACGAGAACCGCGTGAAGGTCACTAAAACCGATCCTGTCTCGACCTTCTCGATCGACGTCGACACCGCCTCGTACTCCTATGTGCGTGGCCTGCTTAAGGACGGCTATCTGCCCGATCCCGATGCCGTGCGGCTCGAGGAGATGATCAACTATTTCCCCTACGACTATCCGGCGCCCGCCTCGATCGACACGCCGTTCAAGGCGACGATGGCGGTGATCCCGACGCCGTGGAATGCCAAGACCGAGCTGCTCGAAGTCGGCATCAAGGGCTACGTGCCGCCTGCCGCTGCGCGGCAGCCGGAGAATCTGACGTTCCTCATCGATACGTCCGGCTCGATGGATGAGCCCAACAAGCTGCCGCTGCTGAAGCGCTCGTTCAGCCTCTTGGTCGACAATCTCCAGGCCAACGACACCGTGTCGATCGTGACCTACGCCGGCTCGGCTGGCGTGGCGCTGAAGCCGACCAAGGCCAGCGACCGTGCCGCCATCCTCCAGGCGATCGACGCGCTCGAGGCGGACGGCTCGACCGACGGCGTCGACGGCATCGCGCTTGCCTATCAGGTCAACGCCGAGGCCAAGGGCGACAATACGGTCAACCGTGTGATCCTTGCGACCGATGGCGACTTCAATGTCGGCATCGATACGCCGGACGAGCTCAAGAGCTACATCAAGACGCAGCGCGACAAGGGCATCTCGCTCTCCGTGCTCGGCTTCGGCCGCGGCAATCTCGACGACGCGCTGATGCAGGCCTTGGCCCAGAACGGCAATGGCAATGCCAGCTATATCGACAACTTCCAGGAAGCCCAGAAGGTGCTGGTGGAGGAGGGCGGTGCTAATCTCGTCACCATCGCCAAGGATGTGAAGATTCAGGTCGAGTTCAACCCGGCGCAGGTCAGCGAGTACCGGCTGATCGGCTATGAGACCCGGGCGCTCGCCAACGAGGACTTCAACAACGACGCGGTCGACGCTGGGGAGATCGGTGCGGGCCATACTGTAACGGCGCTCTACGAGATCACGCCGACGGGCAGCGGTGCCGACCTCAACGATCCGTTGCGCTACCAGGCGAGCGCGACGCCGGCCGCCACCAGCGACGAGCTCGGCTTCCTCAAGATGCGCTACAAGACGCCCGACGGCGATGTCAGCAAGCTGATCTCGACGCCGATCACCAAGGACCTTGTGGTCAGCGACATTGCCAAGGCCGGCGCCGACCAGCGCTTTGCCGCAGCGGTTGCCGCTTTCGGCCAGAAGCTCAAGGGCTCGAACTATGGCGAGGCGATGAGCTGGCAGCAGATCGGCGATCTTGCGAATGGGGCGAAGGGAGCCGACGTCAACGGCTACCGCGCTGAGTTCGTCCAGATGATCAATCTGGCGGCGGCGCTCAATCCCGATCACGCCGATGGCGGCAAGGCTGTCACCGACGGACCTGCACCGAGCGCTCCGGTCGAGGTGAACTGATCGCATTTCCTTTACGCGGGGTTCCCTCCCTACCCGCGTCACCTGGAGGCCGGGCTCGATGAGTCCGGCCTTTTCTTGCTGTCAGTTCGCAAGCTGCGTGGCGAAGGCGCCGGTCTTTGCCCCAAGAGCGATTGATGCAGGCCGGTGGTGGGTTCCGCCTTCGGGACCGATGACGACATCGCCGAGGATTTCTTCCTTGCCCACCGGACGCGTCTGCGTGACGCCGTTTGGGTAGCGGTTGATGCAATCGATGATGCAGAGGTTCTGGCTATTGGGCTGAGTGAAGATGATGTAGCAGCGCGAAATGCAGGTGCCTTCATTGGCCGCACTCTCGGCGAAAGCCGCGCTCACCTGCGACAGCAGGATGATTGCGCCGGCCGCGATGATGGTGAGTTTGCGCATTGGGCATCTCCTTCGGTTTTGCTCTGCCGTGTGTGCGGCATCGCGTCGGCAAGGAGGCTAGGGCGCTTCGCCGAAATCCGCGGTGAACCGGCTGGAGAGCCTACGTTCATCGAGATGCTTGCCGGAGACGACGCGAGAACATATAGTGAACAAATGCATGTGCGGCTGGCAGCGCCCAACGACTTCACCGAGTGGCGCAACGCGGCGCGGGCGCTGCTGCTGGCGGGCACGCCGCCCGACGACGTGAAATGGGAGGAGGCACCGGACGATCTGTTTGCCACTCTCGCCGAGTCGCCGCCGGCGGTCACCCGCCGCGCCGTGGGCGTCGTGCCGGAGCGCTTCATCGAGCTTGCGCAAATCGCGCTGTTCCACCGCGATCCGCTACGCTTTGCGCTGCTCTATCGCCTGCTGTTCCGGCTGCAGAAGGATCGCACCCTCTTGGCGTCGCGCTCCGATCCAGATGTGAGCCGGCTCTACAAGCTCGTGAGCGAATTGCGCGAAGAGGCGAAGCGGGCGGAGGCGCGCAACCTTCCGCGGCCCGGCGCGATTTCTCCTCCGATCGAGGAGGTCGCCATGACAGCCGAAGAACAACAGATCGCGTCGCTCGCCGATGCTCGCGCCGCCGTGCAGGGCTGCCGCCGTTGCCAGCTGTACGAGCACGCGACGCAGGCAGTGTTCGGCGAGGGTCCGCAGACGGCGGAGGTAATGTTCGTCGGGGAGCAACCGGGTGACCAGGAAGATCTGGCGGGCAAGCCGTTCGTCGGGCCGGCCGGGCAGGTGTTCGACCGGGCGCTCGACAAGGTCGGGATCGAGCGGCGGCGGGTTTACGTCACCAATGCCGTCAAGCATTTCAAATTCGAGCCACGCGGCAAGAAGCGCATTCACCAGAAGCCGAACGCCGGCGAAATCCAGGCCTGCCGTTTCTGGATCAATCTCGAGCGCGAATTCGTCCGGCCGAAGCTGGTGGTGGCGCTTGGCGCCACGGCGGCGCAGAGCCTGATGGGCAAAGCCGCCTCGATCACCGTGCTCCGCGGCAAGAAGCTCGAACTGCCCGACGGCGCCGCGCTGATGGTGACGGTCCATCCATCTTACCTGCTGCGCCTGCCCGACCGCGACAAAGCCGCCGACGAATTGCTGCGCTTCGAGGCCGACCTCCGCGCCGTGCGCGCGTTCATCGACCGCCGCGGCGACGAGGTTCGCCGCGGTGCGGCCGCCTGATCCTGGGTATTGGAAGCTTCTGGTAGCGGGAGAGGGATTTGAACCCCCGACACGCGGATTATGATTCCGCTGCTCTAACCACCTGAGCTACCCCGCCCCATGCCGGTGCGGCTGCCAGAAGCGCGGCCTTCTTAGGTTTGGGCCCCGAAACTGTCAAGCCGGAGCCGAGGTTCTAGCCGAGATCGACCAGCAGCAGCTGCCAAATGCCGAGCGGCGGCAATTGGGCCACGGCGTCGTTGCTGTCCAGTTCGACCGCGAGCGGCATCAGACGACCGGCGCCGTCCGGATCGGCCGCCCAGACGCGCGGGGTGCGGCCGAGCAGCCGCCGGAACCGGAGTGTCGCGGCGCCTGGCGATACCGGCGCATTGCGCGGCGCGTCCCACAGCGTATCGCTCTGGCCGCACAGATTGATCAGATGCACGACCAGCCGATCGCCGGCTCGGACGATGCGGCGCCAGACCTTGCCTGCGATTGCGGTTTCGCTCACCTCGGCCTCGGCGAACGACACGTCGAGCTCGCGATTATAGGCGCCGGCATAAGAGTGGGTGACCTCCGTCAGCTCTGGCGGCATCAGCAGTTCGTCGTGCGCGACGAGGAAATCATACCAGCGCTTTAGCAACGCCGCGGTCGCCGGTTCGAGCACACGGTTGCGCACGTAATAGGGGTCCGTCAGGAGCCGGTCCGCTTCGCCGGCCAGCAACTGCGTCGCGCCGTGCGAGAACAGCGTGGCCATGGTCAGCGCCGTCGCGCGATCCGCCGCCGCTACCGGCGCCGTCTCGTAGACATGCTGATACGCCGCAAACACCACCGGCTTGCCGTCGCCGAAGGCGCGGGCGCGGCTAGCGGTATCGGCGAGCGACTGCAGCGTGAGCTGCGGTGCCCAGGGCTCGATGTAGACCGCGTCCTGCGGGCTCTGTGCCGTGAGTCGAGTCGGAAAATCGTTGACGTTGTTGAAGACGAGGTGCGCATCGGGCAGTGCCGCCCGCACGCCACCGATCAGCGTCACGAACGAGGCCGCGACATCGATCTCCGTGCCGTCGGCGCGCATTGCGCGCTTTGGCCAGCCGTACTGATCGAGGTGAAAACCATCGAAGCCCAATGCCTCGGCGGCGGCCTGCAGATCGGCGGTGAAATGCGCCAGCCAGTCCGGCGCTGCCGGATCGAGGACGAACAGGAAGTCGCCGAGCGCATAGGCCGTCCCGTCGGGCTTGAGCAGCGCGTCGTGTTGCCAGTGCGGCCATTCCTTCGGCCCGACAGCGTAGACCGCCGCATAGCCCAGCGCCCTCGAGCCGGCCGCTTGCACCGCTTGCGTCATCGCCCTGACGGTAGCGAGCGCAATCGGCTGCTCGAGAGCGTCGTTGTAGGCCTCGCCGCCGCCCATCAGGTCGGCATGGCGATAGGCCCAATCGTAGAATTGTATTCCGGTGAGATGCAGCCGGCGCACAGTGTCGATCACCGCCGGCACGTCCTTGTCGGGCGCGTAGCTGGCGACGAACCCATAGCGCAGCCGTCCGCGCGGATTGCCCGCCACCTCAATGGCTGTCTGGAGCTCGCCAAGCTCAACGCTATGGCCGCCCTCCGGCAGGGCGGGTAGGATGAGAGCACCGGTGCCCTCGCACCGCTGCTCAGCCACAAGCTCGCCCAGATGGAATACGAGCAGCATCCCGGCCGCGACGGCGCCGCGCAGTTCGATTTCGATCGGCTCGTTCGGCCTGAACGAGGCCTTGGTTGGCAGCAGTTCGGCCACGCTCATCCCTTGACCGCCCCGGCGGTGAGGCCCTGGACGAAGTGGCGCTGGAAGATCAGGAACACCGCGATCACCGGCACAATGGCGACCACCGAGGCGGCGAACACCATGCCCCATTGGGTGCCCTTGGGTCCCTCGAGCAGCGCGATGGCGATCGGCAGCGTCTGGTTCTCGGGCGTCGAAATACTGGTCAGCGCCCAGGCATATTCGTCCCACGTCGCGAGGAAGGTGAAGATCGTCGCGGTTGCGAGCGCCGGGCGGCCAAGCGGTAGCGCCAGATTGAGGAAGCGCCGCCAGTCATTGGCGCCGTCGATCTGCATGGCATCGTCGAGCTCGTTCGGCAGCGCCTCGAAGAAGCCACGCATGAGGAAAGTATTGAGCGCCAGATTGCCGGCCACGTAGAACACCACCAGCCCCGGCAGGCTGTCGATCAGCCCGAGATATTTGGCGAGAATGAATTGCGGGATCAGCAGCATTGTCGCCGGGATCATCAGGCCGAGCAGCAGCAGACGAAAGAGCCACTCGCGGCCAGGGAAACGGTACCGAGCAAAACCATAGGCCATCATGGCGCTGAGGAAGACGGCGATCACCGTCGCGCTGCCGGCGACCAGAACGGAGTTTAAGAAATAATGCGCGAAGCCGCCGGCGACCAGGACGTGGATATAGTTCGAGAGCGTGGCCGGATCGGGGATGAACTGCGGCGGCACCTTCAGCACATATTGCTGCGCCTTGAAGCTGGTCGAGACCATGTAGAGGAACGGCGTGATCATCACCAGCGCGCCGACGCTGAGCGTCGTGTAGCGCAGCGCGCTCGCCGGGCTCACGCGGGCGGTCATACAGCCTCTCCCGAGGGCGCCCGAAACAATCGGAGCTGGATGATCGAGAGTGCGAAGACGATGATCATCAGCAGCACGGCGATCGCCGAGCCATAGCCGAAATAGAGGAAATCGAAGGCCTGCCGGAACATGTAGGTCAGCATCACGTCGGTATCGCCGGCCGGCGCGCCGCCAGTCATGTTCTGGACCGAGGTGAAGACGTTGAAGCCGCCGATCACCAGCATCACGGTGACGAAACCGACGGCCGGCCAGATCGAGGGCAGGGTGACGGTGCGGAAACGCTGCCAGCGATTGGCGCCGTCGATCTTGGCGGCTTCAACCAGCGACTGCGGCACCCCCTGCAGCGCCGCGAGGAAGATCATCATCGACCAGCCGACGCCCTTCCACACGCCGAGCACGCAGATGGCGACCAGCGCGGTCCAGCGGTCGGAGAGCCACGACACATGCAGGCCGAGCATCCAGTTGACGAGGCCCTTGTCGGCGAACAGGTAGCGGAACAGCAGCGACACCACGACCCAGCTCGTCACCACCGGCAGATAGTAGAGCGCGCGGAACAGCGGCTGCACCGGGCTCTTGTCCTTGAGCAGCAGCGCGATGCCGAGGCCGAGGACGATCTGCGGCGGCACTGTGAAGAGCATGTAGACGCCGCTATTGGAAAGGCTCAGCCAGACGTGCGGGTCGTTGAGCGCGCCGATGTAATTGGTCAGCCCGATGAAGGTGCTGGCGGCGCCGGCGACGACCTTCCAGTCGTAAAAGCTCATCTGGATGGCCTGCAGCATCGGCCAGACGATGGCGACAAGGAAGAGCAGAAAGCCCGGCGCGATGAACAGCGCTGGAGCCAGATAGGTTCGCATCCGGGCCATGGGCCACCCCGCCTTGCGCAGCGCCCCCGGGAAGGAGCGCCGCGCAAGTGTGGGGGAGGAAGCGTCGCGGACCAAGTCCGTCATTGCCGATTATTTCTCGGCGGCGAGCAGTGCGTCCACCTGTGTGGCCGCCTTGGTCAGCGCGTCCTGCACCGAGACGTCGCCCTTGAAGGCCGGGGTCAGCTCGGTGTTGAGGATGGCGTCGACCTGCGAGGCCGTCGAGATGGCAAGGCGCGACTTGGCGGTCTTCAGCTGGTTCGAGAAGGTCGAGTAGTAAGGCGCGATGGTCGTCTGCTGGTCGGCGAAGGCGGGGATCACCGTCATCTGGCCGGTCTTGACCATGGCGATCTGAAAAGCCTCGGTCTGGGTGAAGCGGACGAAGTCTTCTGCCGCTGCCTGGTTCTTCGAGGCGTTCGTCACGACGATGTCCTCGCCGCCGACGACGCTGATCGAGCCGCCTTTACCGGCCGGGATCGGAGCGTAGATCGGTTTGAAGTCCGGATATTGGCCGGACCAGACGCCGGCCATCCACGGACCATCGAAGATGGTCGCGTAATTGCCGGACGGCAGGCCGTCGGAGGTACCGGTGGCGCCGGAATTGCCGATGATCAGGTTAGGGATTTGACCGTCCTTGTAAAGATCGACCAGCATTTGCACGGTTGCGACGCTGTCCGGCCCGTCGAGATAGCCGGAGGCCTTGGTCAGGTCGGGATCGGTGATGTTGCCGCCACCGGACCAGATCCAGGGCAGAATGTTCCAGCCGCCCAATCCACCATCGGCGAACACCTGCACATCGGTGCCCTTGAGCTTGGCGGCCATTGCCTTGAACTCGTCGAAGGTCTTGGGCGGCGCCGACAGGCCGGCCTTGTCGAGCGCGTCCTGCGAGGTGATCAGCACGCGGGTGTTGGTGTCGAGCGGCAGGCCGTAATATTTGCCCTTGTAGAGATTGGTCGAGAGCGAACCCGGATACGTCGCTGCGCCCAGCGTCTTGTAGTCAGCCATCGCGTCCGAGAGCGGCACCAGTACGCCGAGCTTGGCGAATTGCGGCACCCAGCCGAGATCGGCGCGCACGAGGTCCGGCAGCTCGCCGCCGGCGGCGCTGGTGGTCAGCTTCTGCAGCAGCGAGTCGTAGGGGATATCGACATACTTCACCGTCACGCCCGGATGCGCGGCTTCGAACGCCGGGATCAGCGTGTTGTTGAGCGCGTCCTGCTGCACCGAGTTGCCGCCATTGCCATAGGCGCCCCAGAACGTGAGTGTGATGTCGTCGGCAAGCGCCGGCGCAGCCGCAAACAACGTCGCGGCGGCGACCATCGAGAGCAACGCGCCCCGGCGCGTCAGATTGGGTGACATGTGAATTCCTCCTCAACGACGGGCGTTCGAGCGACCCGTTCTAATTATTTTATGGCGAAACTAATTAGGCTGTCAACCGGTCGAATATCGCCTCAAGACGCACGTATTTGTTTCTTGGCAAAACTAACTTGATGGGCTAATCGGTCGTTTCGAGAGGAATTTCGGCTTCGATGCGGATCACCACGCCCCGATGGACATCCGGCAACGGCGCGACGCGCGCGGTGGCGCTCGAGGTGCTGATCCACGGGCCGATGTCCCGCAGCGAAGTGGCGCGGCGGCTCGATCTGTCGGCAGGCTCGCTCACCCGCCTCAGCACGCCGCTGCTCGATTCGGGCTTGTTGGTCGAAGTGGGCGAGCAGGTCGATGGCAAGGTCGGCCGGCCCTCGCAATTGCTCGATGTCGTTCCCGGCTCGCAGCGCTTCGTCGGCATGAAACTTACCGCCGACGAGGTCACCGGCGTTACCACCGATCTTCGCGCGAATGTGCTCAAGACCGAGGCCAGGCGGCTCAAGGCGCGCGATCCCGAGGCGGTCGCGGACGTCGTCGCGGCACTCGCGAAATCGCTCGCTGGCAGCGCCGGCGTCACTGCCCTCGGTATCGGCATCGGTGGCCTGCTGGGCGAGCACGGTCAGGTGCTGAGCGCGCCGTTCCTCGGCTGGAGCGATGTTTCACTGGGCACGATGATCGAAGCGCGCACCGGGCTGCCGACCATCGTCGAGAACGATCTCGTCGCCTTCACCGAATACGAGCACTGGTTCGGCGCCGGGCGCGGCCTCGACCGCTTTGCGGTGATCACGCTGGGCGCCGGCATCGGCTATGGCCTCGTCATCCACGACGAGCTGGTGCGAAACGACGAATTCGGCATCGGGCTCATCGGCCACTGGCCGCTCGATCCGTTCGGGCCGGTGTGCTCGGAGGGCCATCG